>NZ_CP136946.1:2847417-3163797 GCF_050916355.1 Jeongeupia wiesaeckerbachi
TTGTGCGGTTTCTTCATGATCGTCGCGGTGGTGATGCTGGTGGCGGCGTTCTTCAACGTCCGCCGTGCACTGGCCAGCCGTCAGCCGACCACGCGCGAAGCCGAAGTCCAACTCCGCGGGGAGGCTTCTGCCAATGCTTGACCTTTCTTTCCTGACCGGCGGCCGGCGAGAGCCGCCACCGGCGGTCGAAGACGGTGACGAGTACCTGCGTTACCTGGCCGATCACCAGCGGCGTCATGGTGCCGGCACGCCGATGAGCCGTGCCGAGTTCGAGCGCTACAGCCTCGGTTCGGACTGGCTGTCCGGGCTCAAGGACGCAGCGAAGAAAGTGGTGCAAACCTGCCGGCTGATGGTTGGCGTGCACGACTACGAGTACTACGTCGACCATATGCGCAGCCAGCATCCGGATGCGACGCCGATGAGCCGCGAGGATTTTTACCGCTATTGCCTGGAGGCGCGTTTCCCGAGCGCCGACCGGGCTGCCGGCGGCAAATGCCCTTGCTGAGATCATTGTTCAGGAAAGAAAAAACGCCACCGCAAGGTGGCGTTTTTCATGCTTGTTCATCGTCTAGACCGGTCGGATTAGGCGGGTGGAATTGATATAGGCCGAAAGAACTATTCGGCCGGAAATCATTGATTTCAATCAAGTTTTCGGCGTCGGTATTTACCTGTCCTAAATGCGGCGAATTGGCGATCATCACTGCAATGCATCACACCGCGCGCGTAGGCGGTGTCAGCCAAGGAGTGATGAATGCAAAAGCAGCGACTGGTATTGATCGGCAACGGCATGGCGGGGATCCGCACGCTCGAGGAAATCCTCAAGCATGACAAGGAGCGCTATGCCATCACCGTGATTGGCGACGAACCGTGGGGCAACTACAACCGCATCCAGTTGTCGCCGATTCTGGCTGGCGAGCAGAAGCTCAAGGACATCATCCTCAACGATCTGGACTGGTATGCCGAGCACGGCATCCGGCTGATCAAGGGCTGCGCCGCAACGCGGATCGATCGCGAACGCCGCGAGGTGTATACCGCCGCCGGCGAGGCGATCGGCTACGACAAGCTGCTGATCGCGACCGGTTCGCGGCCGTTCATGCTGCCGGTGCCGGGCAGCGATCTCGACGGCGTAATCGGCTTTCGCGACATCAAGGACACCGAGAAAATGATTGTCGCCGCGGCGCTGCACCGCCATGCGGTGGTGATCGGCGGGGGCCTGCTTGGGCTTGAGGCCGCGCACGGGCTGAAGCTGCGTGGCATGGATGTGACGGTGATCCACCTCGGCGACTGGTTGTTGAATCGCCAGCTCGACGACACCGCCGGCCGGCTGCTGGAAAAATCGCTGACCGAACGCGGCCTGAATCTCAAGCTCGGCGCCAAGACGCAGGAACTGATCGGCGAGAACGGCCATGTGACCGGCGTGCGGCTCGAATCGGGGGAAGTGATCGCAGCGGATCTGGTCGTCATGGCCGTTGGTATCGTGCCGAACGCCGATCTGGCGCGCGACGCCGGTCTTGAGGTCAGCAACGGCATCGTCGTGGGCGACACGCTGGCGACCAGCGACGCGCACATCTACGCCGTCGGCGAGTGCGTCAGCCATCGTGGCGTGTCTTACGGTCTGGTCGCGCCCTTGTTCGAAATGGCCAAGGTGCTCGGCAACCAGCTCGGCGGCTGCGGCAAACAGCGCTACACCGGCACGACGACGTCGACCAAGCTCAAGGTCACCGGCATCGACCTGTTCAGTGCCGGCGAATTCATGGGCGGCGAGGGCTGCGACGAAATCGTGCTCTCCGACCCGGCAGGCGGCGTCTACAAGCGGCTGATCGTCCGCGACAACAAGCTCGTCGGCGCCTGTCTGTATGGCGATACCAGTGACGGCGCCTGGTACTTCCAGCTGCTGCGGCAGGAGCGCGACGTTGCCGACCTGCGTAGCCAGTTGCTGTTCGGGCCGCCGCGCGACTTGGGCGACACCGGCACCTCGGGTGCCAGCCGCGCCGCCGCACTGCCGGACGACGCCGAAATCTGCGGCTGCAATGGCGTCACCAAGGGCGTGCTGGTCAAGGCGATCAAGGAAAAGGGCCTGTTCACCGTCGACGACGTCAAGAAGCACACCAAGGCCGGTGCGTCTTGCGGCTCGTGCACCGGTCTGGTCGAGCAGGTGCTGATGAGCACCGTCGGCAGTTCGTTCCAGGACGCTCCGAAGCGCAAGTCGATGTGCGGCTGTACCGATCACACCCATGGCGAGGTGCGCGAGGCGATCCGCGAGCAGCATCTGGTGACGCTAGCCGACACGATGAAGGCGCTGCACTGGAAAACCCCAGACGGCTGCCCGACCTGCCGCCCGGCGCTGAACTACTACCTGATCTCGACCTGGCCGGGCGAGGCCAAGGACGACCCGCAGGCGCGGCTCGTCAACGAGCGCATGCACGCCAATGTGCAGAAGGACAGCACCTTCAGCGTCATTCCGCGCATGTGGGGCGGCGTGACCAGCCCGGCCGAGCTGCGCAAGATCGCCGATGTCGCCGACAAGTTCAACGTCAAGATGGTCAAGGTCACCGGCGGCCAGCGGCTCGACCTGCTCGGCGTGAAGAAAGAGGACTTGCCGCAGATGTGGCGCGAACTCGACATGCCGTGCGGCATGGGCTACGCCAAGGGGCTGCGCACGGTGAAAACCTGCGTCGGCAAGCAGTTCTGCCGCTTCGGCACGCAGGATTCGACCGGCATGGGCATTGCGCTGGAAAAAGCCTTCGACCGGATGTGGGCGCCGCACAAGGTCAAGCTTGCCGTGAGCGGTTGCCCGCGCAACTGTGCCGAAGCCGGGATCAAGGACGTCGGCATCATTGCCGTCGATTCGGGCTGGGAAATCTATATCGGCGGCAACGGCGGTATCAAGACCGAGGTGGCCGAGTTCTTCACCAAGGTCAAAACCGAGGAAGAGGTGCTCGAGTATTCGGGCGCAGTGCTGCAGCTCTACCGCGAGGAAGCGCACTACCTCGAGCGCACGGTGCACTACTTGGGCCGCGTCGGCCTCGACTACATCAAGGCGAAGGTGCTCGACGATGCGACCAACCGCAAGGCGCTGTGGGCGCGGCTGCAACTGGCGCTGGCCGGCGAGCCGGACCCGTGGCAGGCCCAGCTCGGCGAAGACGCCGCGGCACGCTTCACCGACCTGACCGTCTGATCCCGATGACCGATTCTGGCCCGCCATGCAAACGGCGGGCCGAACAAGGAAAACCGACATGAGCACCGACAAGAGCCAGTGGCAATCCATCTGCAAGCTTGACGAGATCCCGGCGCAGGGCGCCCGGGTGGTCAAGCGCGAGGGCAAGACCGATATCGCGCTGTTCCGCACCATCGACAACCGCGTGTTCGCGCTCGACGACCACTGCCCGCACAAGGGCGGCGCGCTGTCGCACGGGCTGGTTTACGGTGACACCGTTGCCTGCCCGCTGCACAATTTCAAGATCAGCCTGCAGACCGGGCAGGCGCAGGCGCCGGACGAAGGCCACACGCCTTGCCACAAGGTCGAGCTGCGCGACGACATGGTCTGGCTGGCGATCGACTGACACACAGGGAGTCAACGAGATGGGATACCGACTGTTCATCGACCCGACAACGACGCCGCAGACCGTTTACCCGGATGTTGATGGCGAGTGGCAACAGGCTGCCAACCATGATCAGGCGGTGATGACTGTGGTGCTGAACGGCTTGCCGGATGAAGTCTGTGCGTCGAAAGCGTGGTCGGACTCGGACGATGGTCAGCAGTTTGCCCGCTGGCTGGTGAGTGCGGATCTGGATGGCACGATCCGGCTGAGCGAGCATTTCGTCTGGCGTTGCCACGATGGCAATGGGTTGGTGGCCGGGCAGGGAAATCAGGCCCTGTCGGAATATCTGAACAGCAAATTCTTCAAATGCAGGTTGAATGTGTTGCCGAAATAAAAATCCGCCCATGGGCGGATTTTTTATTAATTATGGTGCTTGCTTGTGGGTGTTTTTAGAAAATAGGTGCTAAGGCACCGTTTTATGCAATGAGCTTTTCCAAGAACGAGTGATATTGGTTATCTCCATCCTTATTTTCAACGAAGAATGCGGAAAAAGCGGTGCCCAGTACAGTGCTTGTTGTCCCGATGTGCCACTCTTTGCGAGTGCAAGTAAGCAGTAAATTCATGCTTTCCCGGAGCTTTTTCCAGAAGAAAGTGCATATGCATATGCCAAAAGAAATCCTGAAAAAATCCCAAGCACCAAAAGTAAAAGTGTTATTGATCACAACAAAGTTGTAGATTGATAACACAAAAACACTGCCAGTCAACAATACCTTCAGCTGCGAAGCCAAGGTGAGTTTGCTTTCGAGGTCTGTTTGTAACTTGAAATTTACGTTTTTTAGAAACTTGGTGTTTTCATGGATTTGTGCGGGAATGCCGTGAATGTGAACCGTTAAAGCCATGTCGCCTGACTCTTTGGTGGCTATGCCTTTTTTCTCCCATGCATCCACCATGAATGCTAGTGCTATTGGGTAGGCGATTTTTACAGCGAAAATATAAAAGAATGGGGCTGCGTATCCCATGATCTGCGCGGCAGCAGCGACGCATACGCCGGCGAGCATCAGAGTTGGTCCCCAAATGCTTTCTGAGTTGGTTTTGGGTGTCATTGATTGAATTGATGTTTGAGGTTTATTTTTGAGAGCTCACAACCAACTACCACGCAGCTCTCGCACTTTATCTTCCAGCATTTGCCGCGTTACCGCTTCCGGTGCCACCGGCTCCCCCACATTCACCCCAATCTTCGACCAGATCCCGCGTGGCCATTTCATCATTGCCGCGCCATCCTTGCGGCTGAAGAAGCTGCCCCACAGGCCTTGCAGCGCCATCGGGATCACCGGTACCGGGGTGCGGCGGATGATTTCCTCGATGCCGGGCTTGAAGCGGTTCAGCTGGCCGTCGTGGGTGATCTTGCCTTCGGGGAAGATGCAGACGACTTCGCCGGCTTCGAGGTAGGCCGCGACGCGGTCCATGGCCTTGTCTTTCATCGTCGCATCCTCGCGTACCGGGGCGATCGGGATGGCGCCGGCGGTGCGGAATACGAAGTTCAGTAGCGGAATTTTGAAAATGCGGTGGTCCATCACGAAGCGCACCGGCCGGCGTACGCGGCCGGCGACGATCAGTGCGTCCATGAAGCTGACGTGGTTGCAGATCAGCACGCAGGCGCCGGTTTCAGGGATGTTGTCGAGCCCCTGTGCGCGGATGCGATAGAGCAGGTGGGTGAGGATCCACACCTGAAAGCGCATCATGAATTCGGGAATCAGCGTGTAGATGTAGATCGCGACGGCGATGTTCATCAGCGCGACGGTCAGCAACAGCCCTTTGATCGACAGGCCTGCCTTGAGCAGCGCAATGCTCATGCCGGCGGCGATGACCATGAAGAAGGCGTTGAGGATGTTGTTGGCGGCGATGGCGCGCGAGGTGAAGCCGGGCTCGGTGCGCGCCTGGATCAGCGCGTACAGCGGCACGATGAAGAAGCCGCCGAAGACACCGAGCAGCAGGATGTCCAGCATTACGCGCCAATGGCCGGAGGCGGAGATGAAGCTCATCAGGCCGTACTGGCCCGCCGGGGTATTGGCGAGGGCGAAATAGAGGTCGACGCCGAACAGCGACAGGCCGATCGAGCCGAACGGTACGAGGCCCAGCTCGATCGAGCGGCCCGAGAGCCGTTCGCACAGCATCGAGCCGACGCCGACGCCGACCGAGAACAGCGTGATCAAGAGCGTGTAGACCTGTTCGTCACCGTGCAATACCGCCTTGGCGACCTCCGGCAACTGGGTCAGATAGACCGCGCCGAAGAACCAGAACCACGAAATCCCGAGCAGGCTGTTGAAGACCGTTCTGTTCTTCTTGACGTGCTTGATGATGTGCCAGCTTTCGGCAAACACGTTCCAGTTGATCGGCAGTTGGGCGGCCGGCGCAGGGGCGGATGGCATGCTGCGGCTGGCCAGCCAGCCCAGTACGGCGACGCCGACGCAGGCCCAGATGATGAGCAATTCGCCGTGCGGCTGATGGCTGATGATCAGCGTGCCGGCGATCTGGCCGAGCAGGATGGCGATGAAGGTGCCCATTTCGATCAGGCCATTGCCGCCGAGCAATTCCTGCGGCTTCAGGTATTGCGGCAGGATCGAATACTTGAGCGGGCCGAACAGCGTCGAGTGCACGCCCATCATGAACAGGCAGCCCATCAGCACCGCGGCATTGCGGGTTGCAAAGCCATAGCCGGCAGCGAGCATGATGAGGATTTCAAGGACCTTGATCCAGCGCGCCAGGATGGCTTTGTCGTACTTCTCGGCCAGTTGGCCGGAAAAAGCCGAGAACAGGAAAAAGGGCAGAATGAAAATACCGGCGGCGGCATTGACCAGCGTCGCGGCGCCCATGCCTGCGGCCGAGAGGCCGTGAAAGGCAATCATCACCAGTAGCGCGTTCTTGAACAGATTGTCGTTGAACGCACCGAAAAACTGGGTGACGAACAGCGGCAGAAAGCGACGGCTGCGGAACAGATCGAACTGGTTGGGGTGCGACATTGACGCGGGTCCGGTAGATGACAATCCGGCGGCAAGTCTACCTTAGCGCCGCCGATAAAGTCCGGGCGGTTGCATTGTGCTTACTTGTGACTTGCCTACAGGTGCGAACTCGGCATTCAGGCTGGCCAGATCGCCCCGAGCACGCGCGGCCCGGCGGCACCGGTCACGGCGGGAACGTTGCCGCTTTGCCCTGACAGGCAACGCTGGGCGAGCCAGGCAAAGGCGATGGCCTCGACCCAGTCCGGGTCGACCCCGAGTTCGGCCGTGCTGGCGATGGTGATGCCGGGCAATAGCGCGCCCAGCATGGACAGCAGCGTCGGGTTGTGTGCGCCGCCGCCGCAGATGAACACGTCGTCGGCACCCGCCGCCGTACGCTGGATCGCGTCGGCAATGGTGCGGGCGGTGTAGGCGGTCAGCGTGGCCATGACGTCGGCCGGATTGTCGTTGCGGCTGGCGAGCTGCGCGTTCAGCCAGTCGGCGTGGAACAGGTCGCGACCGGTGCTCTTGGGTGCCGGCTGCGCCAGATACGGTTCGGTCAGCAGCTGTGCCAGCAGGTCGTCGATCACCGTGCCGCTGGCGGCCCAGGCGCCGCCGGCGTCGTAGCGCTCGCCGAGGTGGCGGCCGATCCACAGGTCCATCAGCACGTTGCCGGGGCCGGTGTCGTAGCCCGAGACGCTGCCGTCGCAGGGGAGGTCCGTCAGGTTGGCGATGCCGCCGATATTGACGATGACGCGGTGACGATGGGCGTCGGCGAAAATCGCATGGTGGAAGGCCGGCACCAGCGGCGCGCCCTGGCCGCCCGCGGCGACGTCGCGAGAGCGGAAATCGCCGACAACGGGAATGCCGCTGCGTTCGGCCAACTGGGCGTGGTTGCCGAGCTGGATGGTGTAGCCGCGTTCGGGACGGTGACGGATGGTCTGGCCGTGATTGCCGATAGCGAGGATGTCGCCGGCATCGATGCCGGCTTGCCGCAGCAGCGCGGTCACCGCGTCGGCATAGCAGTCGGCCAGGCCGTTGCCGGCACGCCACGCCAGATCGATTTCATCTGGCGATGAGGCCTGCAGCGTCAGTAGCTCATGCCGCAACGCGGCTGGTAGCGCGGTGCCTTGCGCGGCGAGCAGCGCCGGCTGGGCGCCCGAGAGATCGACGAGGACGGCGTCGATGCCGTCCAGACTGGTGCCTGTCATCAGGCCGATCAAGAGTTGCGGGCGCGCCATGCTTCCTCGTTACCGGATGCTGGCCAGCCTCGAGCCGTCCAGCAGCGCCAGTTGTTCACCCAGCGGGGTGCTGTGTTGTTTGAATGCGGCAAGCCAGTTTTTGCCCAGCGCCGCGTCGGTCGGCAATTTTACTGCCAAAGGATCGACCGGTTGGTTGTTGATGCGGAATTCGAAGTGCAGGTGCGGGCCGGTCGAGCGCCCGGTGCTGCCGACGTAGCCGATCAGCTGTCCCTTGGTCACCGTGCTGCCGGCCTTGAGGCCGCTGGCGAACTTGCTCATATGGGCATAGACGGTCTGGTAACGGCCGTCGTGACGGATCTCCGCCATATTGCCGTACGCGCCTTCGCGGCCGTACTTGACCAGTTTGCCGCTGCCGGCGGCGTAGACCGGTGTGCCGCTGGGGGCCGCGAGATCGACGCCTTCGTGGCCGATCGCGCGCTTCAGCACCGGATGCATGCGCATGCCGAACTCGGACGACACGTGGGTGAAATCGGTGGGGTGGCGGGTAAAGCGCGCCGATGCGCTGGCGCCATCGTCGTTGTAGTAGCCGCCGGGCTGGCCGGCGGGCTGGAACCAGTAAGCGCGCTTGAGTGTTTTGCCGTCATTGATCGACGCTGCCAATACCTTGCCGGTACGGACGATCTGACCGTCCTCGTCGAATGTCTCGTAGACGACGCTGTAGCGGCTGCCCTTGGCGAGCTGACCTTCGCCGAACAGGGTGCCGAGCTGCTGGCGAACGTCCGTCGGCAGGTCGAGCGACCGGAACGCTTCGGCTGCATTGCCACTGAGCAGGCCGGCGCGGTAGGCGGTCGACTGCGTCAGCGCGACCGCGGTGCTTGCCACGCTGAACGTGTCGCCGTCGCGGCGCAGCGTCAGCCGCTGGTCGTCGTTGCCAAGATAACCCAGCTCGGTGAGCTTGCCATCGCGCGTCGTGACCGCATGCAGGCTGCGCCCCGGGCTCAGCTCGAAGAAGCCACGTGCAGCCGGCGTACGGCGCAGGTAGTCCATCGCGGCCGGATCGTCGACCGACAGCCGCGACAGCACCCTGGCCAGCGTGTCGCCGTTGCGGATGACTTCGTCCTGCCGAAGCGGCGTGGCGGCAATCTGGCTGACCAGCGCGGGCGTATCCAGTTTCTGCGAAACGGGATGGACCTGCACGGTCTCCTGCGGGCCGTACTCGGCGACACCGTAGGCGGTCACGGTCAGCGAAACAGGGCCGGCAATGGCTGCGGCCAGCCACAGCAGCGGCAGATGAGGCGGGTGGTTTTGGGTGTTCGACATCGTTGTCAGGCGGCGTTCTTATTCATGAGTCAATGCGGAAGGTAACAGCGTCAATCGGGTTTTACCAGTCAAAAAATTGCAAAAAATCCTTATTTCACAAAGACATACGATGTTTTTTCCAAGGCCTTGCGCAGCAGGAAATCTCTGCCGGACTGGTTTTCGTAGTTCTCTTTCAACAAGGGAAATGTGTCGGCGTATTCACTGGCTTTGAGCCGGCTGGCCGCGCATTGCCCTGAAGGTGGACCGCGTCGAACGCCGTTGGTGCTAAACCGGTGATATTCACATTCGCGGATGTGGCGTAGTGAAACTGTAAGGTCTTGATGAAAAATGGACTTTTCGCCATCAGCTTCCAGTATGAGTCGTGTGCCGAGGCCGCGTCGGGCACTGGGTGTGATGCGCCGGATGTACCTCGGTTACCCGATTCTGGAGGCCGGGCCGCTGGCGATGACCACCTGGCTGGACGGCTACGGTGCAGAGGCCGCGTTGTGGCTCGGCTATTTCCGCCGCCATGGCTGGATTGCCGCGCAGGACTGGCCCAATGGCGTGCGGGCGTGGTTCCTGTCCGAACGTGGCTTGGCCATGTTGGCTGCGGGCGAGGACTGGTGGCGGTCGCTGTCGAGGATGCAGCGACTGGTTTACTGGCTGGGCTGACGCTCAGCGTGCGTGGGCGAGCGCCGCCGCGATGGTTGCCGCATGGATGGCCACGGTGTCGCTGATCGGTACCGCATAGCCGCCGCCCATGGTGACGGCGACCGGCACGCCGTAGCGGTTGCAGCTGTCGAGCACCATGGCATCGCGCGCGGCCAGCCCGGCCTGGCTGAGCGAGAGCCGTCCCAGCCGATCGCCCGCATAGGCGTCGGCGCCGGCAAGATAGATCACCAGATCCGGCCAGCTGGCGCTGAACAGGCTGGGCAGCTCGTGCGCCAGCCGATCGAGGTAGGCTTCATCACTGCAGCCGTCGGGCAGCTCGACGTCGTGATCGCTGATTTCCTTCTGGAACGGGAAATTGCCGGCGCCGTGCATCGAAAACGTGTAGAGCGCCGGATCATTGGCAAGCATGGCCGCCGTGCCGTTGCCTTGATGGACGTCGAGATCGATGACCAGTGCGCGCTGGATGAGGCGTTCGCGCTGCAGCAGCCGGAGCGCAACGGCGCTGTCGTTGAATACGCAGAAGCCGCTGCCGCGTTCGGCGTAGGCATGATGCGTGCCGCCGGCCAGGCTGGCGGCCGAGCCGTCCTCAAGCGCTGCGCGACAGGCCGCGATCGTCGCGCCGGTCGATCGACGCGAGCGTTCGACCAGTGCCGGCGACCAAGGCAGGCCGATGGCGCGCTCCTCGGCGCGACTCAGCGTGCCGGAGTCGAGTTTGTACAGGTAATCGGCGGTGTGCGCGCAGGCCAGTTCATCGTTGCCGGCGCGTGGCGCCTCGACGAAGCTGATGCCGGGCAGCTCTGCGACGGCCTCGTACAGCAAGCGGTATTTTTCGGCCGGGAAGCGATGACCCGGCGGCAGCGGTAGCGGAAACCGGTCGGTCCGGAAGACACGCATGGTCTGGCGTCAATCGTCCTGCTTGGGCGGCGTGCTTTGGCCGGAGAAGTACCGGCCGAATCCGACGATGGCCACGCCGGTCGCAAACAGGATGTGCAGGTCGGTCAGGATGCGTGCCAGCCAGTCACGGGGATAAATATCGCCGTAGCCGACCGTGGCCGAGGTCACGACGCTGAAGTGCATGCAATCCAGGAAGGTCTTGAGTGCACCGAGCATGAAGGCCGATGCCGTGTCCGGGGCATACACGTGCAGGTTGTGGATGCCGGAAAACGCGTTGTTGTCGAAGTCGAACAGCACCAGCGTGTAGTAGATCAGGGCGAACTGGAAAATCAGCCAGCCATACAGCCGGACCAGTGCCGCCAGATTGCGTTGGTGGTAATGGAGGATGCTCGACACCAGCGCGCCGATCTGGCCGATGAACAGCAACCAGGCGACCGAACGCAGCCAGGGGTAATTCGAAAGCTCGAAAGCCTGGCCGTGATGGGCGTAGACCAGCAGCGTCATCAGCACGGCGAGAGTGATCGAAATCAGTCCGGCAGACAGCCCCAGCCGGTCGGTGCGGCGCAGACGAAATCGCATGCTAGAGCCCGGCAAGCTTGCCGTCGGCAAGCAGGTAGCGGTGTTGGCAGCGCTGCGCGAGCAGTGGGTCGTGCGTGACGATGACGAAGCTCGTATTCAATTCGCGGTTGAGTTCGAGCATCAGCGCGAACACCGATTCGGCGGTGCCGCGGTCAAGGTTGCCGGTCGGCTCGTCGGCGAGCACGCAGGCCGGCTGATTGACCAGCGCGCGGGCAATCGCGGCGCGCTGGCGCTCGCCGCCCGACAGCTCGCCCGGCTTGTGGTCCAGCCGGTGGCCGAGGCCGACACGTTTGAGCATCTCGCGCGCGGCAGCGAGCGCGGCGGCTTTCGGCGTGCGGCGGATCAGCAGCGGCATCGCGACGTTTTCCTCGGCGGAAAACTCGGGCAGCAGATGGTGGAACTGGTAGACAAAGCCGAGCTGGCGGTTGCGCAGCTCGCCACGGCCGGCTTCGTTCAGCGCGAACGGATCGGCATCGCCGATGCGGACGCTGCCGGCGCTGGGCGTATCGAGCCCGCCAAGGCAATGCAGCAGGGTCGACTTGCCCGAGCCGGATGCCCCGACGACCGCCGCGGTATCGCCGGCGAGCAGGCTGAAATCGATGCCTTCGAGCACCGGGGTGTCGAGCTTGCCGCCGCGGTAGTGCTTGACGAGGCCTTGCGCGCTCAGGATGGTCTTACTCATAGCGCAGCGCCTCCGCCGGATTGATGCGGCTGGCACGCCAGCTCGGGTACAGCGTTGCCGCCAGCGACAGCACCAGCGAAATCACCGCGATGGTCGTGACGTCGCCCGGGATGATTTTCGACGGCAGTTCGGTGATCAGGTAAACATCGGGCGAGAGGATGCGCGTGCCGATGATGCGTTCGATCAGCGGAATGATGACATCCAGATTGCTGGCGACAAGCACGCCGCTCAGTACGCCGCACAGCGTGCCGACAAAACCCGAAATCGCGCCCTGAATGACGAAGATCTTCATGATCGACCCCGGCGATGCGCCGAGCGTGCGCAGAATCGCGATGTCGGCCTGTTTGTCGGTGACGACCATGACCAGCGTCGAGACGAGGTTGAAGGCGGCGACGGCGACGATCAGCGTCAGGATGATGAACATCATCCGTTTTTCGATCTCGACCGCGCGGAAGTAGGTCGGATTTTCCTGCGACCAATCGCTGACCAGCAGCGATGGCATTGCCCGGCCCAGTTCGCGGGCGACACTGCGGGCGTTGAACAGGTCGTCGAGCTTCAGGCGCAGCCCGCTGACGTCATCGCCGGTGCGGAACAGCTTCTGGGCGTCACCGATGTGAATGAAGGCGAGGCCGGCATCGTAGGGGTAGTAGTCGGCACGGAATACGCCGACGACGAGAAACTGGCGGAAGCGCGGGATCAACCCGGCCGGCGTGATCTGGCCTTGTGGCGTGATCAGCGTGATCTTGTCGCCGGCGCGCACGCCGAGTTCGGCGGCGAGTTGCCAGCCGAGCACGATGTTGAACTGGCCATCCTGCAAATCACTCAGCCGGCCCGCGAGCATCTTGCTGGCGGCATCGCTGACGGCCGGTTCCAGTGCCGGGTCGATGCCGCGAACGATGGTGCCCTTGACCAGGCTGCCGTTGGCGAGCAGGCCCTGGCCGAGCACGTAGGGGGCGCTGGATTTGACGTGCGGATTCTGCTTGGTGTCGGCGGCAACCTGTCGCCAATCGGGCAGGCGGCTGTCGGCGCCGGTGATCTGCACGTGCGCGGCCATACCGAGAATCCGGTCACGGACTTCTTCCTGGAAACCGTTCATCACCGAGAGCACGATGATCAGCGCCGCGACGCCGAGCGTGATGCCGAGAATGGAAACGAGCGAGATGAATGAAATGAAGCCGTTACGTCGTTTGGCCCGCGTATAGCGCAAGCCGATCAGGAGTTCGTACATGGCCCAAGCCAAGGGAAAGAGGCGCGAATTTTAGCACAGTGTCGCTGTATCCCCCGGCGTGATTAGTCGGTTTACCCGTTGCGCCCTTGAACATCGGACGGGAAAAAACCGTCCTAAAATCAAAGGCATGTTCGAAATGTGGCGTTTGCTTACCGCGGCCAGGGAGTGCATGCATGCTGATCGACAAATTGGGGCAGTTCGGCCTCGATCATTTTGACAGGTGGGTCGGGCAAATACGCGCACATGGCGAATTGCCGCTGCAAATTCGCCTCTGGGATGGTCGCGATTACCGTTTTTCGGCGTCGCCGACGGTCACCATCACGCTGCCGGGGCCGCAAGCGGTGAGCTACTTTCGCAAACCGAGCCTTGCCAGTCTTGGGGAGGCCTATGTCGAAGGTCAGGTCGACATCGACGGGCCGCTGCCGAGCGTGTTCGAGGTGGCGGTAGCACTGGCGGGGCGGCTGGTGTCGGGCAACAAGCTCTGGGGCCGGCTTGCAGCGCGCGGCGCACAGCATTCGCGCTCGCTCGATTCCGAGTCGATCCAGTATCACTACGATGTTTCGAACGATTTCTATCGTTTGTGGCTCGACGAGCAGATGGTGTATTCGTGTGCCTATTTCGAGAACGGTGACGAAAGTCTGGCCGACGCTCAGGTCAAGAAGCTCGACCATATCCTGACCAAGATCATGCTCCGGCCGGGCGAGCAGTTACTCGACATCGGCTGCGGCTGGGGCGCGTTGATCCTGCGCGCGGCGACGCAGTTCGGCGCGCACGCAACCGGCATCACATTGTCGGAAAATCAATACGCGCTGGCGCAGGAGCGCATCCACGCTGCTGGCGTGCAGGACCGCTGCAAGGTGTTGCTGTGCGATTACCGCGACGTGAAGGGTACCTACGACAAGATCACCAGCGTCGGGATGTTCGAGCACGTCGGTCTGGCCAATCTTGCCGGTTACTTTGCCAAGGTTCACAGCCTGCTGCGGGATGGCGGGCTGGTGCTGAACCACGGCATTACGACCACCGATGTCAATAACGGCAGCGGTGCCTATTTTGGCGGCAGCGATTTTATCGATCGCTATGTGTTTCCGAACGGCGAGCTGCCGCATGTGGCGTTGGCGATGAAGGAAATGTCGGCGGCGGGGCTTGAGGTGCTCGATGTCGAGTCATTGCGGCGCCACTACGCCAGGACGCTTGAGTTCTGGACCGATCGCTTTGAGGCCAACGCCGGCAGCGTCCGTGCAATGGTCGACGACAAGCATTACCGGATCTGGCGGGTCTATCTTGCAGGCTGTGCGTGGGCCTTTGCCAACGACTGGGTGTCGATCTACCAGTTGCTGGGTTGCCGTGCCGGTGGCGGGGGCTTGAACCCGATGCCGATGTCACGGCGCTATATGTATGTGAAATGAACGGTATGTGGAGCAGCGAACAACGGGGCGCGTGGCCCCGTTGTCGCAGGCATCAGTAGGTGGTTAACCCACGGGCGCGGAACTGTTCGCGCACGCGCTCGGTCAGTTCCGTGCTCGGCGGTTCGACATCGTTCAGCTCGTACTTCATCCCGAGTTCTTCCCACTTGTGCTCGCCCATCTTGTGGAACGGCAATACCTCGACGCGTTCGACAATGTCGCCCAGCGAGTGGACGAATTCGGCCAGACCTTCGACGTCGTCGGCGTCGTCCGACCAGCCCGGGACCAGCACATAGCGCAGCCAGATTTTCTTGCCCATCTTCTGCAGTCGCCGAGCGAAGTCGAGCGTTGGCTGCAAGGGCTTGCCGGTCAGGCGCTCGTAGCGCTCGGGGTTGAATTGCTTGATGTCGAGTAGCACCAGATCGACGTTGTCGAACCAGCTGTCCTCCAGATGCGCAGCCAGAAAGCCCTGCGTATCGAGCGCTGTGTGCAGCCCGTATTCCTTCTTCACGCGGTAGAAGATCTCGCCGACGAAGTGCGCCTGCATCAAGGGTTCGCCGCCGGAAATGGTCAGGCCACCGGTCATTTTCAGGAAACGGGCGTATTTGCCGATTTCAGCGACGACCTCGTCGACGGTCTTTTGCTTGCCGTTGTGCAGCTTCCAGGTGTCCGGGTTGTGGCAGTACAGACACCTGAACTGACAGCCTGAAACGAATACGACGAAGCGCATGCCGGGGCCGTCGACGGCGGCGCCGGTTTCGAACGAATGCACGAAGCCGCACATCTTGCCGTTCTCGTCGACCATGGCCGGGACGATTTCGCCGAGCGGCTTCTGGACTTCTACGATCTCGATGGTCATTGTGTGTCTCCAGTTGCAAAACAAAGGCGACCCGAAGGCCGCCCTGTTTGCTGCGGGGGCAGGGCGGGCCCACCCCCTTGTCTTCTTATTAGATCAGCACTTCACATGGAAGGTGCGGTTGATCACGTCGAGCTGCTGTTCGCGCGTCAGCTTGATGAAGTTGACGGCGTAACCCGACACACGGATGGTCAGCTGCGGATACTTTTCCGGGTGATCCATCGCATCGAGCAGCGTGTCGCGGTTGAGCACGTTGACGTTGATATGGAAGCCGGTGGCATTGCAGAAGCCATCGAGGCAGGCGGTCAGGTTGTTGACGCGATCGGCCAGCGAGTGACCCAGTGCATCCGGCGTGGCCGAGGCAGTCCACGAAATGCCGTCGAGTGCGGCTTCATACGGCAGCTTGGCGACCGACGCACCGGCGGCGACGAAGCCCGAGGTATCGCGGCCGTTCATCGGGTTGGCCCCCGGTGCGAACGGGGCGCCGGCGCGGCGGCCGTCCGGGGTGTTGCCGGTCTTCTTGCCGTACACGACGTTCGACGTGATGGTCAGGATCGACTGGGTCGGCAGCGCGTTGCGGTACATCTTGTGGCTCTTGACCTTGTTCATGAACGATTCGGTCAGGTACACGGCGATCTCGTCAACGCGGTCATCGTTGTTGCCGAAGGCCGGGTATTCGCCCTCGATCTCGAAGTCGACGGCAATGCCGGCTTCGTTGCGGATGGTCTTGACCTTGGCGTACTTGATCGCCGACAGCGAGTCTGCCGCCACCGACAGGCCGGCAATGCCGCAAGCCATGGTGCGCAGGATGTCGCGATCGTGCAGCGCCATCTCGATCCGCTCGTACGAATACTTGTCGTGCATGTAGTGGATCGCGTTCAGGGCCTTGACGTAGGTTTTGGCCAGCCAGTCGAGCATCTTGTCGTACTTGGCCATGACTTCGTCGTAATCGAGGTATTCCGACGTGATCGGCTCGAAGTTCGGCACGACTTTCTTGCCGGTCTTTTCGTCGACGCCGCCGTTGATGGCGTACAGCATGGCCTTGGCCAGGTTACAGCGGGCGCCGAAGAACTGCATCTGCTTGCCGACTTCCATCGCCGAGACGCAGCAGGCGATCGCGTAGTCGTCACCCCAGTGCGGACGCATCTGTTCGTCCGACTCGTACTGGATCGAGCTGGTTTCGATCGACACCTTGGCGCAGAAATTCTTGAAGCCTTGCGGCAGTGCCGGCGACCACAGCACGGTCAGGTTCGGTTCCGGTGCCGGGCCGAGGTTGAACAGGGTGTTGAGGAAGCGGAAGCTGTTCTTCGAAACGAGGGTGCGGCCATCCTTGCCCATGCCGCCGATCGATTCGGTCACCCAGGTCGGGTCGCCCGAATACAGGCTGTTGTATTCCTCGGTACGCAGGAAGCGGACGATGCGCAGCTTGATGACGAGGTCGTCGATGAATTCCTGAGCTTCAGCCTCGGTGATCTTGCCTTCTTTCAGATCGCGCTCGATGTAGATGTCGAGGAAGGTCGAAATGCGGCCGATCGACATCGCGGCGCCGTTCTGTTCCTTGATCGCGGCGAGGTAGCCGAAGTAAGTCCACTGGATCGCTTCTTGCGCGGTAGCGGCCGGCTTGCCGATGTCGAAGCCGTAGCTGGCGGCCATTTCCTTCAGTTCGCCCAGCGCACGGATCTGTTCCGACAGCTCTTCACGCAGGCGGATGGTGTCTTCGGTGAAGTCGAAATCGTCGGTTTCGGCTTTTTCGGCTTTCTTGAATTCGATCAGCTGGTCGATGCCGTACAGCGCGACGCGGCGATAATCGCCGATGATGCGGCCGCGGCCGTAGGCATCCGGCAGGCCGGTGATCACGCCGCTTGATCGGCAGGCGCGGATCAGCGGGTTGTAGATGTCGAACACGCCGGAGTTATGGTCTTTGCGGTACTTGCTGAATACTTCTTCGATTTTCGGGTCGAGTTCGCGGCCGATTTCTTCCAGCGAGCTCTGCACCATGCGCAGGCCGGTGTTCGGGAAGATGGCGCGCTTGAGCGGCGCATCGGTCTGAACGCCAACGATTTTTTCCAGGTCCTTGTCGATGTAGCCCGGGCCAAAAGCGGTGATGCCGGTGCCGCGGTCTGCGGCCACGTCGAGGACTTGCCCCGGCGCGGCGCGTTCGGCCTTCAGCATTTCGGACAGTTTTTCCCAGACCTTGTTGGTGCGTTCGGTCGGGCCAGCGACGAAGCTGTCGTCGCCTTCATACGGGGTGTAGTTGAGCTGGATGAAATCGCGGACCGCGACTTTCTTCTGCCATTCGCCGTCTTTGAAGCCACGCCAGGCATTGATCTGCAGGTTGGTTTCCGGTGCGTTCATGGTGATGCTCCTTTCGATGATCTGTTTGACGATCAGTAAAACAGTGGCTGGAACCACCGGGCCCCGCGGATCCGCGTCTGGCTGGGCGCTTCCGATAAATTAAGGCTAGTTTGTTGACCTAATTTGCGCTTCACAAGAAAACACCCTCATTGTGGGCGGGGGCGTCCATCCGGGTGTTGATCAATATCAATTCAATCGGCAGCATTTTTCGTTGCGGCAGCAAGGCGGTATCGGTCGTGCATATTGTATGGGCAATGCTTGCACCTGTTTCGTGCTTGCTATGCACTGTGCATGACCTTTCTGAGTAGCAGATGTTCCCGCAAGCGTGCCTGAATTGAAGTGAAAACGCTGCGTCGACGGCCAATGCAAAACGGGCCGACAATGTCGGCCCGTTTCACCTGGGGATGGCTTGCTTACAGCGTGACCGCATGCTCGCGGGTCGCGTGGAAGACGATGTCCGGCCAGCGTTCTTGCGTCAGCGCCAGATTGACCCGGCTGGTCGCGAGATAGGCCATGCTGTCGGCCGCGTCGCGCGCGAGGTTGTTGCCAAGGCTGTTTTCGAAATCCGTGAGCTTCTTGTTGTTGTCGCAGCTGACCCAGCGCGCGGTGTAGATCGTCGTCGGTTCGAAAATCGCTTCGACACCGTACTCGTTCAGCAGGCGCGATGCGACGACTTCGAACTGCAGCACGCCGACGGCGCCAAGAATCAGGTCCGAGCCGTTCAGCGGTTTGAACACCTGTACCGCGCCTTCCTCGCCCAGCTGTTGCAGGCCTTTTTGCAGCTGCTTCAACTTCAGCGGGTTCTTGATCCGGACGATGCGGAACAATTCCGGCGCAAAGTACGGAATGCCGGTGAACGACAGCACCTCGCCTTCGGAGAATGAATCGCCGATCTGGATGTTGCCGTGGTTCGGCAAGCCGATGATGTCGCCGGCGTAGGCTTCCTCGACCTGCTCGCGGCCTTGCGCCATGAAGGTGACGACCGAATTGGCAGCGATGTCGCGGCCGAGGCGCAGGTGCTTGAACTTCATGCCGCGTGAAAATTCGCCCGAGCAGACGCGCAGGAAGGCAATCCGGTCGCGGTGTTTCGGATCCATGTTTGCCTGGATCTTGAACACGAAGGCCGAGAACTTTTCCTCGGTCGGGTCGACGCTGCGCGCGGTGGCGTCGCGTGCACCCGGCGAGGGCGCCCAGTCGACCAGGGCGTTGAGGATTTCGCGTACGCCGAAGTTGTTGATCGCCGAACCGAAGAACACCGGCGTCAGCGTGCCGGCGAGGAATTCATCCAGAACGAACGGGTGGCTGGCGCCGCGTACCAGCTCCATTTCCATCCGGGTGTTTTCGATTTCGAGCGGGAACAGCTCATCCAGGCGCGCGTTATCCAGTCCCTGAATGATCTCGACTTCATCCAGCGGGCCTTGGCCCGGCGTGAAGATGATCACCTCGTCTTTCAGGATGTGGTACACGCCGCGGAAGGTCTTGCCCATGCCGATCGGCCAGGTTACCGGGGCGCAGCGGATCTGCAGCACCGATTCGACCTCGTCCAGCAACTCAAGCGAGTCGCGCACTTCGCGGTCGTACTTGTTCATGAAGGTGACGATCGGCGTATTGCGCAGCCGGCAGACGTTCAGCAGCTTGATCGTCTGTTCCTCGACGCCCTTGGCGGCGTCGATCACCATCAACGCCGAATCGACCGCCGTCAGTACGCGATAGGTATCTTCGGAGAAATCCTGGTGACCCGGGGTGTCGAGCAGGTTGACGACGTGATCGCGGTAGTCGAACTGCATCACCGATGAGGCGACCGAAATGCCGCGCTGCTTTTCGATGTCCATCCAGTCCGAGGTGGCGAATTTGCCGCCTTTCTTGCCCTTGACCGTGCCCGCAGCCTGGATCGTGCCCGAGAAGTACAGCAGCTTCTCGGTGAGCGTGGTCTTACCCGCGTCGGGGTGCGAGATGATGGCAAAGGTGCGCCGACGGGCAACTTGCTGGGCGAGCGTGGGCATGGTCTTGATTTATCTTGGATTTGCGGCAGGAAAGCGCGGCATTGTACGCCAATCGCACCGCAATCAAAACCGCCCGCGCGCGTTCAGCCGGCGCTGCGCTCGACGGGGAGCAGCAGCGTGAACACGGCGCCACCGTCGGCGTGATTGGCCGCGAAGACCTTGCCGCCATGGTCTTCCATGATTTGCCGGCTGATGGCCAGCCCGAGACCGGTGCCGCCGGTCGTGCGCATCCGGCTGCTCTGGATGAATTTGTCGAAGATCAGTTCCAGTTCGTCAGACGGAATGCCCGGCCCGTGGTCGCGAACCGAGACGCCGATGGCGGGCAGGCCGTCGCCAAGCGTGGCGTCGCTCAGGTAGTCGATGCTGATGTGGCTGCCGACCGGGCTGAACTTGATGGCGTTCGATAGCAGATTGACGATGACCTGCATCACGCGGGTCTTGTCGTAAACGGCGAACAGCGCCGGTGTCTGCTCGTCGGCCTCCAGGTCGAGGCGCTTGCCGGTCAGCAGCGGGTTGATTTCGTTGACGGCAATCTGCATGGTCTGCTGCAGGCAATAGCGTGACTTGTCGTACTGCATCCGGTTGGCCTCGAGCCGCGACATGTCGAGCAGGTCGTTCAGCAGGACCAGTAGCCGGTTGCCGCTGGAGTTGATGCGTTCGAAATAGCGCGCCAGATTGCCGGGCTCGGTACGGCCGACCTTGGAGAGGCCCATTTCCGAGAATGACAGGATCGCATGCATCGGGGTGCGCAATTCGTGCGACATATTGGCGAGAAAGGCGGACTTGGCGACGTTGGCGCTTTCGGCGGCTTCCTTGGCTTCGACCAGATTGCGCTCGAATTCCTTCAGGCGGCCGATGTTGGTGAGGAAGGCGAACGCGTATTCAAGCTGCTGGTGTTCGTCGTTGATTGCTGCCGAATTGACGAGGAAGGGCAGCGACTCGCCGGTCGACGCACGCAGGATGACTTCCTCGATGTGGTTGCCGGCGCCGATCCGGCTGGCCAGATCGGGCGGGAAAACACGCGCAGCCTGATCGCCCCACAAGACTTCGGGTGAATGGCCGAGCGTATCCTCGCGCCGGTAGCCGAGCAGCCGCGTGAACGACTGGTTGATTTCGACGATGCGGCCCGAGGCGTCGAGCAGGATGAAGCCGTCGGCGGTGGTGTCGATAATCGTCCGCTTCAGGCGTTCGGACTGCCGCAAGGCCTGCGCAGCGATCCGTTGTGCGGTGACGTCCTCGATCACGCAGATCACGCCCTTGTCGGCATCGTCCGGGTCGAGCGCCTTGGCGTAGAGCATCGCCCAGAACTCGGACAGGTCCCGGCGGAACAGCGCCATTTCACCGCGGAACACTTCGCCTTGCTGCACCTTTTGCAGCATCTGCTGGCCGGCTTCCTGGTACTCGGCCTGGTCGGCGTGAATCAGGCTCATCGGCTGGCCGATGATGGCGCCGGAAGTGAAGCCGAACAGCTTCTCGAAGGCCGGGTTGACCAGCCGGATCGTGCCCTTGACCGACAGCATGATCGCCAGCGGGCTGGCGTCGAGCACCGTGCGGATTTCGGCGGTGCGTTCGAGCACCAGATCCTGCAAGTGGTCGCGGTGGCGGCGCAGTTCGCGCTCGGTGTTTTGCCGTTCGGTGATGTCGCGAACGGTGGCGCAGGTGTAGGCCTCGTTGTTGAACTCGATGTGCGCCAGCGTGATTTCGACCGGCAGCAGCTGGCCGTAGCGATCGCGCTGGTGCGTCATCTGTACCAACTGGCGCTCCTGCTTCAAACGCCCCCACAGCTCGTGCCACTGGGCTTCGCCGATATTGGGGAACAGGTCGGCAAAGCGCAGTCCGAGCATGTCGTCCGGCGTGTAATGCGTGATGCGCGCCGCCGAGCGATTGGCGTAGCGGATGCTGCCGGCGCGATCACTCCACAGGACGGCGTCGGGCGATTCGTCGACGGTGAACTGGGTCAGGTGCAGCCGGCCTTCGATTTGCTCGATGCGGCGCAATTGCCGCAGCAGCAAGTAGAACAGCACGGTGACGACCAGCATCAGCGCGATGGTGATGAAGGCGCGGGTGAACAGGTTTTCGCGGAATTTGCCAAGCACGGCATCTTCGTCGATCGATACGGTGACGATCAGTGGCAGCTCGCCCTGACTGGCGTGGAAGGCCACCAGTTCGTTGCGGCCGGTGGCCGGGTCGTTCTGGCGAAAAACGGTGGTGCGCTTGAGTCGGTGCCGCTCGAACAGTGCCGGATCGGCATTGCGCACGCTTTGGCCGATGTGCACTTCGTCAAACGGGTAGTTGAGGATGACGACGCCATCCGATCGCAGCAACTGGATGCGCATGCTCGGCGCCAGCTTGAGCGACTGGTAGAAATCGAGGAAGTAGTTGGGCTCGACACCGGCCAGAAGAATGCCGCCGAAACTGCCGTCCGGGCGGTTGATGCGTCGTGTGACCGGAATCAGCCATTTGCCGTCGGTACGGCTGACGATGGGAAGCTGGATCTGCGGGCGCAGGTCGGGAAACTGCTGGTGGTAGCGGTAGTAGGAGCGGTCGGAGAGGTCGACGCGCCGGGTTGGGTATTCGAGCCCGTGGCTCTGAATGCGGCCATGCGAATCAATCGCGATGATGCCGCGGACCTGCGGCGCAAGCTTGACCTTGTCGCGCAGCAGCAGATAGGTCAGATACTCGTCGGCCTTGTCGACGCCACCGAGCCCCTCGAGGTTCTCGATGATGTTCTGCATCGCCTGTTCGACCGAGACGAGTGTCCGCGTCGCGTGTTCGTCGAGCGAGCGCGCGAGCGACAGATTCTGTCGCTCGGCTTCGTCGAGTGCCTGCTGGTAATCGCGCGAGGTGACCCAGAGCAGCATGGCCACGCCGGCAGCCATCATCGTGACGTAAAACAGGATCAGGCCGCGACGCAGCGGGCGCAGCGAATGATGCGTGGATTTGGGGCGACGGCGCGGCCAGAGCCAATTCATGTTCAGGGGCGTTTGGCTTCGAGCGTTTCCCAACGTTCGAGCTTTTCCAGGAGCAGGTTTTCGATGGCCTCGATTCTATCCTGCATTTCCTTGACTTTCAGTGGGCTTTCTTTGTAAAGCTGCGGATCGAGCATCGCCTGTTGCAAATCGGCCTGTTCCGTTTCCAGCTGGGCGATGATCGCGGGCAGGCCGTCGAGTTCGCGCTGGTCATTGAAACTGAGCTTTTGCGCGCGCGGCTTGTTGCGCTCGCTGCCGGCCGACTTGCTGGCGGCCTCGTTCGATGCCTTGGTGCTGGCGGCGGCCTGTGCCGCCTTGCGTGCCCGAACGGCTTGCCAGTCGGCAAAACCGCCAACGTTCTCGACCAGTAGGCCATCGCCTTCGAAAGCGATGGTCTGGGTGACGACGTTGTCGAGGAAGGCCCGGTCATGGCTGACCAGAAAGAGCGTGCCGGGGTAATCGGCCAGCAGCGTTTCCAGCAGCTCGAGCGTATCGATGTCGAGGTCGTTGGTTGGCTCGTCCAGCACCAGCACGTTGGCCGGGCGCGTGAACAGCATCGCCAGCAACAGGCGGTTGCGCTCGCCGCCGGACAGCGATTTGACCGGGCTGCGGGCGCGCTCCGGCGCGAACAGGAATTCTTCCAGATAGCCCATCACATGCTTGCGGGCGCCGCCGATTTCGACGAAGTCCTTGCCCTGGCCGATGACGTCGACAATCGACGCTTCGTCATCGAGCTGGGTACGGAACTGGTCGAAATAGGCGACCTGCAGATTGGTGCCACGCTTGACCGTGCCGGTGTCCGGTTCGAGTTCGCCCAGAATCAGCTTGAGCAGCGTGGTCTTGCCCGCGCCGTTCGGGCCGATCAGGCCGATCCGGTCACCGCGCATCAGCCGGGTGGTGAAATTGGCGACGATGCGTTTTTCATTGCCGTCCGCGTCGATGAACGATTTGCTGACGTTTTCGAACTCGGCCACCAGCTTGCCGCTACGCTCGCCCGAATCGACCTGGAACGACACATTGCCGACGCGCTCGCGCCGCGCCGAGCGATCGCGGCGCAATTGCTCAAGCCGGCGTACCCGGCCTTCGTTGCGGGTGCGGCGTGCTTCGATGCCCTTGCGGATCCAGACCTCTTCCTGCGCCAGCACCTTGTCGAACTTCTTGTTGACCTGTTCTTCGGCGGCGAGCAGATCGGCCTTGCGCAATTCGTACTGGCTGAAGTTGCCCGGGAAGCTCGTGACCCGGCCGCGGTCGAGTTCGACGATGCGGGTGGCCACGTTGTCGAGGAAGCGCCGGTCGTGGGTGATGAACAGCACGCTGCCGCCAAAGTTGCCGAGCAGGCCTTCCAGCCATTCGATCGCACTGACGTCGAGGTGGTTGGTCGGCTCGTCGAGCAGCAGAAGTTGCGGTTCGACCACGAGCGCGCGTGCGAGCGCGACGCGTTTTTTCCAGCCGCCCGACAGTGCCGAAACCAGCGTGTCCGCGGGCAGGTTCAGGTGCGAGAGCGTGGCCGAGATCAGTGCGTCAAAGCGCCAGCCGTCTCGGATCTCGATGCCGTGTTGCAGTTCGGCGAGGCGTGCCATTGCTTCGTCGGAGTGGTCCTGCGAATGCGTGGCAAGGTGGTAGTCGTGCAGGATCTGCTTGAGCTCGCCGAGGCCTTCGGCGACGGCGTCGAACACGGTGCAGTCGTCGGCGAATTCGGGCTCCTGCGCGACATAGGCGGTGCGGATCTCGGCCGGAATGCGAATTTCGCCATCATCGAGTTTGATGACGCCGGCAACCGCCTTCAGTAGCGATGACTTGCCCTGACCGTTGCGGCCGATCAGTCCGACACGCTCGCCCGGTTCGAGCGCCAGGGTGGCGTGGTCGAGTAGCGGCCAGTGGCCGAAGGCGAGCGAGGCGTTTTCAACGAGCAACAAGGGCATGGCGGTCTTCCATTCAACAAGGCGGCCATTATAAGCGCGGGTCGTGCGGCTTTAGCGGATTCGCCGTCATGACTCAAGTGGCGTTGGTGACATGCCGAATTGACCGAATCCCGCTAGAATCAAAAAATGCGCTCAACCTATTTGCATAAAACGTTTGCTTTCAGTCACTTGTTGCTGGCGGCGCTACTTGCATGCGCCGCGACAACGACGATGGCTGCGAAGCAGGCCAAAAAAAAGATCGTCGCTGCGCCGGCCAGCGTTCACCCAGCACTGACTCAGCCGACCGAACTGGCTGGGGGTGATTATGATCCGGCCAACCCACCGGACCGGCTTCGGGTGCTGGTGGCGCTGGGCTCGTCGACGTTTTTCTTCGTCAATGGTCGCCCGCACGGCGTCGAGTACGCCATGCTGGCCGAGCTGGAAAAATATCTGAACCGCAATCGGCCGAAAAGCATGACGCCGTTGCTGATCCAGTATGTGCCGGTCGACGCCGGCGCCTTGCTGCCGAAGCTGCGCGCCGGCGAGGGCGACATTGCCGCGGGGCTGATTCCGGTGATTGCCGGGGTCGGGCATCTGGCGGAGTTCACCACGCCTTACCTCAATGATCGCTGGTGCCTGGTGCAAAACCGGAGTCGTCCGGTGGTCGACAAGCTCGATGAGCTCGGAGATCGTTCGGTGACGGTGCCGACCGCCAATTTCGGTCGTCGTGTGATGGCGTCCGAGCTGGCGGGGGTCAAATTGGCCGAACCGCCGGTAGGAACGTCGACCGAGCAGTTGTTTGCCGAGATTCAGCGCGGCGGCGACATGGCGACGATCGCTAGCGACTATCAGGTCCGGCTCTGGAGTAAACGTTATCCCGCGCTGAAGGCGCAGGCCTGCGACGATGATGCGGTTCCGGTGGCCTGGGCGGTCGCGCCCGAGCATCCGCAACTGCTGTCGCTGCTGAACCGTTTCATTGCCTCGACCAGTGGCAAGCTGGCCGTCAAGGCCTCGGTCGATACGCAGCGGTTTTTGCCCAAGGATGGGCGCGCCGACGCGCCCGATGAAATGAGCGCAAGCGATAAGCTCGGCTTTTTTGCGCCGATGCTGCAACTGGTGGCGTCGGCCAACAACCTTGACTGGTTGCTGCTGGCCGCGATCGGGCAGCGAGAAACCAAGCTGCAGCCGATGACGCGCAAGGGTGGTGGGCCGACCGGGCTGATGCAGGTCAATCCGACCACGGCGCGCAAGATGGGCGTGAGCAATCCGCACGACACCGAGCAGAACGTCACCGCAGCGGCACGTTATTTGTCGCACTTGCGTACGCTGTTTTCCGGCGGTGGCATCGCGCCGACCGACCAGCTCTATTTCATGATCGCGTCTTACAACGCTGGCGAAGGCCGGGTGCAGCAGTTGCGCAAGAAGGCCAAGGCGCAGGGGCTCGATCCGAACGTCTGGCGGGGCAATGTCGAGGAGGTGGCGCGCCAGACGGTGGGCCAGCATCTGCTCGATTACGTGTCGACGGTGAATCGCTACTATCTGGCCTATCAGGCCGCCGACCGCAGCAACGACAAGCGCGAGGCGAGCAAGCCGGGCAAGTGAGCGTGCCCGGCCTCGGGGTTAAACCTGCAGCGCCTGCAGTAGCTCGCTCTCGAGCTGGCGGATGGTGCGCTCGTCGCCAAGGCGCTGGCCGGAAATCAGGAAGTTGTCTTCGGCGCGCTCGCCCAGCGTCATGATCTTGGCGCTCTGGATGTCGACGCGATAGTCGGCAAGCACACGGGCGATCGTCGACAGCAGGCCCGGCCGGTCGCCGGCGGCGATCGACAGGACGTGGTACTTGCCGCGTTCGTCCGCGCGAATCAGCACGTGGGGCTGCACCGGGAAGTGCTTGAGCTGGCGCGAGACACGTGCCTTGACCGGCGCCGGTAGCGGCCCGGCCTTGGCCAGCTGCAAGGCCAGTTCATATTCGACGAAACCGATCAGGTCGCGATAGTTGTCGTGACGGTTTTCCGGAATGAAGACGTAGAAGCTGTCGAGCGCGTAGCCGTGATGCGTGGTGTGCACGTGCGCATCGAAAATGTTGTAGCCGGCGCGTTCGAAAAAGCTGCAGATGCGTGCGAACAGGTCGGGCGTGTCGCGGGTGTAGACCATGACCTGCAGGCCTTCGCCCGATTCGGACAGGCGCGCGCGCACGATGGCGGCATCGCTGCTGACTCGGTTGAACAGCTGGCGCGTATGCCAGGCGATCTCGCGGGCCTCGTGACGCAGGAAATAGACCGTGTCGAGCTCGTTCCAGAACGCCGTGTGCGCGTCGTCACGCAGGCCGTACAGACGCAACTGGCTCAGTGCGTCTTCCTGGCGTTCTTCCAGCCAGGTCGATGGCGGCAGGTCGTCGCTGGCCAGTTGGCGTTGCGTGGCCTTGAACAGGTCCTCGAGCAATTTGGCCTTCCAGGCGTTCCAGACCTTGGGGCTGGTGCCGCGGATGTCGGCGACGGTGAGTAGATAGAGTGCATTCAGCTTGCGCTGGGTGCCGACCAGCTGCGCAAAGTTCGCCACGACTTCCGGGTCGTAGACGTCCTGTTTCTGCGCGACGTGCGACATCGTCAGATGGTGTTCGACCAGCCAGGCGATCAAGTCGCGATCCGCCGGACGCAGTGGATGCTGATCGACGAATTCGCGGGCGATGGTCGAGCCCAGCTTCGAGTGATCGCCGCCTCGTCCCTTGCCGATGTCGTGGAATAGCGCGGCAAGGTAAAGCACTTCGGGGTGTTCGAAGCCCTCGATCAGTCGTGAGCACAGCGGGTATTCATGGGTGAATGCCGGCTGGGCGAAACGGCGCATATTGCGCAGCACCATCAGTGTGTGTTCGTCGACGGTGTACACATGGAACAGGTCGTGCTGCATCCGGCCGACGAGCTCGCCGAATTTCGGGATGTAGCGGCCGAGCACGCCGTACTGGTTCATTCGCCGCAGTATGCGGGTCAGGCCGCGCGGCTCGCGGAACAGCTGGATGAATAGCTCGCGGTTGTGCGGGTCGGCACGGAAATCGGCGTCGATGCGCGCGCGGGCATGCCAGAGTGCGCGCAGGGTTTCCGGCGCAATATCGGTGACGTCGCGCTGCTGTTCGAACTGCAGGAAAATTTCCAGAATCGCCGAAGGTTCGTGTTCGAACACGTCGGGCGCGGTGATCTCCAGCGTATTGCCACGCAGCTGAAAGCGCGGGTTCAGTGTGCTTACCTCGCTGCCGATCTGCGAGAAGATGCGGGTGCGCAGTGCCTGGACCAGCAGTGGCGTCAGTTGCGTGACGATGCGCGCAGCGAGGTAGTAGCGCGCCATCAGTTGCTCGCTGCCACGCAGCTTGCCGTCGTCGGCGTAGCCGAACAGGTCGGCCAGCCGGTTCTGGTGGTCGAACAGAATGCGGTCTTCGCGCCGGCGCGCCAGCCAGTGCAGCTGGATGCGGATCGTGCGCAGTACACGCTCGGCGCGGCGCAGTTTCTGGCCTTCCTCGCGCGTCAGCATGCCCATTGCAGCAAGTGCGCGCCAGTCGCGCCCGAGTCCGAGGCTGGCGGCGATCCAGCCGATCAGGTGCAGGTCGCGCAGGCCACCGGGCGCTTCCTTCAAGTTGGGCTCGAGCTTGTAGGTGGCGTTCAGGAAGCGGCCGTAGCGCGCCTGCTGTTCCAGCAGCTTGGCTTCGAAGAATTCCTTCGGGTCTATATAGCGATAGACGGTGTCGCGAAACGCGGCGAAGCGCGTCGTATCGCCGACCAGGAGGCGCGACTCGAGTAGCGCGGTCTGGACGGTGATGTCCTTTTCGGCCTCGGCAAGGCAGTCGGCGACGGTGCGTACCGAATGGCCGACCTCGAGGCCGATGTCCCACAGCTCGCCGACGAAGACTTCGAGCTTTTCCAGTAGCGCCGGACCGAGCTGGTCGGGCAGCAGGATCAGCAGGTCGATGTCCGAGTGCGGGAAAAGCTCGCCACGGCCATAGCCGCCGACGGCAACCAGCAGGACTTCGCCGCCAAACTGGTGGCGTTCCCACAGCTCGCACAATGTGGCGTCGGTCTGCCGGGCCAGTGCGCGCAATAGCGGTGCTGCGGCGCGCGGTGCGGCAAAACGGTTTTTGAGGGCCGTCTTGGCGGCGGTGTAATCATCACGAATCGCGTTGACCGAGCGCATCGGCGGTCCTCTGTGTGGGGCTGGTGCTTGGGGCTGCTAATGCCGTGGCGTTTCCTGCGGGGCGCCTATCCTGCGCAACCCTGCCGGCAAGGTGCGCCTTAAAGGGCGACATCCGGGCGGTGCGGCTGTACGGCAAGCTGCACCGCGGTCGGCAGGGTTGGCTGGCCGCGCTCAATCGAGCAGGTAACGCTCCGGTCGCGCCGGGGTGCCGTTTGAGACGGTCAGGACTTCGTATCCGCTATCGGTGACCAGGATCGTGTGCTCCCACTGCGCCGACAGGCTGCGATCCTTAGTGACGATGGTCCAGCCGTCCGGTTGGGCCTTGAGTTCGCGCTTGCCGGCATTGATCATCGGCTCGATCGTAAAGATCATCCCCGGTACCAGCTCGATGCCGGTGCCGGCCTTGCCGTAATGGACGACTTGCGGCTCTTCATGGAAAACCTGACCGATGCCATGGCCACAGAACTCGCGAACGACCGAAAAGCCGGCTTTCTCAGCGTACTTCTGGATCGCTGCGCCGATGTCGCCGAGCTGGGCGCCGGGCTTGACCTGATCGATGCCGAGCCACATGCAGTCATAGGTCACCTGCACCAGCCGCTTGGCGTGCTGCGGCACCTTGTCGCCGATCAGGAAGGTGCGGCTGGTGTCGCCGTGGTAGCCGTCCTTGATCACGGTGATGTCGAGGTTGACGATGTCGCCGTTCTTCAGCGGCTTGTCGTTCGGGATGCCGTGGCAGATCACGTTGTTGACCGAGGTGCAGATCGATTTCGGGTACGGTGTGTAGCCCGGCGGGCAATAGTTCAGCGGCGCGGCGATGGTGCCTTGCACGTCGCGCATATAGTCGGCGCACAGCTTGTCGAGCGCCTCGGTGGTGACACCGGGTACGACGTGCGGCGTGATGTAGTCGAGCACCTCGCTGGCCAGGCGGCCGGCGATGCGCATTTTCGCGATGTCTTCGCTGGTCTTGATGACGATCGTCATTGTCTTTCCTGAAATGGCAAAGAGAGGCGCGCGCCTCTCTTTGGGTCATACATGCGGCGGTCGATTTACATTCTATCGCCGTGGCGTTTCCGGAAGCACGATATTCACTTCGAGCACTTCCATATCGTCCTTCTTGTCGAGCTGGACCTTGATGTCGTCCGGGTTGACCGAGACGTACTTGGAAATGACTTCCATCAGCTCTTTTTGCAGCTGCGGCAGGTAGTCCGGCGCGGCGCGATCGCCCGCACGCTCGTGCGCGAGGATGATCTGCAGCCGTTCGCGGGCGACCGAGGCGGTCTTTTTCTTTTCACCGAAAAAATAACTCAGGATAGACATGCATCAACCTCCAAAGAGCCGCTTCCAGAACGGCTGCTTCGGTGCATCAATGAACCGCAACGGCTTCTGTTCGCCAAGAAAACGAGCGACGACATCCTTGTACGCCTCGGATACGTCCGAGCCGTTCAGGTGGATCGCCGGCGAGCCGGCATTCGACGCCTGCAGGACCGATTCGGACTCGGGAATGACACCGATCAGCGAAATGCGCAGCAGGTGCTGGACGTCGTCGAGCGAGAGCATTTCGCCCGAATCGACGCGCTTGGGGCTGTAACGGGTGACCAGCAGATGGGTCTTCACCGAGCCGCCTTCCTCGGCCTTCTTCGACTTGGCGTCGAGGATGCCGATGATGCGGTCGGAGTCGCGTACCGAGCTGACTTCCGGGTTGGTGACGACGATGGCTTCGTCGGCAAAGTACAGCGCCAGGAAGGCGCCGGTCTCGATGCCGGCCGGGCTGTCGCAGATCACGTAGTCGAAGCCTTCGTGCGCCAGCTCCTTGAGGACCTTTTCGACGCCTTCCTTCGACAGCGCTTCCTTGTCGCGGGTTTGCGATGCCGGCAGGATGAACAGGTTGTCGCAGTTCTTGTCCTTGATCAGCGCCTGGTTCAGCGACGCTTCGCCCTGGACGACGTTGACGAAGTCGTACACGACACGGCGCTCGCAACCCATGATGAGGTCGAGGTTGCGCAGGCCGACGTCGAAGTCGATGACGGCGGTCTTGAAGCCGCGCAGCGCGAGCCCGGTTGCGAAGCTGGCGCTGGTGGTGGTCTTGCCTACGCCCCCCTTGCCGGAGGTGACGACGATAATCTTGGCCACGTTACGGAATTCCTTATGGGATCTGTTGGTTTAGACGAGGCCGCTCAGGGCCTCGATCACGAGTTTGTTGTCGTCGAGACGGATCTGGGCCGCGCCTGCCTTGATGTTGGCGGGCAAGGCTTCTTCGAGCGTGCGGTAGACGCCGGCGATCGAGACCAGTTCAGCCTCGAGACACGTTGTATAGACGCGCGCGCCGGTATCGCCCCGGGCACCGGCGAGGGCGCGGCCGCGCAGGGGCGCGTAGACGTGGATGCTGCCGTCGGCGATGACTTCGGCGCCGTTGGACACCAGTGCCAGCACGACCAGATCGCCGCCACGGGCGTAAACCTGCTGGCCGGCGCGAATCGGCTTGGTCACGATCATCGCCGGTACGCGTTCGGCAACGACGGGCTTGGGCGTCGGCAGCTGGGTGACGGCGTCGGGGTCGATGACGATCAGGCCGATCTCGCTGGCTGCGGCCAATTGGGCGTCATTGCCGCCCTGGGCGGCAACAAGCGAAAGGCCAAAACGCGCAAGCTGATCGGCGAGGCGTCGCAAGGCTTCTGCGTCCGGCGTGTCGGGCAGCGCGGAGAAGTCGATGGCGACATGGCTGCCGCTGAGCATGTGCTCGCCGTCGCCGAGTTTGTCGCGCAGCTCGGCGTCGATTTCGTCGGCGTCGAGCGTTGCCGGCACGAAGCTCACCAGCTGCACGCTGGCGCTCTTGAATTCAAAGGCCGTGGCCTCTTGGGTACCGCTGGGCATGTGGGTCTATTGCGGGCAAAGGAAGAGCCGAGTGTACCGGTTCGACCGGGGGGGCGGAAGCTGTACTTGCACGTAAGCGCCTGAATGTGCCTCTGTCTGTGGACGGCGTCACGGCAATGCATGCGGTACGCGTACTTCGCCCGCCGGCGCATCAGAACAGGCGTCGTTTCAGCCCGCTGTGATGCAGGATCGAGCTGGCCAGTTCCTCGATCGATAGCGTCGTCGTGTTGAGGTAGGGGATCTGCGCCTGTTTCATCAGCGTTTCGGCTTCGGCAACCTCGGCGCGGCAGATGTCGATCGACGCGTAGTGGCTGCCTGGTTTGCGTTCGGCGCGGATCTGCGACAGCCGTTCCGGCTGGATCGTCAGGCCGAACAGCTTGTTGCGATGATTCCCCAGTACCCGTGGCAAAGCGTGGTCGTTGAAGTCTTCGGGCGTCAGCGGATAGTTGGCGGCCTTGATGCCGTACTGCAGCGCCAGATACAGGCAGGTCGGCGTCTTGCCGGCGCGCGATACGCCCACCAGGATGACGTCGGCGTCGGCCAGATTGCGCGATACGCCGCCGTCGTCGTGGCTCATCGAGTAGTTCACCGCGTCGATGCGGTTCTTGTATTCCTCGAAGTTGGCGATGCCGTGGACCTTGCCGGCGGTATGTGACGACTGCACGCCGAGCTCTTCTTCAAGCGGCTTGATGAAGGTGGCGAAAATATCGACCGTCAGCGCTTCCTCGATATAGAAGCACTGGCGCAGTTCTTCGTCGATCAGCGTCGAGAAGATCACCGGTCGCACGCCGTCGGTGAGCGCCTGTTCGCGAATCTGCACGATGGCTTCGCGCGCCTTGTCGACACTGTCGATATACGGCAGCGTAATGCGCCGGAAATTGACCTCTTCGAACTGGCTGATCAGGCTGTGACCGAGCATTTCTGCGGTGATGCCGGTTCGGCCGGAAACGAAGAACGCGGTACGGGGCATGACAACTCCGGGGGTGGGCCGATCGGCCTCAGTAGGTGCGCCGGGTCAGACCGGTGCGGTGCATGATGGTGGTGGCGAGTTCCTCGATCGAGCGGGTCGTCGAGGCAAGATAGGGAACGCCGACGTGGCGCATCAGCGCTTCGGCTTCGCCGACCTCGAACTGACAGTTGTCGAGCGCGGCGTATTTGCTGTTCGGTTTGCGTTCCTCGCGGATCTGCGAAAGGCGGACCGGATCGATGGTCAGGCCGAACAGTTTGTTGCGGTACGGTAGCAGCAGCTTGGGCAGCGTGTGCTGACCGAAGTCTTCGGGCGTCAGCGGGTAGTTGGCGGCCTTGATGCCGTACTGCAGGGCCAGATACAGGCAGGTCGGCGTTTTGGCCGCGCGCGAGACACCGATCAGGATGATGTCGGCTTCGTTCAAGTCGCGCGGCATCACGCCATCGTCATGGTTGAGGGCGAAATTGACCGCGTCGATCCGCGCCTTGTATTCCTCGAAATTGGCGATGCCGTGCGTCTTGCCGACCGTATGTGAAGATTCACGCCCGAGTTCTTTTTCGAGCGGGCCGATGAAAATCTCGAAGAAATCCAGTGTCAGCGCCTCTTCGACATGAATGAGGTTGCGCAGCGCGTCGTCGACGACGGTCGAGAACACGATCGGGCGGCAACCGTCGATTTCGGCCTGCTGGCGGATGCGGGCCGTGGCTTCCTGCGCTTTCTCGGCCGTATCGATGTAAGGCATCGTGATGCGGCGAAAATTCACGTCCTCGAACTGGGTGATCAGGCTGTGGCCGAGCATCTCTGCGGTGATGCCGGTACGGTCGGATACGAAGAAGGCGGTGCGAGGCATCGAGGCTCCGTGCGTGCGAGGCGTTAAGTCGGGGATGATAAGGCGGGGGCTTGCTGGGGCGTCATCCTGACAGTTCGCTGCGGGATAGCATGTAAAGGATTATCCCGACTAGGCGACCGGGGCTAGGTGCCTAGAATGACTGAAAGCAATATCGCATTGCAACATAAGCTAAAACTATTTGAAGTTTAACTCTGTGGAGTCGAGCCGTAGATGACCGCATATCTCAATGATCGTAACGTAATCGATTTTGTCCACCTGCGTATGACCGATGTCGAGTACGTCGGCGGCAAGAACGCATCGCTGGGCGAGATGATTTCCCAACTGGCCGAGAAGGGCGTGCGCGTTCCCGGCGGCTTTGCGACCACCGCACACGCTTACCGTGTTTTTCTCGCGCACAACGGACTGGCCGATCGCATCGATGCAGCGGTGTCCAAGCTCGACGTCGACGACGTCAAGGCGCTGGCCGTCGTCGGCAAGCAGATCCGTGACTGGATCGTCGAGACGCCGTTTCCGGCCGAACTCGAAGCCGAGATTCGCGAGCACTATGCCCAGCTCGGCGAAGGCGTCACCGTCGCGGTGCGCTCGTCGGCGACCGCCGAAGACCTGCCGGACGCGTCGTTCGCCGGTCAGCAGGAAACCTATCTGAACATCGTCGGCGTCGACAACGTGCTCGACGCGATGAAGCACGTGTTCGCCTCGCTCTACAACGACCGCGCGATCGCCTACCGCGTCCACAAGGGCTTCGACCACAAGCTCGTGGCGCTGTCGGCCGGCATCCAGCGCATGGTGCGCTCGGACAAGGGCGCGGCCGGGGTGATGTTCACCATCGATACCGAAAGCGGTTTCGAGGATGTGGTGTTCGTCACGGCCTCGTACGGCCTTGGTGAAACCGTGGTGCAGGGCGCGGTGAACCCGGACGAGTTTTACGTCCACAAGCCGACGCTGCGGGCCGATCGTCCGGCCATCGTGCGCAAGCACCTCGGCGGCAAGGCGCTGAAGATGGAGTTCGATCTCGAGGCCGCCGCCGGCAAATCGGTGAAGACCGTCGACGTCGATGCCGCCGATCGCCGCAAGTTCTCGGTGACCGACGAGGAAGTCGAGGAACTGGCCCGCTACGCACTGATCATCGAGCAGCACTACGGTCGTCCGATGGACATCGAATGGGGGCGTGACGGCATCGACGGCAAGCTCTACATCCTGCAGGCCCGGCCGGAAACGGTGAAGTCGCAGGAAGCGGCCAGCGACAAGATGTCCAAGTTCCGCATGCTCGAGAAGGGCGAGGTGCTGACCAGCGGCCGTGCCATCGGCCAGAAGATCGGCCAGGGTACGGTGCGCGTGATTCGCGATGTGTCGGAAATGGATCAGGTCCAGCCGGGTGATGTGCTGGTGTCGGACATGACCGACCCGGACTGGGAACCGGTGATGAAGCGCGCTTCGGCCATCGTCACCAACCGTGGCGGCCGCACCTGCCATGCGGCGATCATCGCGCGTGAACTCGGCGTGCCGGCGGTCGTTGGCTGCGGCGATGCGACCCGTATGCTCAAGACCGGTGACCTCGTCACCGTGTCGTGTGCCGAGGGTGACACCGGCAACGCATACAGCGGGCTGCTGAAGTTCGAAAAGCTCGATATCTCGCTGGCCAAGATGCCAGAGTCGCCGGTGAAGCTGATGATGAACGTCGGCAATCCGGAGCTCGCGTTCGAATTCGCCCAGTTGCCGAACGAGGGGGTTGGTCTGGCGCGGCTTGAATTCATCATCAACCGGATGATCGGCGTGCACCCGAAGGCGCTGCTGGCCTATCCGAACGTGCCGGCCGAACTGAAAGCGCAGATCGAAGAGCGGATGGCCGGTTACCGCAGCGCGGTCGATTTCTACGTCGACAAGCTCGCCGAAGGCATCGCGACGCTGGGCGCGGCGTTCTGGCCGAAGAAGGTCATCGTGCGTCTGTCCGACTTCAAGTCGAACGAATACGCCAACCTGATCGGTGGCCCGCAGTACGAACCGCACGAGGAAAACCCGATGCTGGGCTTCCGCGGCGCGGCGCGTTACGTCGACAAGAGCTTCCGCGACTGTTTCGAGCTGGAGTGCCGCGCGGTCAAGAAGGTGCGCGACGTGATGGGGCTGGTCAATATCGAGGTGATGATCCCGTTCGTGCGGACGCTGAAGGAAGCCGAGTGCGTGGTCGAGCTGCTTGAGCGCAATGGGCTCAAGCGCGGCGACAACGGTCTGCGCCTGATCATGATGTGCGAGATTCCAGCCAACGCCGTGCTGGCTGAGCGCTTCCTCGAATACTTCGACGGTTTCTCGATCGGCTCGAACGACATGACCCAGCTCACGCTCGGCATCGACCGCGATTCGGGTGGCCCGGTGTCGGCGTCGTTCGACGAGCGCAACGACGCGGTCAAGGCGATGCTGAGCATGGCGATCAAGGCGTGCCTCAAGCTGAACAAGTATGTCGGCATCTGCGGTCAGGGTCCGTCGGACCACCCGGATTTCGCGCAATGGCTGGTCGAAGAGGGGATCGAAACGGTATCCTTGAACCCGGACACCGTGATGGAAACCTGGTTGTTCCTGGCAGGTCAGAAAGCGCACTGACCACCACGGAAGAACGGGCCACTTCGGTGGCCCGTTTTTACTTGGAGCGGCTAACAAAATTCTGCGGGCTGCGTTGTGCTCACTGGCCGTGCTAGCCGTACTGTCGGCGTTTTGCCCGCCTTGCCAGCACCGCCACGCTGAATTTTGTTAGCCGTTCCTCTTCCCTAATCGTCACTCAAGGAAACGCCGATGTCCCCGACCCGCGCCGATTTTGACCAGTACATGGTGCCCAATTACGCTCCTGCCACCTTTGTGCCGGTCCGAGGCCAGGGCAGCCGAGTCTGGGATCAGGCCGGGCGAGAATACGTCGATTTCTCCGGTGGTATCGCGGTCAATTCGCTGGGTCATTGCCATCCGGCTGCGGTGGCCGCGTTGACCGAGCAGGCCAACAAGCTTTGGCACGTATCGAACGTGTTTACCAACGAGCCGGCGCTGGCGCTGGCCGAAAAACTCGTCGCCGCGACCTTTGCCGAGCGCGTGTTTTTCTGCAATTCGGGGGCCGAAGCCAACGAGGCAGCGCTCAAGCTGGCGCGCCGGGTTGGTATCGACCGCTTCGGCCCGCAAAAGCACAAGGTGCTGTCGGCGGTGAACTCGTTCCACGGCCGGACCTTCTTTACCGTCTCGGTCGGTGGCCAGCCGAAGTATTCGGATGGCTTCGGCCCGCGCCCGGAAGGGATTGCCCATTTCGAGTACAACAACCTCGCCAGCGTTGAAGCCTTGATCGACGACGACACCGCGTGCGTGATCGTCGAGCCGATCATGGGCGAAAGCGGCGTGCTGCCGGCAACGCGCGAATTCCTGCAGGGGCTGCGCGCGCTGTGTGACAAGCACAATGCCATGCTGATTTTCGACGAAGTGCAAACCGGCATGGGTCGCGTCGGTACGCTGTTTGCGTACCAGCATTTCGGCGTCGTGCCGGACATCCTGTCGAGCGCAAAGAGCCTTGGCGGCGGCTTTCCGATCGGCGCCATGCTGACGACCGATGTACTGGCCAAGCATCTGACCGTCGGTACGCACGGCACCACGTACGGTGGCAACCCGCTGGCGTGCGCGGTGGCCAGTGCCGTGTTCGACGTGATCAACGATCCGGCGACGCTGGCCGGTATCGCAAGCAAGCGTGCACGCTTTGTCGCCGGGCTTGAGGCGATCAATGCCGAGCTGGGTCTGTTCGATCAGCTGCGCGGTGTTGGCTTGCTGATCGGTGCGCCGCTCAAGGCCGAATACGAAGGCCGGGCCAAGGATGTGCTCAATGCCGCGACGGCCGAAGGCCTGATGGTGCTGATGGCCGGCCCGAACGTGATCCGCCTGGCGCCGTCGCTGGTGATCGACGACGCGGACATCGACGAAGGCCTGGCCCGCTTTGCCCGTGCGCTGAAGGCGTTCAAGGGCTAGCCCCGGCATAGCGTCAAACAAAACCGCCCGGTTCGCCGGGCGGTTTTTTTTATTCGGCGCGCATTGGCCATTCTGCCGACATTGCGGCTTTACCGAATGGCTGCCACGGCAGGGGCTGCATACAGTGGGATCGGGAGGTGTACCCGATGAGAGTTCGATTATTGAATCGCGCCGATCTCGATGCGGTCGTGCGGCTGGCCGGTAGTGCCGGTGTGGGGGTCACCACCTTGCAAGCCGATGCGGAGCGTCTGGCTGCGCGCATCGCCGGTAGCGAGCGCGCCGTTGCCGAGGCGGCGCAACTGGCGGATGCCGGCTACTTCTTTGCGCTCGAAGACGAAAGCAGCGGCGAGCTGGCTGGGGTTGCCGCGATCGAGGCCGCGGTGGGCTTGTCCGAGCCCTGGTACAACTATCGGGTCGGCCTGTCGGTGCATGCTTCGCGCGAGCTTGATATCTACAAGCAGCTGCCAACGCTGTTTCTCACTTCGGACATGACCGGTTCATCCGAGCTGTGTTCGCTGTTCCTGCATCCGGACTGGCGCCGCGACGGCAACGGCGCGCTGCTGTCGAAAAGCCGTTTCCTGTTCATGGCCGAGTTTCCCGAACGCTTTGCCGACCGCGTGATTGCCGAAATGCGCGGCGTGTCCGACGTCGACGGCCGCTCGCCGTTCTGGGAGAGCCTGGGCCGGCATTTCTTCACGATGGATTTCGCCCGCGCCGATTTTCTCTCCTACATCGGCAGCAAATCGTTCATTGCCGAGCTGATGCCGCGCTATCCGATTTATACGGCGCTGCTGTCGCAGGAAGCGCAGGACACGATTGCGGATGTGCACCCGGCGACCAAGCCGGCGCGCGTGCTGCTCGAGGACGAGGGCTTCCGCTATCAGGGCTATATCGACATTTTCGATGCCGGCCCGACGCTGGAGTGCTCGCGCACCGATATCCGCGCGATCCGGCACAGCGCCTGTTTCCAGGCGCTGGCCATCAGCGGCGCGCCCAAGGGCGGCGTGCCCTGGCTGGTATCGAACCGGAAACTTGGCGACTTCCGCTGTGCGCTGGCAATCACCCGACCACTGGAGGACGCACTACCGCTGCCGCAACCCGTTCTGGAGGCGCTGGGCCTCGCCGATGGCGATCCGGTGCGTGCCGTGCCACTTTCGAGCAAGGAGTAGACATGCTGTTGATCAACGGGGCCTGGCGGCCCGGTCGTGGTGAGGCTTTTGTGTCGCGCAATCCGGTGAGTGGCGAAACGGTCTGGCAAGGACAGGCTGCCAGCGTCGATGAGGTCGACGCTGCCGTTGCCGCCGCGCGGGCCGCTTTTCCGGCGTGGCGCGATCTGGATCTCGAGGAGCGTATCGCCGTGGTCCGGGTGTTTGCCGACATGCTGCGCGACGCGCAGGCCGAGCTGGCCGCGCTGATCGGCCGCGAGACCGGCAAGCCCCGCTGGGAGGCGCTGACCGAAGTCACGACCATGGTCAACAAGGTCGAGATTTCGCTGCGTGCACATGCCGAACGCACCGGTGGCCACGAGAGCCAGCAGGGCGACGCGCAGGCGGTGCTGCGGCACCGGCCGCACGGCGTGCTGGCGGTCTTCGGTCCGTACAACTTCCCGGGACACCTGCCCAATGGCCATATCGTGCCGGCACTGATTGCCGGCAATGTCGTCGTATTCAAACCGTCCGAATTGACGCCGATGGTCGCGCAGAAGACCGTCGAGCTGTGGCTGGCGGCCGGCCTGCCTGCCGGCGTGATCGGATTGCTGCAGGGCGGGCGCGAGACCGGCGTCGCGCTGGCGGCGCATGCCGATGTCGATGGCTTGCTGTTTACCGGCAGCGCGGCGACCGGTTACGCGCTGCACCGGCAGTTTGCCGGCCGGCCCGAGAAAATCCTGGCGCTCGAGATGGGCGGCAACAATCCGCTGATCGTTGACGAACTGAGCGATGTGCCGGCGGCCCTGCACCATATCGTCCAGTCGGCCTATGTGTCCGCCGGCCAGCGCTGCACCTGCGCACGACGCCTGCTGGTGCCGAAGGGCGCGTGGGGCGATGCACTGATCGCGCGGCTGGCCGAAGTGGCAAGATCGATTCGCGTCGGCGCCTGGGATGCCGAGCCGCCACCGTTCATGGGGGCGGTGATTTCGACCGCCGCAGCGGATGCGCTGCTCGCGGTGCAAGACCGGCTGATCACGCTTGGCGCCACACCCATCGTGCCGCTGAGGCGTTTGCAGGAAGGCACGGCGCTGCTGTCGCCGGCATTGCTGGACGTCAGCGGCGTGGCCGAACTGCCGGACGAGGAATACTTCGGTCCGCTGCTGCAGGTGCAGCGCTATGGTGATTTCGACGAGGCAATCGCGCTGGCCAACCGCACCCGCTACGGGCTGGCGGCGGGTTTGCTGTCCGATTCGGCCGACCGCTATCACCGTTTCTGGCGCGATGCGCGCGCCGGCATCGTCAACTGGAACAAACCCTTGACCGGCGCGTCGAGTGCGGCGCCGTTCGGCGGGGTTGGTGCGTCGGGCAACCACAGGCCGAGCGCGTACTATGCCGCCGACTACTGCGCCTATCCGGTGGCCTCGCTCGAGGCGCCGACGCTGGCGTTGCCGGCGCAAATGCCGCACGGGGTGACGTTGTGAACCCGCTCATGCGCAGGAAGGCAAGGGGTTGCGAGTCCGTGAACCGATGGAGGCAAGATGCCAGCATTTGAAGCGAACTTCGACGGGCTGGTCGGGCCGACGCATCACTACGGTGGGCATTCGTTCGGCAACGTCGCCTCGACCGGCAATGCAGGCCAGACCGCCAACCCGCGTGCGGCGGCCTTGCAAGGCCTGGCCAAGATGAAGGCATTGGCCGACCTCGGTTACCGGCAGGGCGTACTGCCGCCGCACGAACGGCCCGCGGTCGAGGTGCTGCGCGGCTTCGGCTTCGGCGGTGACGATGCCGCGGTGATCGCCGCAACGGCCAGACAGGCGCCGCAATTGTTGTCGGCCGCGTCGTCGGCCTCGGCGATGTGGGTCGCGAATGCGGCCACGGTCAGCCCGTCGGCCGATACCCCGGATGGTCGGGTGCACTTCAGTGTCGCCAATCTGCAGAACAAGTTTCACCGCGCCATCGAGCATGCGCAGACCGGCCGGACGCTCAAGGCGCTATTCGGTGACGAGTCGCATTTTGCCCATCATCCGGCGCTGGCCATGCATCCGGCCTTTGGCGATGAGGGCGCGGCCAACCATACGCGCTTTGCCAAGGCCTACGGCGACGCCGGGGTCGAGTTTTTTGTCTACGGCGCGCGCCATTGGGGCGGCGACAATGCACCGCAGCGCTATCCGGCAAGGCAGACCTTCGAAGCCAGCGTCGCCGTTGCGCGTCGACATGGCCTCAGCGATGCCGGCGTCGTCTATGCGCAGCAGAACCCGGCTGTGATCGACGCCGGCGTGTTCCACAACGACGTGATCGCCGTCGGCAACCTTGACGTGCTGTTCTGCCATCAGGCGGCCTTCGTCGATCGGGGCGCGGTCTATGCCGAGCTCGATCGCAAGCTGGGTGGCCTGCGGCTGATCGAGGTGCCGGCTGACAGCGTCAGCGTCGATGACGCGGTGCAAAGCTATCTGTTCAACAGTCAGCTGCTCGACGCCGGCGAGGGACGCATGCGGCTGGTCGTGCCCGACGAGTGCCGCCAGCGGCCCGCGGTCTGGGCGTATCTGCAAGGCCTGCTCGCCGAAGGCGGGCCGGTGTCGGAGGTGCTGGTTTACGACCTCAAGCAGAGCATGCGCAACGGCGGTGGCCCGGCCTGCCTGCGGCTGCGGGTGGAGCTGAACGAGGCCGAAGCCGCTGCGGTGGCGCCCGGCGTGTGGATGAACGATGCGCTGTACGCCGCGCTGACCGGCTGGGTCGAGCGGCATTACCGCGATCGTCTGAGCGAAGCCGATCTGGCCGATCCGCAATTGCTGCTTGAAGTGCGCACCGCGCTCGACGAGCTGACCCGCCTGATGGGCTTGGGCGCCATTTACCCGTTCCAGCTCGAAGGAGCATCCCGATGAACAGTTTTCTGGCGGAAACGCTGGCTGGCCGCACCGCGATCGCGCTGCCGTACTGTCAGTCCAACGGCACTCACGTGCAGGTGCTCGACGAAGGCGTGATTCGTTTCGAGCCACGCGATCCAGATGGGCGCGAACTCGATCTGGTGATTTCCTGTGGCGTGCACGGCAACGAAACCGCGCCGGTCGAGCTGGTTGACCGGCTGATCGCCAAGCTGCTGTGCGGCGAGTTGCGGCCGAAGGCCCGGGTGCTGTTCGTGATCGGCAATATCGAGGCCTTGCGGCGTGGCGAGCGCTTCGTCGAGCAGGACATGAACCGGCAGTTCTGCCGCGTGCCCGATGTCGGCGACGGCCCCGAAGCACGGCGCGCGGCAATGCTGGAAATGCAGCTGGCGCGCTTCTTCGCTCAGGCCGGCGGCGATGCGGTGCCGCGGCTGCATTACGACTTGCATACGGCCATACACGGCAGCCTGATAGAAAAATTCGCGATCTATCCGCTGCCCGCGCCGGGCAAGGCGTTCGATCCGGTCGAGGTCGGGCGGCTAGGTCTTGCGGGGGTTTCGGCGGTGTTGCTGCAATCGGCAGCCGCACCGACGTTTTCCTTGTTCAGCAGCCGGTATTGCCAGGCGTCGGCGTTTACCGTCGAGCTGGGCAGGGCAATGCCATTCGGCCAGAACAAGCAGGTCGACCTGTCGAAGCTGGAGACTTATCTGCAGGGTTTGATCGAAGGCGAGTTGCCGACGCCGGCTGCGGGGGATGTGGTGGTGTATCAAGTCGCGCGCGAGATCATCAAGCGCACCGAGGCATTCCGGCTGCTGGTCGACGGCAAGACCGACAACTTTACTCCGCTGGCACAAGGAATGACGATTGCCGAGGACGGCGAAACGCGCTGGGTCGTCGACGAGCTGGACGCCCGGATCGTGTTTCCGAATCCGGACGTCGCCATCGGTCAGCGCGCCGGGCTGATTGTCGTACCCGCCACGCTGAGCTGATCCGCGCTGCCAGCGACCAGCTCGCTGGCGCGGCGCATTACTGCTTCTTGGTTGTCGTGCTGCTGCTCTTGCTCGACGTGGTCGATTTCTTGCTGCTGGTCTTGCTGGTCGATTTTGTTGTCGACTTGGCCGCGTTTTTTTTGGTCGAACTGGCCTTGGACGAGGTGCTCCTAGCCGAGGACTTCGTGCTGGCCTTGGTTGTGCTCTTGCCCGTTGAGGGCTTGGCGCTTGCCGGCTTGCTGGTGGCGCTGCGCGAGCACACCGTCGTCGTCTTCTTGTGCTTGCCCTTGCCGGTTGTGACCTTGCGGCAGTTTTGCTCGGCGGGCGCAACGCGAACCGTGCTCGGCTTGCGGGTCTTGGGGTTGCCGGCCGAGGCCAGTAGCGTCGTCATATTGACCCCGTTGCCCGAAGCGCCGGCAATCCGGCGCGCGCCGTTCCAGCGTTGTTGCCAGTAGGCTTGCTGGATGTTCGAGACTTCGACGCTCTTGCCCGAGCGTGGCGAATGGATGAAGCGGTTGTCGCCGAGGTAGATGCCCACATGCGAGAAAGCCCGGCCCAGCGTGTTGAAGAACACCAGGTCGCCGGGCTTGAGTTCATCCTTGTCGATGGACCGGCCGGTCTGCGACATCGACAAGGCGGTGCGCGGCAGGGTGATGTTGAGCGAGTTCTGGAAGACGTAGCGGATGAAGCCGCTGCAATCGAGCCCTTCTTCCGGGGTGTTGCCACCCCAGCTGTAGCGGACGCCGATCAGGCTCATCGCCTGCAGCAGCAGTTCTTGTGCGGCGGCCTGATTGTCGCCGGCGTCATCCTTCGACGATTTACTCCAGTTGCCGGTATCCGCCGGCGGCTCATCGGCGCGCGCGGTCGGCAATAGGGCGGAGAGGCAGGCGCTGACGAGCAGCGCTGCAGGAATTCGGTACCATTTCATGGGTCTGGAATGTATCGGATGTACAAAAAAGCTGTAAAGCCTAATATTCGGGGCTGTAAGCCGATAACTGGTCTTTACGTGGCTTGGCTATATCAGGTGTCGGGCAGAAAACCCTGGTGTACCGGGCTCTATGGCTGACAGCACAATCACAGGGAGAGTTCATCCGTGTTGAAAGAAACCTTCTCGGTCATGCGGGATTTGCCGCGTGTGCGGGAAATCATTTCCGTCATGGTGCGGCACGGATTGGGGAATCTGGTGCACCGGCTCGGTCTCGCCAAGGGGCTGGAGCGCGGGGCTGATCTGCTGCATCTGCCGGGCGAGCACGAGATCGAAGCACTCGATGCGCCGGTGCGTGTCCGCCGCGCGCTGGAAGAACTGGGTCCGACGTTCATCAAGCTCGGTCAGGTGTTTGCGACGCGGGTCGACGTGTTTCCCCCCGAGTGGATTGCCGAATTCGAAAAGTTGCAGAGCAATGTACCGGCGCTGCCTTTCGCGCAGATTCTGCCGGAGCTGACCGAAATCCTCGGTTGTGATCCGCACACGGTATTCGCCGAGCTGGATCCGGTGCCGATCGGTTCGGCATCGATTGCGCAAGTGCACCGCGCCAAGCTTCAGGATGGCCACGATGTGGTGCTGAAACTGCGCCGGCCCGGGATTACCGCCAAGATCGAGGCCGATCTGCGCATCCTCGCGCATATTGCCGGCCTGATGGAGTTCGAATTTCCGGAAACCCGCCGCTATCAGCCGCGGCGGATCGCCGAAGAATTTACCCGCTCGCTGCGCCGCGAACTCAATCTGTCGTCCGAGGCGCGCAATCAGGACCGGTTTGCACAGAATTTCGCCGCGAATCCGGACATCCATATTCCGCGGGTGCATTGGGCGTATACGTCCGAGCGGCTGAATGTGCAGGACTGGGTCGGTGGCGTGGCCGGCAATGAGCTGGCCTTGCTGGATCCTGCGGGGCTGGATCGCAAGGTGCTGGCGGCGCGTGGCGCCGATGCGGTGCTGAAAATGGTGCTGATCGATGGCTATTTTCATGCCGACCCGCACCCGGGGAACGTCAAATACCTGCCGGGCAATCAGGTCGCCTTCCTTGATTTCGGCATGGTCGGCCGCCTGCCGCACCCGCGCCGCGACCAGATCGTCGACTTGCTGGCGGCACTGGCCGAACGCGACGAGCACGGCATTCTGAATGTGCTGCTCGAATGGACCGGTGATGTCGTCGTCGACGAGGAGCAGCTTGCCGTCGATATCGCCGAGTTCATGTTCAACTACGAGAACCTGTCGCTCAAGGACATCCGTTTCGGTGCGCTGCTCAACGATGTCGCCAGCCTGATGCGCGAGCACGAAATCACCCTGCCTGCCGATCTGACGCTGCTGTTCAAGGCGCTGGTGACGCTGGAAGGGCTGGGGCGCCAGCTCGATCCCGATTTTCAGATGGTGCCGCACCTGACGCCGTTCGTGCGCGAGGTGATTCTGGCGCGCTTCCAGCCCAAGGCGCTGTACAAGAAGGGCAAGGACGGGCTGTACGAGGCGTTTCATCTGGTCGCCGGCTTGCCGCGCGACATCGGCAAGCTGATCAAGCAGGCGCGGCGCGGCAATCTGCGCGTCGATCTCGATCTGAAGCGGCTTGACCGCTTTGGTAGCCAGCTCGCCAAGAGCGCCAACCGTTTGACGATGGGCATCGTGACCGGTGCGCTGATCATCGGCTCGTCGATCGTCATGACTGTGAAGTCAGGGCCGATGCTGTTCGGTCTGCCGGCGTTCGGTTTTCTGGGTTTCCTGATCGCGTTCTTCAACACCGTCTGGCTGGTGTTCTCGATCTGGGTATCGAGCAAGGAAGAGCGCTAGCGCTTGTGAGTGCCGCGCACCGCCCGGCATGCCTTGGGTGCCCAAGCGGCGTCTAGTTGCCGGAGGTCGGCGGGGCTAACCAGATCAGCGCATGACTGCGTTGGCCGGCGTGGAGCGTAGCCGAGGCGGAAAGTGCGTATTCGCCACCGGCCGGCATCGGGGTGTCGCCGCAGTGCAGCTCGCCGGCGATGACGATGACTCGAGCCGTCTGCTTGCATGGCGATGTCCATGGAAATCCGGTGTCGAGCCGCAAATCGATCAGCGCGCCGGGCCACGGCAGCGGTGAATCACACGTATCGATCTGTCCCGCCAGCAATCGCGTACGGCTGCCCGGTGCGATGACAACCGGGATCTGCGTTTTGCAGAGTCGTTGTACGGCGGTGGCCGTCGTGCTGATCTGGATGCCTTGAATGCTGCTGCCCGGCTCCGTGCGCGGCGCCAGCGTTTGCGGGCCAATGTACAGGCCGCCCGGGTAGAGCGGTTCGCCATCATTGAGCAATAGCCGGCCGGCCGAGTCTTCGAGCAGGTAGATCAGGCTGGTGGCGGCGCAGGGCGGGTGGTTCTGATCGAACAGGCGCCAGGCTGCGGGTGTCTGGCAGGTGTCGAAGTGCGCTTCGGCGCTGGGCATGATCCGGTCCTTTTAGCTTGCCGTCAGGCACGGGTCGGCTTGTTGATATGGCCGATTCCGGCCGGCGCTGCCTGCGCCGGCCGGAATCGGCCTTGCGAGCCTGTGGGTGGCCTGTTGCTCAAGCCAGGGCGGCGATTTCCTTTTCTGCCGCGGCGAGCGACTCGTTCTTGACGGCGTCACCCATGGACATGCCTTCGGCGCGGACAAAGCGGACGTTGCTGATGCCGAAGAAGCCGAAGACGCTCTTCAGATAGCTTTCCTGATGATCGAGCGCGCGCATCACGTCACTGGTCGAATAAAAACCGCCACGGGTCGAGGCAACGATGACGGTCTTGTCGCCGGCAAGGCCGACCGGGCCGTTCTCGGTGTATTTGAAGGTGTGGCCGGCTTGCGCTACGCGGTCGATCCACGCCTTCAGTTGGCTTGGTACCGAAAAGTTGTACATCGGTGCGCCAACGACAATGACGTCGGCGGCGAGGAACTGCTGCAGTAGCGCTTGGGTGTGCTGGTTTTCCGTGCGCTGCACCTCGGTCAACTGGTCAGCGGCAAGGCCCAGGCGAAAACCGAGCGAATCGAACGACAGGTGGGTCGGCGCTTCCTTTGCCAGATCGAGGTATTCGACCGTCGTGTCCGGGTTCTTGGCGACCCATTCACGGGTGATGCGGGCGGTGAGTTGGCGCGAAACCGAGTTGTCGGCAAGGACGCTGGAATCGATATGCAGCAGTTTCATGGTGTTTTCTCCTGGGGCTGTCGGGTCGCGTTGATGCGATGGAGGCATTGTGCCCCGGTGCCGAAACGGCGATAAGCCGGCAAAAATGCGATACATTGTCCTGTTGGTAGGACAATCAAGGGGTGATTCCCCGTTTCCAGGCTGGAACGTGATGCTCGATCTCAACGACATGCTTTTCTTTGCCGAAGTCGCCGGTCAGGGCGGCTTCAGTGCGGCCAGCCGCAGTCTGGGCATTCCGAAGTCACGTTTGTCGCGGCGCGTGGCCGAACTCGAGGCTCGGCTCGGTGTGCGTCTGTTGCAGCGGACGACGCGCAAGCTCTCGTTGACCGATGCCGGCGAGCGCTATTACCGGCATTGCCTGGCGATCCGTGACGAGGCGCGGGCGGCGGAAGAGGCGGTACAGGAAATCCAGAGCGAGCCGCGCGGCACGCTGCGGGTCAGTTGTCCGGTGACGCTGGCGCAATGGTCGCTGGCGCCTTTGCTGGGTGAATTCATGGCGCGCTATCCGCAGGTGCGGGTCAATCTGCTGATCGTCAACCGGGCGGTCGATGTGATCGACGAAGGCGTGGATGTGGCGCTGCGGGTGCGTCCGGTGCTGCAGGACAGCGCGACGCTGGTCGTCAAGAAGCTCGGCATGAGCCGCACCATTCTCGTCGCCAGCGCCGAACAGCTGTTGCGGCAAGGGCAGCCGAGCGCACCCGAAGAGTTGTCGTGGCTGGATACGGTGGCGCTGGGCGAGAGCGATGGCCGCACGCAATGGCCGCTGCTCGGACCGGCCGGCGCCGATTATCTGTTCAGCCATTACCCGCGGCTGGTGGCCGAGGACCTGCAGACCTTGCGCACGGCGGCAATCGGCGGCGTCGGCATGGCGCTGCTGCCCGATTTCATGTGCCGCGACGAACTGAAATCCGGCGCGCTGGTGCAGGTGCTGCCCGATTGGTCGCCGCAGCCGGGTATCGTCCACGCCGTCTACCCGAGTCGTCGTGGCCTGTTGCCGGCGGTGCGGGCCTTGCTCGACTTCCTGGGTGAACGGATGTGCGACGAGGTTGCGGCCCGCTATACGCGTATCTGATCGGGGGCGCCCAACAAAAAACCCGGCATTGCCGGGTTTTTTGTCGGGGCTTATTTGCCGAAGTACTTGTTGTAGATCGACTGGTAGGTGCCGTCCGCCTTGATGGCGCCGAGCCCCTTGTTGATCTGGTCGAGCAACTGCTTGTTGCCCTTGCGCACGGCGATGCCGTAGTACTCTTTCTTGAAGCCCTTGTCGTCGACCAGCTTGAACTTCGCGCCCGGGTTGTTCTTCAGGTAGTTCTTGACCACGGCGTTGTCGCCGATCACGGCCTGCAGGCCGCCGTCGCGCAGTTCCTGGACGGCCAGCGTGATGCTTTCGTAACGGCGGATGTCCGGCGACGTCTTGCCGAAGGTGTCCTGCGCGACGATGTCGCCGGTGGTGCCGGTCTGCACGCCGATCTTCTTGCCCTTCAGGTCGGCCATCGACGTGATCTTGCTGCCTGTCGGCACGACGATCAGCTGCTGCGCCTCAAAGTAGGGCTGGCTGAAATCCATGGTCTTCTGGCGATCCGGCGTGATCGTGATCGCCGAGGCGGCGATGTCGATATCGCCGTTGTTCAGGCTCATGAACAGGCCTTCCCAAGGGGTGTTGACCATCTTGATGTCGAGGCCGGTTTTCTTGCCGATGGCCGCGATGATGTCGGCGTCGAAACCGACGACTTCGCGCTTCTGGTTCAGCGATTCGAACGGCGCGAACGTGGCTTCGGCGCCGGCGGTATAGGTGCGGGCCGAGGCGGTGGCCGGGGCGATCACGCAGGCACAGGCAATCAGAGTGGCAATCAGCGAACGGGCGGATTTCATTGGGCAGGGTTTCCTTCTTCAGATTGTGTGGGGAGCATCTTCGCGTTGTCAGTTCTGCGTCAATGCGAGAATTCCGCAATCGCCTCTCGAATCATTCTGGACATGGCACGCAGGCCGTTGCCGCGTGAGGTGGTCAGAAAGCGTTGCAGGCCGAGCGAGGTCAGCCAGTCTTCGAAGTCGAAGTCGGCCAGCTCGGCGCCGGTGTGGCCGTGGTAGGCCGTCAGCAGCAGCGCCAACAAGCCCTTGACGATGCGCGAGTCGCTGTCGGCGGCGGCCAGTAGTCGGCCATCCTGCTGGCCGATCACGATCCACGCGGTGCTCTCGCAGCCGGCGACGCGGTACTCGTCAGTCCGGTAGCCATCGGGTAGCGACGGCAGTTCGCGTGCCAATTGCACCAGCAGGCGGTTCTTGGCTTCCCAGCCGGCGGCAGCGCTCAGCCTTTGCGCTAGTGCGTCGCGATCGATGCTGGTGCCGAACGGGTGGTCGAACGGTGGCGGATAGCTGCTCATGCCAGAAGCTCCAGCGTGGTGGCGAGCGCGGAAAGGGTCGCGTCGACGTCGGCCTCGGTGTTGTAGGCCGCGAACGACGCGCGCAGGCTGCCGCTCAGGCCGAGTGCCTGATGCAGCGGGCCGGCACAGTGCTGGCCGACGCGCACGGCGATGCCGTAGCCGTCGAGGAACTGGGCGACGTCGTACGGATGCAGCGCGTCGAAGCTCAGCGCGCTGATCGGGCCGCGCGGTGCGTTCGCGCCAAGGATCCGGATGTCGCCGAGTTGGACCAGCCCTGCCTCGAAGCGTTCGCGCAGCGCCAGCTCGTGTCGGAGCAGCGCGCTGCGATCCAGTCCGGCCAGCCAATCCATCGCCGCAGCAAGGCCGATTGCCTGCGCGATCGGCGGTGTGCCGGCTTCGAAACGGAACGGCGGTTCGGCGAAGGTCGTGCCGTCGAAGGACACGCGATCGATCATTTCGCCGCCCGCCTGCCAGGGCGGCATCTGCGCCAGCAGTTCGCGGCGCGCCCACAGCACGCCAATACCGGTCGGGCCGTAGAGCTTGTGGCCGGAAAAAGCATAGAAGTCGGCGCCGAGTGCGCGCACGTCGACGCCATCGTGGGCAATGCCTTGCGCGCCGTCGATCAAGACCCGCGCGCCGACACTTTTGGCCGCGGCGATCATCGGCGCCAGCGGCGGCAGGACGCCGGTCGCGTTCGAGCATTGCGTCAGCCCGACCAGCCTGACCGCCGGGGTCAGCAGCGCCTGATAGGCCGCCTGATCGATATTGCCATCGGCGTCGAGCGGGATCGGTTTGACGATGGCGCCGGTAGCCTGCGCCACCAGCTGCCACGGCACGATATTGGCGTGATGCTCCAGCGTCGATAGCAGGATCACGTCGCCGGGACGCAGCTCGGCGCGGCCCCAGCTGTTCGCGGCCAGATTGATGGCTTCGGTCGTGCCGCGCGTAAACAGCACTTCGTCCGGGTGATAGGCGTTCAGCTGCGCGGCGATCCGGGTGCGCGCACCTTCGAATGCGTCGGTCGCGGCGCTGCCGAGCCGGTGTGCTGCGCGGTGCACGTTGGCATTGGCCGTCTCGTAGAAATGCCGTTCGGCATCGAGCACGGCCAGTGGCTTGTGCGTCGTCGCGGCGTTGTCGAGGTAGATCAGGTCCGGATGGTGCCGGAAGATCGGAAATTCGTCGCGGATGCGGGCGGCGGAAAAGGGCGCGTTCATCGGCATCGGCTGCTCGTGACTGAGGAAGGGGGTGGAAGCGGACGGCGATTGTATAATGCCGCCATGACCTACAAACAACCGGTTTCCGTCCTCGTGGTGATCCACACGCCCGAGCTCAAGGTGCTTTTGATCGAACGGCGCGACTTTGCCAATGCCTGGCAATCGGTCACCGGGAGCAGAGAGGGCGACGAGGTGTTGATCGACACCGCATGTCGCGAAGTGCTCGAGGAGACGGGCATCGATGCGAGCAGTCACCGCTTGAGCGACTGGCAGCATGTCAACGAGTACGAGATCTATCCGGTCTGGCGGCATCGCTACGCGCCGGGCATCACGACCAACACCGAGCACGTGTTCTCGCTGGAAGTGTCGGCCGAACTGCCGGTCACGCTGTCGCCGGGCGAACACGGCCGATATTGCTGGGTCGATTGGGCGCAAGCCGCCGAGATGGTGTTCTCGCCGTCGAACGCCGACGCGATCCGCAGGCTGCCCCTTCACGCCGGCGACTGACGCCTCAGTCTTTTTCTGGCGGATGGTCGGGGTCGTAAAGATCGCCGACGTCATGATCGAAGGGCTTTTGCACCGTGACATCGACCCGGTGCGTCTGCGGAGGCGGCACTGTCGCCGGCTCGGGGTGCTTGCGGGCATCGCGTTTGCGAACCGGCAAGCTGATATGCGAGCCATCGGCGGGCGGTTTTTCTTCGAGCACCATATCGACTCCTGCTGGATTGAAACCAAAGGGCGATCTGCGGGCGGTTGCCCATATGTCATTCTAACGCTTGCCCGCGGCGTGGGGTGAGCGCGAGGGCGGGCGGCAAGCTTGATATGGCGCAAGGTGCGTGCCGGATCGGGCGGGCAAGATGGGCGAACCAAGTCACAAGGAGCCCGCCATGCACAACGCCCAGCCGACGAAACAAACTGCCGCCATGACCTTGACCCTGCTCAAGTTCAACGCGCCATTGATCGCCTGCGTCTTGCTGCTGTTGCTGCACGCCTCGGGCTTGCTTGGCTGATCAGCCGCTTACCTGTCCAGGCCCTGTTCGGGCCTGGCCTCCCCGCTTTACCCCGCTTCCGAGCCGTACTCCTTTCCGGCACCGATCCGCATCGGTCCACTCCTTTCTATTTCCTGCGTTGACGTACTCCCGCGCCGCTGCATGCCTCTGACAGTCGCTGCGCGAGTAAACGCACATCCGTAGCTCCCGCACTTTCCCCGATGCATTCATTCCCCGAACACCGGGCCGGATCGCCTGGCGGCGGCGCCAATGCGCGCCGTGTTGGCTGGCCCGAACTGGCGGCGAGGGAGATGGCGAGGGAGATGGCGAGGGAGATGGCGAGGGAGATGGCGAGGGAGATGGCGAGGGAGATGGCGAGGGAGATGGCGAGGGAGATGGCGAGGGAGATGGCGAGGGAGATGGCGAGGGAGATGGCGAGGGAGATTTATTGCGTTTTTCCAATTCGGTGAATTATTTCGTTGTCTGTAAATTTACTAAATCAGTCATTTAAATGAGGTTGTGTTGGAAGATTTGTTTGATATATCTTTCATGCTTGTCGCGTGTCGACGTGGCTCACCCCAAAGCTTGATCGCCCGATTGTAGGGCGATTGACAGGTAGTCAAGTGCTGGAAGGGGCGAAATCCATGCGGGGTGGTTGGCCCCATTGCCTCGGGAGACAGATATGGCGTCATTGATATTGCTGGCATTGGGTGGTGCATTCGGTATCGCCCGTCTTGCCAGTGTCGACGAGGTCGCCGGCAACGCGGCACAGGCCAACAAGCGTTGGCCAATATGACGGCTTTCAATCTGCAGCAGTACTGCATCGGTGACTTGTCTGAATCGCCGGAAGACGGCAATCAATTCTGGCTTGACACCCTGGGGACACGGTTTTTTTGGCGAAGCAGGCCGCGAGAAAGTCAATGTGGCGGCATTGCGGCCATTTGTGTTCTAACAATTTGGCGGTGGCGCCTGTCTGCGCGCGACGCTGAACTGAACCTATAACTCGTGCATGGCAATGACAGCGTGCGACTGGGTGTCGGCCTTGGTCAGATTTTTCCTCGGCCTCGATAGGCAGTTTTTGGGCTGATTTTGCTCCCGGCAAGCAAGCAATATTATTGCTTGCTAACTTTGATTGAAAACAATCTTTTCCAAATTCAGACCCTGTTCACGGGGTCCTTCGCAAAAACTGCCACCACTCAAACTCATTAGGTTGTAATAATCAACTAAATCGTGGTTCGACCTTAGGACCGAAGAGGCAAGTGCTGACTGCGGTGGGCAGTGCGACCGTTGTGTTGGATTCCCCGTCTGGAGAAAGCTGAAGCGCGGGTACGGGCGTGTCTGAAAGCCGCTACAGGCTGCAGCAGGACGCCCGGATTACGCCTTCAGCTTGTGGAGTGCAGCGAGATCGACCTGATGTCCGGGCCTTTTGCTTTACAATCAGCATCAATTTTGAATTGCATTGCCGAGTGTTGACGCAGTTCTTGAACTACCACCTGACACATCATTAATCGTATGGCTATCTCTTGGAGTGCCGAATCAATGAAGACGAAACAACTGATCGCTTATCCGTTGCTGTGCTCGCTGTTTGTTATGTCGCAGGCCGCGATGGCTGCTGGCTATGATTTCAACAGCACTCAGAAAGATGCGTCCTCGTATACCAAGAAGGCCAATGAGCAAGTCTACAAAGAGCTGGACTTCAGCAACAAGACCGCCTTTGCCGACGCCGACCACGGTTTCATTGCCCCGCTGCTGAATAACGGCAATATCGACGGCGTATTCAGCGCGACTGCGATGAACTATATGCAGGGCAAAGAGGCGCCAGCTTCGGTCAACCCCAGCCTTTGGCGCCATGCCCAACTGGTGAACCGTGGCGGCCTGTACAAGGTCAGCGACCACATCTATCAGGTGCGTGGCCAGGATCTGTCGAACCTGACCATCATCGAGACCGACAAGGGCATGGTGTTCTTTGATGTCGAGTACTCGGGCAAAGCGCTCAAGGCATCGATCGAGCTGTACGAAAAGCATCGCGGCAAGCGTGAACTGAAGGGCGTGATCATTTCGCACAGCCATGCCGACCACTTCGGCGGTTTCGGCGGCATTTATGCCGCAGGCCTGGCGACGCCGGAGGACGTCAAGAGTGGCAAGCTGCCGGTGTATGCGCCGGAAGGCTTTGTCGAAGAAGCCGTGAGTGAAAACGTGATGGGCGGCAACATCATGAATCGCCGTGCCGGCTACCAGTACGGCAACGTGCTCAAGATCAACGAGAAGGGCATCGTGACCGGCTCGCTCGGCCCGGCGCTGGCGAACGACGAGTCGACGCTGCCGATCCCGAACAAATACATCACCAAGGATGGCGAGACCGTCAAGATCGACGGCGTCGACTTCGTGTTCTATCTGGTGCCGCACACCGAAGCGCCAGCCGAAATGGTCATGTTCATTCCGAAGTGGAATGCGCTGTCGATGGCCGAGGACGTGAACCACCTGCAGCACAATATCTACACCTTGCGTGGTGCCCAGATCCGCGACTCGGCCGCGTGGGCCAAGTACATCAACCAGGCGCTGGGCCGCTGGGGCGACAAGGTCGAAGTGCAGTTCGGCCCGCACACCTGGCCGGTCTGGGGTAACAAGAACGTGGTCGAGTACCTGAAGGATCAACGTGACCTGTACCAGTCGCTGTTCGATACCACGATGCGCTACGCCAACTACGGCTATGGCCCGGACGAGATCGCCGAACATGCCCAGCTGCCGAAGGCTGTGCTCAACAAGTGGGACAACCGCCCGTACTACGGCAACCTGAAGAACAACCTGAAGTCGACCTATATCCGCAACCTCGGCTGGTATGACGGCAACGCCGCCAAGCTGGCGACTTACCCGGATGCAGAGCGTGGCAAGCGTTATGTCGAGGCCTTCGGTGGCGAGCAGAAGGTGCTGGATGCCGCGCTCAAGAGCTTCAACAAGGGCGATTACCGCTTCACGACCGAGCTGCTGAACAACATCGTCGCTTCGAATCCGAAGAACCAGAAGGCCGTGCTGCTGATGGCCGACGCGCTGGAGCAGCTGGGTTATCAGGACGAAACTGCGCTGAACCGCAACTGGTACCTTGCCGGTGCGCAGGAGTTGCGTGCGGGCGGCAACGTGCCGAACGGTCTGGCGACCTCGTCGCCGGAGGTGATCGCAGGGCTGCCGGGTGACAGCCTGATGCCTTACCTCGGCATGGTCATCGATCAGGTCAAGGCCGAGAAGGTGGGCAATCACCTGATCAACCTGAGCCTGAAGGGCGACAAGCAGTACGCCGTGGACCTGCACAACGGTGTGTTCAATACCCTGGGCGAGTTCCAGGCCAAGAATGCCGACGTGTCGCTTGAGATCGCCAAACCGGATCTGCTGGCCTTCCTCGCTGGCAAGACCTCCTTGGACGATCTGGTCAAGGCAGGCAAGGCCAAGGTGAGCGGTAACGCGAAGGCGCTCGACAAGCTGCCGGGTCTGTTCGATCTGAACATCAAGAACAACATGAACCTCGTCCTGCCGCTGCAAGCGGAAAATCAGATCAAGTAATCTGCCTGGCCGTGACGGCACCGCTGTGGTGCTGTCACAGCTGGCTTGGAATAAGCTGCGCAATGCAGAGACCCCGCTTCGGCGGGGTTTTTTCCTGGCCGTTAGCGTGATTTCCGATTCGGCTTCAACCGCCGGCGGCGTGAACCCGGGGCTGCCGGGGCGATATGAGTTCGGCCGGCGTCGGTGTGGGGTTGGTGGCGGACGATGGCGCGCGTTTCATCGCTGAGATTGGCGCGGGCCGGATCGTGCGCGTGAACGTGGCCGGAAATCGCGTGATAATCTACTGATTCATTCGGGTGCCGCGAAATGGCTGTGCCGAGCGTTATGCCGGTTTAATACGTTGATTTCAAATTGAATAAGCTAAGGGTTGCCAGCTACAACATCCACAAGGGATTGTCGGTGTTCAACCGTCGGCTGGTTGTGCACGAGGTGCGCCATGCGCTGAAGAAGCTGTCGCCGGACCTTGTTTTCCTGCAGGAAGTGCAGGGCGAGCATCGCTCGCACGCGCACCGCTTCGATACCTGGCCGGGCGAGGCGCAACATCTGTATCTGGCGGGCGAGGGGCTTGCCGCAGCCTACGGGCGCAATGCCAACTATCAGCATGGCCATCATGGCAATGCGCTGCTATCGCGCTTTCCGATCCGCAATTCCTACAACCATGACCTGACGCTGCACCGCTTCGAGCAGCGCGGGCTGCTGCATTGTCAGCTCGACCTGCCGGGCTGGAATCAGCCGCTGCATGCGCTGTGCGTGCATCTGAATCTGCTGGGGCACGACCGTCGCCGGCAACTGGCCATGCTGGTGGATGTCATCGGCAGGCGCATCCCCAAAAACGCACCACTGGTGCTGGCCGGCGATTTCAATGACTGGCGTCGTGAGTCGACACGGTTGCTGGGGCATGAGCTGGGCGTCGTCGAGGCGTTCGAATCGCTGCACGGCCATTCGGCGCGCAGCTTTCCGGCACGCTTGCCCTTGCTGTCGCTCGATCGAGTCTATGTCCGTGGTTTCCAGATCGAAGTGGCTGATGTGCTGAGTGGCGCGCCGTGGTCGGCTTTGTCGGATCACGCGCCGCTGTATACCGTTTTGCATCGAGGGCAGGTATGACGGGTTTTGTCCGTGGCAATCATCTGACCCTGTTGTTCAACGGCGCGGACTTTTTCCCCGCGCTGATTACCGCCATCGATACGGCGCAATACGAAATCTATCTGGAAAGCTACCTGTTCGAGCTCGACGTCGTCGGCACAGCCGTGGCCGAAGCGCTGATGCGCGCCGCCAGTCGAGGGGTGCAGACTTCGCTGCAGGTCGACGGTTTCGGCGCGCGGCACTTTCCGCTCGAGTGGCGGGAGAGGTTGGCGGCGGCAGGCGTGCGGCAACTGTTCTTCCGGCCCGAGGTTGCACCATTTTCGCTCGACCGGCAGCGCTTGCGCCGCTTGCACCGCAAGCTGGCGGTGATCGACGGCCGGGTCGGTTTTATCGGCGGCATCAACATTCTCAGCGATGTCGATTCGGCCGAGCTGGCGCCGCGCTACGATTATGCGGTCCGCGTGCAGGGGCCGCTGGTGGCGCAGATGCGTGAGGCAAGCAATCGTTTGTGGCGGCACACCGCGTGGGTGCAGCTGGTGCCGGAATGGGCCAAAACCCGTCCGCCTCAGCCGCCGCCGATGCGCGCGGGCAGGAGCCTCGCCAAGCTGGTGATTCGCGACAACTTCCGCAACCGCCATGCGATCGAGCAGGAATACTTGCGGGCGATCGAGACCGCGCGCTCGGAAATCGTTATCGCCAATGCCTACTTCCTGCCCGGTTATCGTTTTCGGCATGCGTTGCTGCGTGCCGCCGAACGTGGCGTCAATGTCGTGCTGCTGCTGCAAGGCCGGGTCGATCACGCCTTGCTGCACTATGCCAGCCGCGGCTTCTACCGCAGCTTCCTCAAGGCCGGTGTCGATATCTATGAATACCGCGAGGGCTTCATGCATGCCAAGGTTGCGGTCATCGATCGCTATTGGGCGACCGTCGGGTCGAGCAATATCGACCCGTTCAGCCTGCTGCTGGCGCGAGAAGCCAATATCATCGTTCGTGATCACGGTCTGGCCACGGCGCTGCGTGACGATCTGCATGCCAGGCTGGAAACCGATTCGGTGCCGATCTTGCTGGCCGACCTGAGGCGTGGGCGTTGGCTGTTCCGCATCCTGCCGTGGATCTCGCACGGTATCGTCCGGGTGCTGATGGCGATCAGTGGCTATGGCGGCCGGCGCTATCTGGAGTAGCGCTTCGGCGGCGCACTGATAAAAAAACGGGGCTGAGCGCCCCGTTTGCCATTACTTGTCCGCCGGATCGTCCGGGTGCTGCTTGCGGTCGAATTCCAGCGTGGCGCGCAGAATGCCGCGCAGGATGTCGACTTCCTCCTGCTCCAGCCCGATACGCTGGTACATGCGCCGCAACCGGGGCATCAGCCGCTTCGGTGCCTTGGGACGCAGGAAGCCGATCGTTGTCAGCGTTTCTTCGAGGTGCGTATAGAACAGCTCGATGTACTCGTGGCTGGCCAGATTGCGCTGTTCCTCAAGGTAACTCACGTCGTCGAGCAGTGTGGCGCGCAGCTCGTAGCAAAGCACCTGCACAGCTTGCGCCAGGTTCAGGCTCGAGTAGTCCGGATTGGTCGGGATGGTGACCCGGCGGTTGCATAACTGGACTTCGTCGATGGTCAGGCCGCTCATTTCGGTGCCGAACACCAGTGCGATCTCGCCGCCCTGGCGGGCTTCGGCAATCAGCTCGGGGGCGAGTTGTCGCGGCGTCTGCAGCGGCTGGGCCAATTCGCGGCGGCGGGCGGTCATCGCCACCTGCATCGTCGTGCCGGCGAGTGCCTCGGCCATCGAGCCGACCACGATGGCGTTGTCGAGCAGGTCGTGCGCATTCGACGCCAGCGACACGGCGACCTCGGACGGAAACTCCTTGGGATTGACGAGATACAGTCGCGTCAGACCCATGGTTTTCATCGCCCGGGCGGCCGAGCCGATATTGCCCGGGTGCGAAGTGTGCGACAGGATGACGCGAAAGTGCGCAAGCTGTTGATTGGCTTCGAGGTTGGCGGCCTGGGCCGGATTCGGGGTATTGCCGGAGGTATTGGGATTCATCGCTGTTACGGTTACAATGGGGACCGATTTTCGATCTTTACAAGGCGGATCCGGCGCGCGCGCCAGATCGCAGACAATTTGCATCGCGTTGCATGACCGAGTCTGTCGGTCCGCGTTCCCGTTGATCCGCTTTGACCGCTACAGGAACCCGCAATGCATCCGATGCTCAACACGGCCGTTCGTGCCGCCCGTCGCGCCGCCTCTGTCATCCAGCGCGCGTCGAACAACCTCGACCTGCTCACCCCGGAAAAGAAAGGCCACAACGATTTCGTCTCCGAAGTCGATCGTGCCGCCGAACAGGCCATTATCGAGACCATCCTCGAGGCCTACCCGACGCACGCGATCATCGCCGAAGAATCCGGTGCGCGCGGCAACTCGGAATACGTGTGGATCATCGATCCGCTCGATGGTACCACCAACTTCCTGCACGGTTTCCCGCAATACGCGGTGTCGATTGCACTGGAACATCGCGGTGTGATCACCCAGGCCGTCGTCTACGATCCGAACCGCAACGATCTGTTCACCGCGACGCGCGGCGTCGGTGCCTTCCTGAACGATCGCCGTATTCGCGTCTCCAAGGTGCGCGATCTGTCCGACGCGCTGATCGGTACCGGTTTCCCGTACACCAAGTTCGACAACCTCGATGCCTATATGGCCATCTTCCGCGAAATGGCGCAAAAGGCTGCCGGCGTGCGCCGCCCGGGTGCTGCCGCGCTGGATCTGGCCTACGTCGCTTGCGGTCGCTTTGACGGTTTCTTCGAGTTCGACCTGAAGCTCGTCGACATCGCAGCCGGCACGCTGCTGGTGCAAGAGGCCGGTGGTCTGGTGACCGACTTTGCCGGTGAAGAGAAATTCCTCGAATCCGGTGACGTGCTCTGCGGCACACCGCGCGTGTTCGGTCAGATGCTGCAAATGATCAAGCAGCACAATATCTAAGTAATGAATCAAGCCGAGCGCCAGCGACTCGACGCCGCCTATCGTGCCACGCGCTATGTGGTGCCGGCGCTGGGGCTCAGCTTGCGCATCGGCCTGCATCACCCCGATCTCGACGCCGTGCTGCTGCAGCACGGCGTTGTTGCGTGGGCTTTCGTCTCGGCGGCGAATCCGCGCTCCGTGGCGCTGTGCGAGTACGAAAATCGTGCGCGGCACCAGAATTTGCTGGATCTGCTGCGTCACCGCGGCCTGGTTTGCTTCGAAGGTGCGGGCGAACCGCTGCAGCCCGGCTGGGCGCCTGAGCCGTCGGCGTTGGTGCTCGGCGTGTCGCAGGCCGGCGCGCTCCGGCTGGGGCGTGATTTTGATCAGCATGCCGTGGTCCAAGGCGCGTTGAATGGCCCGGCAACGCTGTGCTGGTGCGACGATTCTTCGCTAGTTTGATTCGACGTTTTTCCTTCCGTGCACTATTGAGCAGTATCAAGGCCGTTGTCGTCGCAGTCGGGCGAGGGCGGGGATATTGTTGCGCCTTCGTTCCGGGGTGGACGTCATGCGTGCACCGTTGTGCTTCACCTTGCTGCTGGCCGCGTGTGGTGGCCCGACGCCCGATGTCTTTCAGGGCTACGTCGAAGGCGAGTTTGTCCAGCTTGCCGCTTCGCAGTCGGGGCGGCTGGATCGACTGATGGTGCGGCGTGGTCAGGTGCTGACGCGTGATGCCGCGCTGTTCGTGCTCGACGCCGTCGACGAAAGGGCGGCGCAGCAGCAGGCGCAACGCCAGCTCGATGCTGCTACCGCACAGCTTGCCGATCTGCAGACCGGCAAGCGACCCCAGGAAATTGACGTGATCCGGGCGCAGCTTGAGCAGGCGATGGCACAGGCGCGCAAGTCCAGTTTGCAGCTGGCGCGGGATGAGGCTCAACTCCGTAGCGGTTTTGTCTCGCAGGCAAGGTTCGACGAAAGCCGGGCGCAGTTCGAAGCGGATGCGGCGCGCGTGCTGGAATTGCAGCGTCAGCTCGACGTGGCCCGTCTGCCGGGCCGGGATGCGCAGATCAAGGCGCAGGCGGCGCAAGTCGAGGCGGCCAGGGCCGCGCTGGCACAGGCCGATTGGCGACTGGCGCAGAAGTCGGTACGGGCGCCGGTGGCCGGGCTGGTCTTCGATACGATATATCGCGAGGGCGAGTGGGTGCCTGCCGGCAGCCCGGTGGTGCGGATGCTGCCGCCCGGGAATATCAAGATCCGGTTTTTTGTTCCCGAGCCGCGGCTTGGCGCGATCCGGGTCGGCCAGCGGTTGCGTCTGAGTTGCGATGGCTGCGCGAAACCGCTCGTGGCAACGGTGAACTACGTATCGCCACATGCCGAATACACGCCACCGATTATTTTCAGCAATGAAACACGCGCCAAATTGGTGTTCATGATTGAGGCGTATCCCGAGCCTGCGAATGCAGCCGCGCTGCATCCGGGGCAGCCGGTTACGGTGGCGTTGTGATCGCCGACGCGCTGGCCATCGACATTAAGGGCTTGAGCAAGCGGTTTGGTGGCCGTTTGGTGGTCGACGATATGGCCTTGCAGGTGAAGCGCGGCGAAATTTTCGGCTTTCTCGGGCCGAACGGCAGTGGCAAGACGACGACGATCCGGATGATGTGCGGGCTGCTGACGCCTGATGCGGGTGAGGGCCATTGCCTTGGCTTCGACATCCGGCGGGAGCGCGAGGAAATCAAGCGACGGGTCGGCTATATGACGCAGCGCTTTTCATTCTGGGATGATTTGACGGTCCGCGAAAATCTCGACTTCGTTGCGCGGGTCTACGGTTTGAGCGGGCGTCGGGCCAGGGTTGATGCGGCACTCGGCCAACTCGGGCTGATGGCCCGTGCCGGACAATTGGCGGGCGCGTTGTCCGGTGGTTGGAAGCAGCGGCTGGCACTGGCCGCATGCATGTTGCACGAGCCAGAGCTCCTGTTGCTGGATGAGCCAACCGCCGGCGTCGACCCTGCGGCGCGGCGTGATTTCTGGGAGGAGTTGCACCGGCTTGCAGCGCGCGGTGTTTCGGTGTTGGTAAGTACGCACTATATGGATGAGGCCGAGCGCTGCCACAAACTTGCTTATATCGCGGATGGCCGGCTGCTGGCGCGAGGGACGGCGGCCGAGATCGTCGCCGCGCAAAAACTGGCAACCTGGCAAATCGGTGGCGCGGGGCTGGTTGAACTGGCGCAACGCCTTCGGGGGCAGCCCGGGGTTGATCAGACCGTTGCATTTGGCGACACGATGCACGTCAGTGGTCGAGGGGGGGGGCTGCTGGAGGCAACGCTGAGGCGCGAACTGGTCGGCACAGACTATCAATGCCGGTTGATCGAGACGGGTCTGGAGGATGTGTTCATATATATGATGTCCCGGGCCGGGGTGGGCGCATGAGTTGGCGCACGGCGCTGGGGCGCTGGTGGGGCATCGTTCTGAAGGAGTTCCTACAGCTGCGGCGGGATCGAGTCACCTTCGGCATGATCATCGGCTTGCCCATTGTCCAGCTCACCCTGTTTGGCTATGCCATCAATAGTGATCCCAAGCAGATGCCGACCGCCGTCGTGATCGCCGATCACAGCGAATTCACCCGTAGCTACGTCGCGGCAATGCGCAACTCGGACTATTTCAGGATCGTTGGGGAGCTGCCGGATGAGGCGCGGGCGCGCGCAGCGCTGGCGCGTGGTGATGTGCAATTCGTTCTTAATATCCCGGCTGGATTCACGCGGTCTCTGCTGCGCGGTGAGCGTCCGGCCTTGCTGGTCGAGGCCGATGCAACCGATCCGATGGCGACATCGATCGCGCTGTCGGCCGTGCAGCAATTGGCCGTGTCGGTGGCTGAGAAGGACTTGCGCGGCGTATCGGTGCCGCTGGCTGGTGGTCCCGCAGCGTTCGAAGTGCGGGTGCATCGCTTGTATAACCCCGAAGGGAATACCCAGTTCAATACGGTGCCGGGTTTGATGGGCGTCATCCTGACCATGACGATGGTGATGATGACCGGCTTGGCGATGACGCGGGAGCGCGAGCGCGGCACGATGGAAAATCTGCTGGCTACCCCGGTGCGGCCGATCGAGGTGATGGCCGGCAAGATCGTTCCGTACGTGGCGATCGGTCTGCTGCAGGCAAGCATCATCTTGCTGGCGGCGCGTTATGTGTTTGGCGTCCCGTTTGCTGGGGGCTTGCTGGCTGTCTATGTATCGGTGCTGGTATTCATTGCAGCCAACCTCACCGTGGGCATCACGCTGTCGTCACTGGCGCAGAACCAGTTGCAGGCGATGCAACTGACGATGTTCTACTTTCTGCCGAACATGCTGCTCTCCGGCTTCATGTTCCCGTTTCAGGGCATGCCGGGCTGGGCGCAGGCGATCGGTAGCCTGCTGCCGCTGACACACTTCAATCGTTTGGTCCGCGGCATCCTGCTTAAAGGCAATGGCTGGGTCGAACTTTGGCCCAGTATCTGGCCTTTATTGCTGTTTACGGCCGTGGTGATGCTGATTGCGGTGCGCTTTTATCGGCATACGCTCGATTGATGGCGAGGGGCTCGATTTTGGGCTGAATAAATTTCGCTGTCCGATCAACGGTTTATCGGTTCGGCGTGAAATTCTTTCGATCGGGGTGTTGACGGGGGGAGGGGAAGTGCTTAAAGTTGCGTTCTCTGCTGATGACGCAGCGAAAGAAACGAAGCGAAACCCGCTGAGTTTACCGAGCGAAGTGTTCAGAAGCAAGCGATCTTTAACAAATTACAGCCGATGAGTGTGAGTGCTTGATGAGTGCATCAAGTACTTGCACTTAATGAAATAGAACTGGCTTGAGCGCTTCGGTGCTTGGGCGAATTCTTTGAGTTAACGCAAGTGCGCAATTATTCAGTGATTAAACGAAAGAGTTTGATCCTGGCTCAGATTGAACGCTGGCGGCATGCTTTACACATGCAAGTCGAACGGATTTGCGGGGCTTGCTCCGCAAGTTAGTGGCGAACGGGTGAGTAATACATCGGAACGTGCCCAGTAATGGGGGATAACCTGCCGAAAGGCAAGCTAATACCGCATACGCCCTGAGGGGGAAAGTGGGGGATCGCAAGACCTCACGTTATTGGAGCGGCCGATGGCTGATTAGCTAGTTGGTAGGGTAAAGGCCTACCAAGGCAACGATCAGTAGCGGGTCTGAGAGGACGACCCGCCACACTGGGACTGAGACACGGCCCAGACTCCTACGGGAGGCAGCAGTGGGGAATCTTGGACAATGGGCGAAAGCCTGATCCAGCAATGCCGCGTGGGTGAAGAAGGCCTTCGGGTTGTAAAGCCCTTTTGTCAGGGAGGAAATCCTGGCCCCTAATACGGGTCGGGGATGACAGTACCTGAAGAATAAGGACCGGCTAACTACGTGCCAGCAGCCGCGGTAATACGTAGGGTCCAAGCGTTAATCGGAATTACTGGGCGTAAAGCGTCCGCAGGTGGCTTGTTAAGAGCGATGTGAAAGCCCCGGGCTCAACCTGGGAACTGCATTGCTGACTGGCTCGCTAGAGTACGGCAGAGGGGGGTGGAATTCCGCGTGTAGCAGTGAAATGCGTAGAGATGCGGAGGAACACCGATGGCGAAGGCAACCCCCTGGGCTGATACTGACACTCATGGACGAAAGCGTGGGGAGCAAACAGGATTAGATACCCTGGTAGTCCACGCCCTAAACGATGTCTACTAGTTGTTGGGCTTTTCGGAGCTTAGTAACGCAGCTAACGCGGGAAGTAGACCGCCTGGGGAGTACGGCCGCAAGGTTAAAACTCAAAGGAATTGACGGGGGCCCGCACAAGCGGTGGATGATGTGGATTAATTCGATGCAACGCGAAAAACCTTACCTGGTCTTGACATGTCTAGAATCCCGAAGAGATTTGGGAGTGCCGTAAGGAGCTAGAACACAGGTGCTGCATGGCTGTCGTCAGCTCGTGTCGTGAGATGTTGGGTTAAGTCCCGCAACGAGCGCAACCCTTGCCATTAGTTGCTACCATTCAGTTGAGCACTTTAATGGGACTGCCGGTGACAAACCGGAGGAAGGTGGGGATGACGTCAAGTCCTCATGGCCCTTATGACCAGGGCTTCACACGTCATACAATGGTTGGTAACAGAGGGTCGCGAAGCCGCGAGGTGGAGCCAATCCCATAAAACCAATCGTAGTCCGGATCGCAGTCTGCAACTCGACTGCGTGAAGTCGGAATCGCTAGTAATCGCGGATCAGCATGTCGCGGTGAATACGTTCCCGGGCCTTGTACACACCGCCCGTCACACCATGGGAGTGGGTTTTACCAGAAGTAGCTAGGGTAACCTTCGGGAGCCCGGTTACCACGGTAGGATTCATGACTGGGGTGAAGTCGTAACAAGGTAGCCGTAGGGGAACCTGCGGCTGGATCACCTCCTTTAAAGATAATGCCTCATTAAGCATTCACACTCATCGGCTGTACGTTAGAGATACGGAGAACTGGGTCAGTAGCTCAGTCGGTTAGAGCACCGTCTTGATAAGGCGGGGGTCGCTGGTTCGATTCCAGCTTGACCCACCATTTGCTTTGCGGATGGACAAACAGTTTGATCCGATGGGGGCATAGCTCAGTTGGGAGAGCACCTGCTTTGCAAGCAGGGGGTCGTCGGTTCGATCCCGTCTGCCTCCACCACTACTTTTGTGTGGTTTAGTCTGGAAGGACTCAGTATTAAAGGCATTGGCGATTGTCAGTGGTTTTAATTCTGACTGTTTCAGTTGGACGAGAATTTATTCTCTGTATCGCTCTTTAACAAGATAGAAGAAGCAAAACTCAAATTTATTCAGTAATGAATGGGTTTGATTGCATCGAGTTTTGAATTCGAGAGAATTCGAAGTCGCAAACACAACTTGTAATCTTGAACTACGTGTTTGAGGTTATAGGATCAAGCGACTAAGTGCATCTGGTGGATGCCTTGGCGATCACAGGCGATGAAGGACGCGGCAGCCTGCGAAAAGCTGCGGGGAGCTGGCAAACGAGCTTTGATCCGCAGATATCCGAATGGGGAAACCCACACCTTTTGGTGTATCCATGACTGAATACATAGGTCATGTGAGGCGAACCCGGCGAACTGAAACATCTAAGTAGCCGGAGGAAAAGAAATCAACCGAGATTCCCAAAGTAGTGGCGAGCGAAATGGGAAGAGCCTGTACGTGATAGCGGTAGTCTTAGTAGAACGGCATGGAAAGGCCGGCAATAGTGGGTGATAGCCCCGTATACGAAAAGACCATCGTGGTACTAAGCGTACGACAAGTAGGGCGGGACACGAGAAATCCTGTCTGAACATGGGGGGACCATCCTCCAAGGCTAAATACTCGTGATCGACCGATAGTGAACCAGTACCGTGAGGGAAAGGCGAAAAGAACCCCGGGAGGGGAGTGAAATAGATCCTGAAACCGGATGCATACAAACAGTGGGAGCGGACTTGTTCCGTGACTGCGTACCTTTTGTATAATGGGTCAGCGACTTACGTTCAGTAGCGAGCTTAACCGAATAGGGGAGGCGTAGGGAAACCGAGTCCGAATAGGGCGATTAGTTGCTGGGCGTAGACCCGAAACCAAGTGATCTATCCATGGCCAGGATGAAGGTGCGGTAACACGCACTGGAGGTCCGAACCCACTAATGTTGCAAAATTAGGGGATGAGCTGTGGATAGGGGTGAAAGGCTAAACAAACTTGGAAATAGCTGGTTCTCCCCGAAAACTATTTAGGTAGTGCCTCAAGTATCACTAACGGGGGTAAAGCACTGTTATGGCTAGGGGGTCATCGCGACTTACCAAACCATGGCAAACTCTGAATACCGTTAAGTGCGAGCTTGGGAGACAGACATCGGGTGCTAACGTCCGGTGTCAAGAGGGAAACAACCCAGACCGCCGTCTAAGGTCCCAAATGATCAATTAAGTGGAAAACGAGGTGGGAAGGCATAGACAGCCAGGATGTTGGCTTAGAAGCAGCCATCATTTAAAGAAAGCGTAATAGCTCACTGGTCGAGTCGTCCTGCGCGGAAGATGTAACGGGGCTCAAATTGATAACCGAAGACGCGGATATGTGCTTAGGCACATATGGTAGGGGAGCGTTCCGTAAGCCTGTGAAGGTGACTTGTAAAGGTTGCTGGAGGTATCGGAAGTGCGAATGCTGACATGAGTAGCGTTAAAACGGGTGAAAAGCCCGTTCACCGAAAGCCCAAGGTTTCCTACGCAACGTTAATCGGCGTAGGGTGAGTCGGCCCCTAAGGCGAGGCTGAAAAGCGTAGTCGATGGGAAACAGGTTAATATTCCTGTACCGATTCTGAGTGCGATGTGGGGACGGAGAAAGGTAGGTCAGCCATCTGTTGGAATAGGTGGTTTAAGCGTGTAGGTGGGGGGTTTAGGCAAATCCGGATCCCTGTTAACACTGAGGCGTGATGACGAGGTGCCATTGGCACTGAAGTGATTGATCCTATGCTTCCAGGAAAAGCCACTAAGCTTCAGCTCAGAATTGACCGTACCGCAAACCGACACTGGTGGGCAGGATGAGAATTCTAAGGTGCTTGAGAGAACTCAGGAGAAGGAACTCGGCAAATTGACACCGTAACTTCGGGAGAAGGTGTGCCTCTGTAGGGTGAAGCGACTTGCTCGTGGAGCTTGAAGAGGTTGCAGTGAAAAGGTGGCTGCGACTGTTTATCAAAAACACAGCACTCTGCTAACACGAAAGTGGACGTATAGGGTGTGACGCCTGCCCGGTGCCGGAAGGTTAATTGATGGGGTGCAAGCTCTTGATCGAAGCCCCGGTAAACGGCGGCCGTAACTATAACGGTCCTAAGGTAGCGAAATTCCTTGTCGGGTAAGTTCCGACCCGCACGAATGGCGTAACGATGGCCACACTGTCTCCTCCTGAGACTCAGCGAAGTTGAAGTGTTTGTGAAGATGCAATCTCCCCGCTGCTAGACGGAAAGACCCCGTGAACCTTTACTGTAGCTTTGCATTGGACTTTGAAGTGGTTTGTGTAGGATAGGTGGGAGGCTTTGAAGCTGGAACGCTAGTTTCAGTGGAGCCGTCCTTGAAATACCACCCTGACCCCTTTGAGGTTCTAACCTTGGTCCGTTATCCGGATCGGGGACCGTGCATGGTAGGCAGTTTGACTGGGGCGGTCTCCTCCCAAAGTGTAACGGAGGAGCTCGAAGGTTACCTAGGTACGGTCGGACATCGTACTGATAGTGTAATGGCACAAGGTAGCTTGACTGCGAGACTGACACGTCGAGCAGGTGCGAAAGCAGGACATAGTGATCCGGTGGTTCTGTATGGAAGGGCCATCGCTCAACGGATAAAAGGTACTCCGGGGATAACAGGCTGATTCCGCCCAAGAGTTCACATCGACGGCGGAGTTTGGCACCTCGATGTCGGCTCATCACATCCTGGGGCTGTAGCCGGTCCCAAGGGTATGGCTGTTCGCCATTTAAAGTGGTACGTGAGCTGGGTTCAAAACGTCGTGAGACAGTTTGGTCCCTATCTGCAGTGGGCGTTGGAAATTTGAGGGGGGCTGCTCCTAGTACGAGAGGACCGGAGTGGACGCATCTCTGGTGTACCGGTTATCACGCCAGTGGTATCGCCGGGTAGCTAAATGCGGAATAGATAAGCGCTGAAAGCATCTAAGCGCGAAACTAGCCTCAAGATGAGATTTCCCTGTGGCCTTGAGCCACCTGAAGGGTCGTGGAAGACCACCACGTTGATAGGTCGGGTGTGGAAGCGCAGTAATGCGTTAAGCTAACCGATACTAATTGCCCGTGAGGCTTGATCCTATAACCTGAACCGCGTGGTTCGGGTGTGTTGCGACAAGGCTCGTAAAATATCAAACCCGAGTCATTGCTTCTTCTATCGAATTCAGAGATATGACTAATACAGTCGTAACTCCACCAGTTACGTCTGGCGACCATAGCGAGTTGGTCCCACGCCTTCCCATCCCGAACAGGACCGTGAAACGACTCAGCGCCGATGATAGTGCGGGTTCCCGTGTGAAAGTAGGTCATCGCCAGACTCCCCATGCAAACCCCCTGCAGCTACGCTGCAGGGGGTTTTTGCTTTGCGGGCGCGTAGCAGGATTTCTATTCGTGAAACCCAAGCCAATACGTTGAATTGCCAAAGTCACTCAAGGTTTTCTTGAGCGTGCCGTCATGGCACCATCTTGTTATGCGTATTGTTATCGACCTTGCCTCGCAGCAATTGACCCTCATCACAGCCCTGGGTGTGGTGCTCAATCAATTTCCCGTTTCCACTGCTTTAAATGGCGCAGGAGAGCAGGGGGGGAGTTATCAGACTCCTCGAGGGCGCCATGCCATTCGGGCGATGATTGGGGCGAATGCTCCGATCGGCGCGGTCTTCCGTTCCCGTCGCCTGACCGGTGAGGTGTATTCCGCTGAGCTCGCATCGGCGCAGCCGGAACGAGACTGGATTTTGACTCGCATTATCTGGCTTACGGGGAGAGTGCCGGGGTTCAACCGGCGGGGGGGCGTGGATACGATGGCGCGCTACATCTACATTCACGGCACACCTGATGGCGAACCCATGGGAACCCCTGCCTCGCATGGGTGCATTCGCATGCGTAACACCGACTTGGTGACATTATTTGAGGTGCTGAGGCCGGGCGCCGAAGTGGATATTGTCGCGGCGGACATCGACTGGCTGGTTTATCCGGTGACCGCGGCAATCGAGGTAGAGGGACTGAAGGCGTGGTCTCTGCCTGGCCCGGTCAGCCCTGTTGTCGAAGCGGATGACGGTTCGGTCGGCCGAGTGTTTGCGCTATGGCAGCAGCAGGGGCATTGCGAAGGTGTCGGTGGCTTGTCATTGGGCGGCACTGCATGGTTGCAGCTCACCGATCAGGGCGCTGGGCAGGTTGATCGTTTATTGGCTGCTCTGGCCGAAGAGGCGCGCTCGCTCGGGTGGCGGCACGTGGATATGCTTGCGCCGTCGCAACCTGCGCAGGGTTGGCGGCTGGTGAGTGCCGCTTTCACTAGCGAGATCGGCCTTGTCCGGCGCTATCGCTACGTGCTCTAGACGCGCTCAGGCAAGTGCGTGTTGGCGCTGCGTCTCGGGGGCGAGGGTGTTCTGATAGGTATCACTGAGCTGCCGATGACTTTTGATGGCAGGTTCGTTGCTTCGCTGGCGATTGACGTTGTGCATGAGGGTGAAGATCAATCGGTCTGACCAATCGTCGTTCATGTGGTCGTTGCCCTCTGCCACGGTGCTTGCTGTCACGACCGGATTCAGCTGGCCTAGCAGCCGCTGCCCAAATTCGACTTCGTCCGAAGCCGCGTCGGGTGTTCGTAGTTCGAGGCCGGCAAGGTGCGATACGGCGGATGCCTTGGGGAGGCGCGGCGATGGTAGTTGCGTCAGACGCATAGGGATCTCGGATGGCGGTGCGGCTGCACAATCCACCGGCAGTTGGTGGTGTTGCGCAACAATTTTTACAAGCCCCCATCATCCGGTTGGCCGGTCATGGCCGCGATGGCTGATTTACCTTCAAGTGCGTGATTTATTCACTAAAACAGTGAACTGCCGTGCTCACATCAGCAGGTGGCTGAGCAGGAAACCGCTGCTGACACTGGTAATCGAGCAAGTCAGGCCAGGAAGCATGAAACTGTGGTTGAGCAACCAGCGGCCGATGCGTGTGGTACCCGTCTGGTCGAAATTGATGGCCGCAATGACGGTCGGATAGTTGGGAATAAAGAAGTAGCCGTTGACGCTGGGGAACATCGCGATCAAGGCCGGGATGGGTAAGCCGAGCGCCAGGCCGAGGGGCATCAATGCCCGGATTGTCGCTGCCTGCGAATAGAGGAGGATCGACATCGCGAACAGCGCCAGCGCAAATAGCCAGGGTGCCGTCGTGACTGCCGATTGGATGTTGTCTGCGAAGAACCCCATATTGCCCTGGATGAACGTGTCACCCATCCAGGCGACCCCGAAAATGCCGATGACCGCAGCGGCGCCGGCGCGGAATACGCTGCCCTTCACTACTTGATCCGGATTGACTTTGCTGGTCAGTAAAATCAGGGCTGAAGCCGAGAGCATGACCATCTCGATAGCCTGTGCCATGTCCAGCCGAACGATTTGATCGCCGTTTCCCCAGGCGGGGCGCAGTGCCGGGAACGACCCAAGCAGCACGACTGAAAATGCAGCGGCAAGAAAGATCCACACGGACCATTTGGCTGAGCTGGGCAGGGCGGGGCGCGTGGTCTTGGTGTCGGGTTGCAGGTCGCCGGCGGCAAGTCTTGCCTGGTAAACCGGATCCTGATCCAGCTCGACCCCGAGGCGACTGGCGACAAAGGCGCCGGCCAGTGTGCCAAACAGGGTGGCTGGAATTGCGATCATCAGGATGTCCGACAGGTGCACGCCTGCTGGTGCGAGGAGCGACAGTAGCGCGACCGTTGCAGCCGAAATCGGACTGGCTGTGATCCCTGCTTGGGACGAGATCACGCTGATCGACAACGGGCGTTCGGGCCGGATGCCGGATTCGCGCGCGACTTCGGCGATGACGGGCAGGACCGAGTAGGCGACGTGACCCGTGCCGGCAAAAAGCGTGAACGTATAGGTTACGAGCGGCGCGAACCAGGTAATCCGCTTCGGATGCCGCCGCAGCAGTTTCTCTGCGATGTGTACGAGATAGTCCATGCCGCCTGCGGCCTGCAGGCAGCCGGCCGCGGTGATGACTGCCACGATCATCAGCATGACATCGATCGGCGCGGTGGCGGGCTTGAGGCCGAAGGCAAAAGTCAGTACGGCCAGACCCAGTCCACCCATGACGCCGAGGCCGATTCCGCCCAGGCGGGCGCCGATCAGGATGGCGGTAAGGACGATGGCAAATTCAAGCAAAAGCATGGGGCGATCCGGGAAAAAGGCGGCGGGATGTTGCCGGATGCCGCCGCCAGATGCAATGCCTGATTACGCTTGACGATTTGCCGTTTATTGCAGGGCCGGTACCGGCGTCAATCCGACGAATTCGGGGTGGTCGGTGATGATGCCGCTGATCTGGTAGTCGCGACAAAAGGCGTGTTCGTACGGTGTATGCGCGCCGTAGACGTAGCTGCGAAAACCGAGGTCGGCAATCTGCTCCAGCAGTCTGGCGTCGACGATTTCGAAATCCCAGACAATGCTCCGCAGCCGCTCGTGCGGCAGTGCCTGCTGCACCAGTCCGGTCAGCGATACTGGGTGATGGGCGACAAGCAGCGCGCAATCGACCTGCAATAGTTCTGCAGCGGCGATCACGATGTCATGGCGGAACGATGAAAGCAGGATGCGGGTCGCGTGGCGTGAGGCAGCGATGATCTCAAACGCGGGTTTGACCGCGTCCGGGGATTTGATTTCCAGGTTCCAGAGTGCCTCGGGAAAAGTATCGAGCGCTTCTGCCAGCGTGGGAACCAAATAGCCGAGTTGCTGCGACAGCGCCTTGCGCGTCAGGCCGGCGACTGGCGTGCCGTTGGGAGTGATACGGTCATGACACAAAACGGCTTCGCCGTCTGCACAGAGGCGGATGTCGGTTTCCAAGCCATCAAAGCCGCTGGATAATGCTGCAGCAAACGCGGCGAGTGTATTTTCCGGTACCGTGCGCGCTAGGCCGCGGTGGGCGATGAGTTGCATGCTGTGGCCGTATAGAATGTTGACGATACAAGCAATTTAGCAGGGATTGAATGCGGCGTTCTGTGTCCGGAGTAGCGGTCTGTCTGGCCGTGAGCTTCGCTTTGTCGACCACGGCCCTGGCCAGTGCAACACGTCCGCGGATCGGGCTGGTGCTCGGTGGCGGAGGTGCGCGTGGTTTGGCGCACATCGGCGTGCTGAAAACGCTGGAGGATGCGCGTGTACCGATCGACTGTATCGTCGGGACCAGTATCGGCGCCTTGGTTGCCGGCGGTTACGCAGCAGGGCGGACGCCCGAGGAGCTGATCGATCAAGCCGAGAAAGCAGACTGGGACTCGCTGCTGAGCAGCAGCCTGCCGCGACAAAGCCTGTCGTTCCGGCAGAAGGAGCTGGACCGGGTCGGTCAGGTGCCGATCGAGCTTGGCTTGCGCGATAACGGCAGCATCGCCTTTCCGAAGGCGGCGATCGGCACGCAAAAGGTCGAGTACTTCCTGCGCGAGCTGACCTACGGCGGGACCGTGGCCAACTTTGACCAATTGGCCACGCCGTACCGTGCCCTTGCCACCGATCTGGAAAATGGGGAGTTGGTCGTGCTGAGCGACGGTGACATCGTCAGCGCGATGCGTGCCAGCATGGCCGTACCCGGGGTTTTTCCGCCGGTACCGCTTGAAGGGCATATGCTTGTCGATGGCGGCTTGTCGCGGAATATGGGGGTCGACGTTGCCCGCAAGCTGTGTGCCGATGTCGTCATCGCCGTCGATGTGGCGTCGCCCCCGCTCAAGAGTTCGGAAATCGACAACCTGTTTTCGGTGGCCGACCAATACACGCGGTTGATGATCCTGCAGAACCAGCGTCCCCAGATCGCGAGTCTGGCAAGCGGCCGCGACGTCCTGATCACGCCTCAGCTCGACAAACTTTCAAGCACGGATTTCGGTAGTGCCAAGCAGTTGATCGAGCGTGGTGAAGCTGCAGCGCAGATGCAGTTGCCCGAGCTGGAGCGCTATGCCCTGCCGGCAGCCGAGTATCGCAAATGGGCGTTGGCCAGGCAGGCCAAGCAGTTGGTGCCGAAGCCGATCAACGAAGTGCAGGTCGCCAAACTCGATTATGTGAATCCGGATGTGTTGAAGGGGGCGCTGGATATCGCCCCGGGTAAGCCCTTGAACAATGAGCAACTGAACGAGCGACTGACCAAAACCTACGCCAGCGGCGATTTTTCGCAGCTCGACTATGAATTGCTCGATACCAATAGTGGTCAGATGTTCCGGCTGACGCCGGTCGAAAAAAGCTGGGGGCCGAACTACCTGAATCTTGGCCTGGCGCTGAGTACCGATTTTGATGCGGATAACCGCTACAGCCTGTCTGCACGTTACCGTCGAACCTGGATCAACAGTCTGGGGGGCGAGTGGGCGTCGTTGGTTCGCCTCGGTGATCACACCCAGTTTGCGACCGAGTTCTATCAGCCGCTGCAACTCGACGGTTATGCCTTCGTGGCGCCTTATTTCAGCGTCGAGAACCAGCCGGTCGATTTCTGGTTGAATGGCGCCAAGGTTGCGCAGTACAAGTACCGGAAAGAGCGCGCCGGACTCGATATCGGCTCGGGCTACGGCAAGTACGGTGAGGTCCGGCTTGGTATGGCGTACAACGAATATCGTGGTGCTGTCGATGTCGGTTTCATACCGGACTTCGATACCGATGACGATGGGGATATCGATGGCGACGACCAGGCTCGCTCGCCAAGCAATGCGCTGAAGAACTTTGGCCAGACGGACTGGGGGGTGCGATTGCGGCTGTATTACGACCAGCTCGACAGCCTGGCTTTCCCGACCGAGGGGGCGCTCTTCAGTGCGTCGTTGTACCAGTCGCTTGGCGGGCGTTCCGACGACGGCCAATTCGATCCATACAGTCAGGCAACCGCAACGCTGGTCAAGGGTTTCAAGCTTGGCGATTTTGGCGGGCATGTGAGGCTGCACGGCGTGGCGCAAGCTGGTGGCAGTGATAACGACCTCAACGACGTACAGTGGCTCGGTGGCTTCCTCAACTTGTCCAGCTACGGCTATCAGGAAATCATCGGCGACTCGCTGGCCTACGGCCGGATTGCGCTGTATCACCCGCTGTCGTTCCTGGTGCCGGACAGCAAGGTCTATATCGGCGGAGCGCTGGAGGTCGGGCAACTGTTCGATTCGGTCGACAAGTCGCAGAACGATTTGCACAGCTCGGTGACGGCCTTCCTCGGCATGGATACCTTCCTCGGCCCGTTCTACATCGCCGGCGCCTATGGCGACAACAAGAAAGCACGTTTCTACGTGATGCTGGGCAATCCGTACTGATGCGTGACCTGAGCTCGATTTACGCCTCGCCCAGTGCGGGGCGTTTGTTTTTGTCCGGGCAATCCGCGAAAATAGCCGACTAATCCAGTCAACCATGGCCTGCCGGCCACGCATCATGTCGTTTATCTCCCGCCTTTTTGGCGCCGCGCGCGAAGGAACACCTCCGATGTCCCAACCTGAATTCCTGCAAGCGGCCATTGCACCGCTCGTCGACTCCAATACCGGCAAGACCTATGTCGCCGGCAAATGTATCAAACGCCTTGAGTTGCTGGATGGCCATGCCTATGTCGACGTGCTGCTCGGCTATCCGGCGATCAGCCAGCACGATGCGATCCGGGCGCAGTTCGAGGCTGCGCTGGTGTCGCTCGAAGGCGTCGGCGCATCGACGGTGACCGTGCGCAGCCAAGTCGTGTCGCACGCGGTGCAGCGCGGCGTGCCGCTGCTCAAGAACGTCAAGAACGTCATTGCCGTTGCCAGCGGCAAGGGCGGTGTCGGCAAGTCGACGACGTCGGTCAATTTGGCGCTGGCACTGGCCGCCGAGGGCGCGCGCGTCGGCCTGCTCGACGCCGATATCTATGGTCCGTCGCAACCGCTGATGATGGGGGTGGCCGACGCCAAGCCGCAATCGCCGGACAACAAGCACATCGAGCCGATCATCGCTTACGGAGTGCAGACGATGTCGATCGGCTTCCTGGTCGACCCCGAGCAGCCCATGGTCTGGCGTGGGCCGATGGTGACCCAGGCGCTGCAACAGTTGCTGAACGATACGCTGTGGGACGATCTCGACTACCTGATCATCGACCTGCCGCCGGGCACCGGCGACATCCAGCTGACGCTGAGCCAGAAAGTGCCGTTGACCGGCGCGGTCATCGTCACCACGCCGCAAGACATTGCCCTGCTCGATGCGCGCAAGGGCTTGAAGATGTTCGAGAAGGTCGGCGTGCCCATTCTTGGCATTGTCGAGAACATGAGCACGCATGTGTGCTCGAATTGCGGCCATATCGAACCGATCTTCGGTGAAGGCGGCGGCGCCCGGATGGGCGAGGACTACGGCGTGAGCCTGCTTGGCAAACTGCCGCTGGATCTGGGTATCCGTACCAGCGTCGACGCCGGCAAGCCCAGCGTCGCCGCCGATCCGGATGGCGCGATTGCCGCGCTGTACAAGGCCATCGCCCGCAAGGTGGCGATCGGCGTTGCCGAGCGCGCGCAGGATTTTTCGGCCAAGTTCCCGAAGATTGTCATCCAGAAATAGCGGTGGCGTCATTGGTGCTGGCGCCGTGGATTGGGTGCTCGGGGTGAGGGCCTGCGCTTATCGCATGTCGCTTGCCTGAACTGGACGATTCATCGTGCTCAATAGGGCGCACGGAGAGGCCCAGCCTTGCCGTGTGGTGCTTTCTGGAGTCGTCTCCTCGGGTGAAGCAGCTACCTTGTTCGCTGGCGTGCACTACTGCTTGGCCAGCGCAAGGGTGAGCGAAGGCGGGTCAGTGCTCGGTCACTCACACATTTGAACGCAGCAGCGGCCTGTGCCTGTCTGGCGCAGGCCGCTACAATCGGGGCTCCGCCAGGAGCCTGCCCCGCGTGCGTCTTACCCATATCAAACTTGCCGGTTTCAAATCCTTCGTCGACCCGACCACCATCCACGTGCCGGGCCAGCTTGTCGCCGTGTGCGGGCCGAACGGTTGCGGCAAGTCGAATGTGATCGATGCAGTGCGCTGGGTGCTGGGTGAATCGTCGGCCAAGCAATTGCGTGGCGAGTCGATGCAGGATGTGATCTTCAATGGTTCGACCAGCCGCAAGCCGGTCAGTCGGGCCTCGGTCGAGCTGCTGTTCGACAACCGCGAAGGGCTGGCGGCCGGACAGTGGTCGAACTATGCCGAAATCTCGATCAAGCGCGTCCTCACCCGCCAGGGGGATTCGGACTACTACATCAACAATCTGGCGGTGCGGCGCCGCGACATTACCGACCTGTTTCTCGGGACCGGCGTCGGCAAGGGCGGTTACGCGATCATCGAGCAGGGCATGATCAGCCGCATCATCGAGGCCAAGCCCGAGGAGTTGCGGCATTTTCTCGAGGAGGCCGCCGGCGTATCCAAATACAAGGAGCGCCGACGCGAAACCGAATCCCGGCTGGCCGATACGCGCGACAACCTGGCACGCCTGGACGACATCCGTCGCGAACTGGCGGCACAGGTCGACAAGCTGCGTGAGCAGGCCGAGGCCGCTGGCGAATACCAGCGTCTGCAGGGGTTGATCACCGAAAAGCAGCAGTTGCTGGCCTTGCAGCGCAAGCGCGATGCTTCGGCCGAGCTGGATCAGGTCCGTGTGTCGATTGCCGCCGCGCAGACGGCGCTGGACGCGAAGCTGGCGGCGCTGCGCGCGCACGAAGCCGAGATCGAGGCGCTGCGCGAGCATCACGCGGGGGCAACCGGCAGTGTGCACGAAGCGCAGGTGGCGTTGTTCGACGCAAATGCCGTGGTGGCGCGTTTCGAGCAGCAACTGCTGCACGTCCGGCAGACACGTGAACGGCTGCAGCAGCAGCTCACGCTCAGTAATGACGAACTGGCCGGGATCGCGTTGCAGCGCGCAAGCTGCGACGACGAGGTCTCGCTGTGGCAGCTCAAGCGCGATGATGCCTTGCTCGCCGTCGAAGAGGCTGCCATCGGCTTTGACGAGGAAGTGCAGCGCCAGCCTGCGCTGGAAGCCGCATTGCGCGAACAGGATTTCGCCTTGCAGAAGCTGCGCGATGCGCAGGCGGTGGCCCAGTCGTCACAGCAGCTGGCGCGGCAACAGTTGCAGCAGGCGGAGAGGGTGGCTGCGACGCTGGCTGCGCGCAAAGTCCGGCTGGATGCCGATTTGGCGAGTGCGGTCGGTGACGATGCTGCCGAGATAGCGGCGCTGCGCAATGAGGTCGATACCCTTCGTGCCGGTATCGAAGACCGTATGCTGGCGGTCGAATTGCAGGATGAAATGCATGAGCGCGAGCGAGCCGAGCTGGCCGAGCAGCAAGCTGAGCGCGAGCGGCTGGCATTGGCACGCGCCGATGCCGTGGCGCGGATGGCGGCGCTCGAGGTCCAACCGTCCAATGACGACGCAGCGCTAGCAAGCTGGCTCGATCAGCATGGCTTGCGCGACGTGCCGACATTGTTGTCGCAGCTTGATGTCGATCCGGAGTGGGCCACCGCGTTCGAAGCGGTGCTCGGCGGCGCATTGAATGCCCGGATTGCTGACGCTCTGCCGATGGACGCTGCGCCAGTGGCTTTGTCGGTACTGGGGCGCGTGGATGCCGTATCTCAATCTGGATCGTCGAACGATTGGGTGCCGTTGGTGGCGATGGCCCAAGTGCGCGACGCCGGGTTGAAGGCGTCGCTTGATATGTTGCTGTGTGGCGTGTACTGCGCCGATTCGTTCGCGCTGGCGCTCGCCGGGCGGCGGCGGCTGCCGCCGGGGGCGCGGCTGGTCACGCCGGAAGGGCATGTCGTCACGCCGGTATCGGTGCACTATTTTGCCGCCACGGGCGACGGGCAAGGGGCGGTACATCGCAAACTGGCGCGGAAGGCCGCGGCTGATGCGCTGGCTGTGCTGATGCCCGAACTGGATGCAGTGCAGGCGGAGATCGAAGCTGCGACGCCGCGGGTTGCTGATCGCGAAGCGACATTGCGCTCGCTGCGTCAGCAGCAACTGGATGTGGCGCAGCATCTTGCCGGCCTGGAGCGGGCCTTGGCTGCGCGCGAGGCCGACGCGCTGGCTGTCCGGCTGCGCCGGGAAGCGTCGTCCGACGCGCTTGCCGAGCTGCTTGTGCTGGTCGATGAAAATAACGCGGAGCGTCAGTCGGCGGCGCAGGCGCTGGCCAATGCAGATGCCGCTGCCTTGCCGCTGACGGCTGCGCTTGAGCAGGCGCGGCAGTCGCGTGCGACGGCCGATGCAGCACTCGCGACGCAACGCGAGCGGCTGCGCCAGACCGAACGCCAATTGCAGGCCGACCGCTTTGCCGCGCAGAGTGCTCGCGATCGCCTAAACGAGCTGGCGCGGCGATCGGCAGCGTTGACCTCGCAGGCGCTGCTGCTCGGCGAGCGGCTTGCCGCGCAGCAGCGCGAGCTGGAGGCAGTCGCTGAGGCCGTGCTGGACGACGATGTGCAGCAGGCCATCGATCGGCGTATCGATGCGGAGCGGCGGCTGGCCGAGGTGCGGGATGCGTTGAATGGCATTGCCCACACGCAACGGGAGCGCGAGGCCGATAGGCACACGATCGAGCAGGGGCTGGAGCCGGCCCGCGACGCGCTGTCAGCGCTCAAGCTCAAGGAGCAGGAGGCACGTCTGACGTTCGAGCGCTACGCCGATGAGCTGGTCGAGGCCGGTGCCGACGAGGTAGCACTGACGTCGCGCCTGGGGGCGGGCATCAAGGCATCGTCGCTGCTGAGCGAAATCGGCCGGCTGAGCCAGGCCTTGAATGCCTTGGGTGCGGTCAATCTGGCTGCGCTGCTCGAGTTGCAGGAGGCGCAAACGCGCGCCAACTATCTCGACGCGCAATCCACCGATTTGTTATCGGCCACCGAAACGCTGGAATCGGCGATCCGCCGAATCGACCGGGAAACCCGAGCATTGCTGCAATCGACGTACGACACGGTCAATACCAATTTGCAGGCGCTGTTTCCGGCACTGTTCGGTGGCGGGCATGCCGAACTGCATTTGACCGGCGACGAAATTCTCGATGCCGGCTTACAAATCATGGCGCAGCCGCCCGGAAAAAAGAACAGCACCATCCACTTGCTTTCGGGTGGCGAGAAGGCACTGACCGCGCTGAGTCTGGTATTCTCGCTATTCAGTCTGAATCCGGCGCCGTTTTGCCTGCTGGATGAAGTCGATGCGCCGCTGGACGACGCGAATACCCTGCGTTTCTGCGACCTGGTCAAAAAAATGGCCGAGCGAACGCAATTCCTCTATATCAGTCACAACAGGCTGACGATGGAAATGGCCGAGCAGTTGATCGGCGTGACAATGCAGGAGCAGGGCGTGTCGCGGGTTGTCGCCGTGGATATTCAGCAGGCGCTGACCATGCGGGATACGGCGCTTGCGGTGTGAGTCAAGAAAATCGTGCAAAGCGCAAGGTAAACCGTGGGCTTGAATCGCCCGGTTCAAATTCGGAATAATTCATCCGTCGCCGCTGCGACGGATTACGTGCAGAAGACCATGACAGATTTACAGCTGGGTTCATTGATCGCGGGGGGCGCCATTGTTGCGGCCGTCTATGCCTTCAACTGGTGGCAAGAACACCGCTACCGCAAGCAGGCGCAGCGCGCCTTCGCGCAGAACCAGCCCGACGTGCTGCTTGAAACGCAAAAGAACATGGTTCGCCCGGCTGCCAGTGGCCAGCGGCTTGAACCGATGATCGAGCCGGTGGCTGCACCTGCGGCCGCGCCTGCTCGTCGCGAGCCGCAGCTTGACGTGCCCGAGGTCGACGTCGACGTCGATCTGCCGTCATTCGACGACATTGCCGAGCCCGTGCGTGCGCCGGAGCCGAAGGTCGCGGTCAAGCAGGTCGAGCTGCAGGATGTCGAAGTGCTTGCGACCAGTCAGCTCGATGCTTCGCTCGATTTCATCGCCGAAGTGCACGCCGCCGAGCCGGTTCCGGCTGCCGATGTGCCGCAGTTCCCAGCTTCCAAGCGCGTGATGGTGCTGGGCCTGACCGAAGCCGGGCAGTGGGAAGTCGTCAGTGGCCGCAGCACCAGCCGCTACACCGAACTGCGCGCCGGCCTGCAACTGGCCGACCGTCAGGGTTCGCTGACGCAGGAGCAGCTCAACGCCTTCTGCATGGCTGTGCAGCAGTTTGCCGATGAGCACGAGGCCGTGGTGACCTTCCCGCAGCGCTCCGGCAAGCTGACCGCCGCCAAGGAACTGGACGAATTTTGCGCGTCGGTCGACGTGCTGATCGGCATGAATGTCGTCAGCCAGGGCAGACCGTTCCCGATGGAGCGGGTGCGCGTATTTGCCGAGCAGGCCGGTTTGGCGCGCGGCACCGATGGGCTGTTCCACTACCGTAGCGAGTCGGGCAAGGCGCTGTTTTCGCTGGTCAATCAGGATCAGAGCCCGTTCGGCAATACCAGCGACGGACTGACCTTCCTGTTCGATGTGCCGCGCGTTGCCGGTGGTCTGCCGGTTTTCGATCACCTGAGCGACATTGCCCAGCAACTGGCCAACCTGTTGGCGGGGGATCTGGTCGACGACTCCGGTCGCCCGCTGGCGCCGGGCAGCATTGCCAACATCCGTCGGCAGTTGACCAATATCTACGCGCAAATGGATGACCGCGGCATTGCGCCGGGGTCGATGGCGGCGCTGCGCTTGTTCGCCTGATCCATTTTTTTGATGATGCCAAGGCGCCGCTGTCCGACAGCGGCGTTTTTCGTTCAGGACCAGACATCATGACTGCTTCCGATCCCGTTTCCCGTGCTGCTGAACTTCGCGCACTGTTGCATCGCTACGGTCACGAGTATTACGTGCTTGATGCGCCGAGCGTGCCCGATGGCGAATACGACCGCCTGTTCCGCGAGCTTGAAGCCATTGAGGCTGCGCATCCGGCGCTGAAGTCGACCGATTCGCCGACGCAGCGTGTCGGCGGCAAGCCCTTGCCACAATTCCAGCCGGTGCCGCACGCCGTGCCGATGCTGTCGATCCGTACCGAGACCGACGTGACCGCGCAAGGGGCGTTGGCGTTCGACGCCAGCGTGCGCAAGGAGCTGGCGCTGACCGAGGCCGATGCGCCGGTCGACTACGCGGCCGAGCTGAAGTTCGACGGCTTGGCGATCAGTCTGCGCTACGAGGGTGGCGTGCTGGTCCGTGCCGCGACGCGGGGCGATGGCGTGACCGGTGAGGATGTAACGCAGAACATCCGTACCGTCGGGCAGATCCCGCTACGCTTGTTTGGCAATGCACCACCGCTGCTCGAGGTGCGTGGCGAGGTCTATATGCGTCGGGACGACTTTGACGCCATGAACGAGAAACAGCTTGCTGCGGGCGCCAAGACCTTCGTGAACCCGCGCAATGCGGCGGCCGGCGCGGTGCGCCAGCTCGATCCTGCGATCGCAGCGACGCGGCCCTTGTCGTTCTTTGCTTACGGTGTTGGCGAAGTGTCGGGCTGGGAGGGGGCGCCAGCGGCGCATTCGGCGCTGCTCGATGCGTTGGCAGGCTTCGGCCTGCCGGTCTGTGCCGAGCGGGTTCGTACGCAAGGCGGCGCCGGATTGGCTGCGTTCCACGACCGGGTGGCCGGACTGCGGGCGGCGCTACCGTTCGATATCGATGGTGTGGTCTACAAGGTCGATGCGCTGGCGTTGCAGCAGGAGCTGGGCTTCCGCAGTCGCGAGCCGCGCTGGGCGGTTGCGCACAAGTTCCCGGCTCAGGAAATGCTGACGACGGTCGAGGCAATCGATGTGCAGGTCGGCCGGACCGGGGCGATCACGCCGGTGGCACGGCTGCAGCCGGTCTTTGTCGGTGGCGTTACCGTCACCAATGCCACGCTGCACAATGAAGATGAGGTGCGCCGCAAGGACGTGCGCGTTGGCGATACGGTGATCGTCCGTCGCGCCGGCGATGTGATTCCCGAAGTGGTGGGCGTGGTGCTCGAACGGCGGCCGATGGTCGACGAGGCGGGTGGTGACCTGTTTTCGCCAGTGCAGCGGCCGCAATACGCGCCGTTCGAATTGCCGAAAGCGTGTCCGGTCTGCGGCTCGCACGTGGTGCGCGAAGAGGGCGAGACGATTGCTCGCTGCTCTGGCGGGCTGTTTTGCTCGGCCCAGCGCAAAGAGGCGATCCGGCACTTTGCCGGGCGACGGATGATGGACATTGAGGGCCTTGGCGAGCGCTATATCGACAATCTGGTCGATCTCGACTACGTCCACGGCATTGCCGATCTGTACCGGCTGACCCTGGCCGATTTGCTGGAAATGAAGCAGCGTGCCGACGAGCGCGATGGCATGGTGCCGGAAACCGTCAAGGCGGGGCAGGTGGCCAGCAAGTGGGCCGAAAACCTGATCGACGGCATCGCCGCGAGCAAGCGTCCGCCGTTGGCGCGCTTGCTGTTTGCGCTCGGTATCCGCCACGTCGGTGAGTCGACGGCCAAAACGCTGGCCGATTGGTTTGGCGATCTGGCGCTGATCCGTCAGGCGCCGGCGCCGCTGTTGCGGGTGCTGCCCGACGTCGGGGCGACGGTCGCCGATTCGATCGCCGATTTCTTTGCCGAGCCGAAAAACCAGCAGGCGCTCGATGCGCTGCTGGCTGCCGGCGTTGCGCCGGCCGATACGCATGCGCCGAGCGCGGCGTGGCGCGACAAACTGGCGCCGGCCGAACTGTACGCGGCGCTCGGCGTGGCAAAGCTCACACCGGTGCGCGCGCGCCAGCTTGCCGAAGTGGCGCCTTCGCCGCAGGCCTTGATTGACCTTGATGAGTCGACGCTGTCCGGGTTGCCTGCCGATGTGCGTGCGTCGCTGTTGGCATGGCTGGCGAATGCGGAGAACGGTGCAATGCTGAGGGCGCTGGGTGCACAGCGTGACGCCTTGCTGGAGTCGCTGCCGGCTGATCTGGCGCCGCAGGGGGTGTTGTCCGGTAAAACGCTGGTGCTGACTGGGGCGTTGCCGTCGCTGACGCGCGACGAGGCGCAGGCCATGATCGAAGCTGCCGGTGGCAAGGTGTCGGGCAGTGTGTCGAAGAAAACCGACTATGTCGTCGCTGGCGAGGCTGCGGGGTCGAAGCTGGCCAAGGCGGAGTCGCTCAGCGTGGCGGTGCTGGATGAGCAGGGTTTGCGTGCGTTGCTGGGTGGCGTTTAGTTTTTTGAACGAGTGATGGATGATTGTTGGGCTTGCGTTGTTGGTTTAATTTGTTGAACAATGACTGAATGCGTAAATCTGAAGCACTTCGCCTTTTCGGAACCCAGAGCCGGCTTGCCGACGCGCTGGGTTTGGGGCGTTCTGCCGTGTCCCAATGGCCGGATGAACTCGGCCAGCGCCAGTCCGACCAGGTGATGGGGGCTGCGCTGCGGCTCGGATTGCTGGCGCCAGAGAACAATCACAAAGGAGCAACTTCAATGCAGAAAATCCGCAAGGCCGTCTTCCCGGTGGCCGGTATGGGGACTCGTTTCCTGCCCGCCACCAAGGCCAGCCCGAAGGAGATGATGCCGGTCGTTGACAAGCCGCTGATCCAGTATGCCGTTGAAGAGGCGCTTGACGCCGGCATTACCGAGATGGTGTTCATCACTGGTCGCAACAAGCGCAATATCGAAGATCATTTCGATAAGGCGTACGAGCTCGAGAGCGAGCTTGAGGCCAAGGGCAAGCAGAAGTTGCTCGATATCGTCCAGTCGATCATTCCAAAATCGGTAACGTGCATCTACATCCGCCAACCGGAGGCTCTGGGACTTGGTCATGCGGTGCTGTGCGCCGAGCCGGTGGTTGGGGACGAGCCGTTCGCGGTCATTCTTGCCGACGACCTGATCGATGGTGGCGCAACGTCCGAAATGGCGCGCATGGTCGAGGTGTTCGGTGATACCCATTGCGCCGTGCTCGGCGTCGAGGAAGTGCCGCGCGAAGAAACCAGCTCGTACGGCATCGTCGCCGTCGACGACAGCAACGGTCGCCTGCGCATCAACAATATCGTGGAAAAGCCGAGGCCCGAAGAGGCGCCGTCGACGCTGGCCGTCGTTGGTCGTTACATCCTGACGCCGCGAATTTTCCATCACCTGCAGCACGTGCAGCCGGGCAAGGGTGGCGAAATCCAGCTGACCGACGGGATCTTCGCGCTGATGCAGGAGCAGCACATCCTCGCGCACAAGCTCAAGGGGACGCGCTACGACTGTGGCTCCAAGCTCGGTTACCTGAAGGCGACGCTCGCCTACGGTCTGAAGCACCCGGAGGTCGGTGGCGAATTTGCCGAGTATCTGAGCCGCTTCACGCTACCCAAGGTTTAACGCCAGGTGTGGTAAGCAAGCGCAAAAGACAGGGCGGCCCACGGGTCGCCTTGTTTTTTCATGCTCGCCAGCGAGTGCATATGATTGAAGCACCGGCGCCGTTTCGCTGCGCCGGCGAGGGGCGATCATGCTGGCCATTCTCGGCGGTGCCGGTGCAACCTGGTTGTCGGGTCTTGAGGTGTCTCGTCGTCTGGTGGTGCGGACGCCGTATGGCGAGCCGTCTGGCCCGCTGGTGTTCGGCGTACTTGGCGAGCAGCCTGTGGTCTTCCTGGCGCGCCACGGTTATGGCCACACGATTCCGCCGCATCGCATCAACTATCGCGCCAACATCTGGGCACTGGCCGAGCAGGGGGTGACGGGCATCGTTGCCCTGGCATCGGTGGGGGGCATCAAACCTCAGCTTCGCCCGGGGGCGCTGGTGTTGCCGGACCAGCTGATTGACTACACCTGGGGGCGACAGCACACGTTTTTCGATGGTGGCGATCAGGCGGTCACTCATGTCGACTTTACCGAGCCGTACGACGAGTTGCTCTGCAAAGCCCTCTTGCAGGCAGCGAAGCGGGGGCGGATTGCGTTGATCAACGGCGGTGTTTACGCCTGCACGCAAGGGCCGCGGCTGGAAACGGCGGCCGAGGTGCGCAGGGTGCAGCGCGATGGGGCCGATATGGTCGGCATGACGGCCATGCCCGAGGCGGCGCTGGCCCGGGAGTGTGGCGTGCCCTACGCCATGCTGGCGGTTGTCGCGAACCGTGCTGCGGGTCTGGCCGAGAGCGTGGACAGCGTCAATCGGGTCGACGCGGCGCAAGTGCTCGCACTCGGCATGGCATCGGCTGAAATGCTGCTAAAAAATATGTGAGCATTCCCTAAAGTTCTCCGGGATGCCGACGATAAGTGGTTCAAGGACGCAGCAACGCTGGTCCGGCTTCCTAAAAATATCGTCTCTCTATCGGAGAAACATCATGGCTCAAGTCATTAACACCAACGTTGCTTCGCTCACTTCGCAACGCAATCTTGGCACTTCGCAAGCAGGCCTCAATACCTCGCTGCAACGCCTGTCGTCGGGTCTGCGCATCAACAGCGCCAAGGACGACGCAGCCGGTCTGGCCATCTCCCAGCGCATGACCAGCCAGATTCGTGGCCTGGATCAAGCCAACCGCAACGCCAACGACGGCGTTTCGCTGGCGCAAACGGCTGAAGGCGCGCTGTCGTCGGCTGGCGATATGCTGCAACGGATTCGCGAACTGGCCGTTCAATCGTCGAACGCAACCAACTCGTCGAGCGACCGTCAGGCGATCCAATCGGAAGTCGGTCAACTGACTTCGGAACTCGACCGCATTGCCAAGACCACCAACTTCAACGGCAAGAACCTACTGGACGGCTCGTTCGGTACCGCTACCTTCCAGGTCGGCGCCAACGCGAACCAAGTGATCCAGGCCAGCGGCGTGAACTTCCGCACCAACAACTACGGCAACAACTCGGTTGCGGTTGACCAGCCGGCGGTTGGCGCTGCGACCAAGACCGTGGCGGCCCAAGCGGTCAAGATCAACGGTTCGCTCGGTTCGGCTACCTACACGACCACCGCGACCGATACCGCACAAAGCATCGCCCAGCAAATCAATGCCAAGAGCGATCAGACCGGTGTGAGCGCAACGGCTTCGACCAGCGCCAACCTTGGTCTGGGTGCTGAAACGTATACCCTGGGCATCACGTCGGACAACACCACTGCGGCAACCGTATCGTTCAGCGTGAGCGGCGGCGCGACCACGGCAGACGACTATGCTTCGGCGATCAACTCGATCAACGCTGCAACTTCGAAGACCGGCGTCACCGCCGAGTTCGACGCGGTCAACGGCGGCATCAAGCTGACCAATGCATCGGGTAACGACATCAAGGTGACCAACCAGGCTGCTGCTGCCAACACCAAGCTGGATGTGAACAGCTACGATGCCGACGGCACCACCGGTGCGGCTGCATTCGATGCCAAGGCTGCTGCTGCGGTTGCTGTGGCCAACGGCCGCGTGACCCTCGACTCGGCCAACAGCTTCTCGGTGACGGATGCCGGTTCGGGCTACGGCCTGACCAAGGCTTCGACGCTGGATACCGTTGCTTCGCTCGACGTGACCAGCTTCGCCAACTCGCAAAAGGCACTGAAGATCGTCGACTCGGCTCTGGCCGCAGTGAACGGTCAGCGCGCCCAGTACGGTGCCCTGCAGTCGCGCTTCGAATCGTCGATTGCTAACCTGCAAACCACCTCGGACAACCTGTCCGCTTCGCGTAGCCGCATCCAGGATACCGACTTCGCGAAAGAAACCGCGACGATGACGCGTAACCAGGTGCTGCAACAAGCCGGTACCGCGATGCTGGCCCAAGCTAACGCGCTGCCGAACCAAGTGCTGAGCCTGCTGCGCGGCTAAGACTCGGGTTTGACATTACGTTAAACTGACAGCCCCGGCCACGTGCCGGGGCTTCTTGCAGGAGAGGGAACCCATGTCGATTTCGGCGATCAATCCCCTGAGCCAAAGCTCACCGCTGCAACCGCAAGGAGATGCGAAGCAGCCGGCCGTGCAGCTTGCGGCGACCACCCAAGCCGCGAATGGTGCCGTAGTGACCAATCCGGACGCGGTGCAGGCGCTCACCCCCAAGCAGCAGTCGGCCGCTGTGGAGGATGCAGTTAAAAAACTGAATGAGACCGTCCAGTCCTTGCAGCCCAAGGTTGGCATTGAATTCAGCATTGATGACGACACCAAGACGCCGCTGGTCAAGGTGATCGACACGCAATCCAAGGAAGTGATTCGGCAGATTCCGACGCAGGAAGCGTTGAACATCGCCAAAAGTATCGACAAACTGCGGGGTTTGCTGGTGCGTGACAAGGTTTGACCCCGCAATCAGTCTGAAAGGGAGCACATATGGCAACGATCACTACGAATGGCGGTTCCGGCCTCGATATCAACTCGATCGTCTCGCAGTTGATGCAGATCGAGCAGCAGCCGATCGCCAAGCTGAACACCAAAGAGGCGAGCTTCCAGTCGCAGTTGAGTGCGCTCGGGACAATCAAAAGTGCGTTGTCGAACTTTCAGACGGCGGTGTCGTCGTTGCTGGACCTCAGCAAGCTGAACGGCGTGAAGGCCAGCTCTTCCAATAGTGATGCGGCGACCGTATCGGCCAGCAACACGGCAGATCTGGGCAATTTCTCGCTCGACATCCTCAAGTTGGCGCAGCGTCAGCGGCTGACCAGCCAGGGTGGTCAGTTCACCTCGGCCGATCAGGTGCTGGTTCCTGCCGGTTCCGGCGTCAGCCAGTCGAAGTTGACGTTCACGTTCGGCAAGATCGACGCAACGGCCCCCGACGGCTTTATCCCCAATGCAGATCCAAAGGCCAAGCCCACCTCGGTGACCATCGCCGATGGGAACGGTGACGGCAAGCTCACGCTGGCCGAGGTGCGTGACTCGATCAACAAGCAGACCGATCTGGGTGTGACGGCGTCGATCGTCAAGGACTCCGACAATAGTGTTCGGCTGGTGCTGACGGGGGCGAATACCGGCGAAAACTATGCATTCAAGGTCGGTGTGAGTACGACCGATGCCAGTGGCGTGGATGTCGCTACCGATCTGTCCAAGCTGGCGTTCGACCCCAAGAATGCGACGACCGATGCCTCGGGCAATTTGAATACCAGCGGCTTCACCATCCTGAAAGACGGGCTGGCCCAGAACGCCAAGGCCAAGGTGAACGGCATCGAAGTCTCCAGCGCCAGCAACACGATGACCGAAGTCGTGAACGGGCTGACGATCAATCTGCTCAAGACGACGACCGACAGCAACGGTGTCTCCTCCCCGGTCCAGCTGACCTCCGGGCGTGACAGTGGTTCGATCAAGACGGCGCTGACGGCCTTCGTCAAGGCGTACAACGATGTGCAAGGGTCGATTAGCCAGGCTGCAAGCTACGACCCCAAAACCAAGACGGCCGGCATCTTGCAGGGTGATGCGTCGGTGCGGGGCGTGCAGAGCCAGTTGCGCAGCATGCTGGGCGAGGCGTTCGGCAGTGGCGACGATGCCATCAAGACACTGTCGCAGCTGGGGGTCGCTTTCCAGCAGGATGGCAAGCTCGCGCTGGATTCGACCAAGCTCGACAAGGCCGTGACCAACAACCTTGATTCGGTGATGTCTTTCCTCGGCTCCTACGATAAGACCAAGAATCCGACCAAGGCGCCGGCGTCGAGCGCGGATAGCTTTGGTGTCAAACTGAACGACATGCTCGACAAGATGCTGACCAAGGGCGGCATGATGGATAGCCGCACCGACGGCATCAACAGCAGCATCAAACTGCTCGGTCAGCAGCGCGATACGCTGACCGCCAAACTGACGGAAACCGAAACCCGGTTGCGCAAGCAGTACGTGGCGCTCGATCAGACGCTGACCAAAATGCAGCAAAGCAGCTCGTCGCTGATGGCCATGCTGTCGAGCTTGTCGTCCAACTGATCTGGTCGCTGAAAGGGAAAATGGATGCTGGGAATGAAGAAGGCGCTGAACGCCTATGGTCAAACGTCGGTTGAAATGGCGGTGGATGTTGCCAGCCCGCACCGGCTGGTGACCATGTTGTTCGAGGGTGCCATCAAGTCCGTGATGATGGCGAAAGTGCATCTGGAAGCGGGCAATATCGCGGAGAAGGGTGCCGCGACCTCGAAGGCGATCGCCATTGTCGACGACGGCCTGCGTCTGTCGCTGGACAAGGAACAGGGTGGGGCTCTGGCCGCAAACCTTGATGCACTCTACGAGTACATCAGCACCCAGTTGCTGCAGGCCAATTTACGCAACGATGCAGCGCTATTCGACGAGGTGCTGGGCTTGCTGAGTGGTCTCAAGCAGTCTTGGGAGGCCATCGACCCTGCCGCGCAGGCAGCGCAGGCCGTCGAGTCGCCACGTCCGGATGCCGCCAGCGTGCTCAGCTATGGCCGTGCATGACGCGCTAGCCCGGCTGCAGTCACTGCACGACAGCCTGCTGGCTGTGAAGCAGGCGCTGGCCGCTTCGGAAGATGAGGCCTTGCTGGTGGCGCTGGCACATTATGACGAAGTCGCCGCGGCGCAATTGCCGATGGATTGGTCGGCTTCGCCGCAGCGACAACAGGCTGTCGCCTTGATGACAGCGTCGCAATCCATGCTGGAGGAGCTGATGCCGCTGGTCCGACGGGCCCGCGATGAATCCCAGGCAGCACTGCAAAATGTCCACAACGCCGATAAACTGAATCGAGCCTATCGCTGATAACGCCCCGTGGCGGGCGACGGAACCGAGCATGAATGGCATTCTGATCACTTGGCAGCAACTGCTATACGTCAGCCTCGGCCTGATCGTGTTCTATATCGCCCAGTTGCTGTTCTTCCTGAAGCGCCACGGTTGGTCGTGGCCAAAGCACACTAGCGCGCCCGATGCAGCCTTGCGTGTCGAAGTGGTGGCGTTGCGGCAGGAAATCGAGCGGCTGAAAATTCGTCTCGCCGCTCAGCAGGTCGAGCCGGTGACCAGCGGTGCGGAGCCGGCGATCGAGGTCAGCGACGAATCACCCTATGCACATGCGATCCGTTTGGCGCGTCTGGGGGCGGAGGCCTCACAGGTCGCATCGGTCTGCGGATTGTCCCGCGGCGAGGTGGATCTGATCATCGCGCTTTACCGCAAACAGGGTCACAAGTAGTCATGCTCCCGGGGAGCAACGCAGTCGGTCTGCTGCAGCAATACCTGCAGGGCCAGACGCCGCTGATCGATACCGCCCGGCTGGCAGGTACCGAAGAACTGCTGTTGACGGTTGGCGAGCGCCTGCAGGCGATTGTCCGCAACGAACTGCCCAATGGCCGCTTCGCGGTGCAAATCAAAGATCAATTGCTCGACCTGAACCTTCCGCGCAATACGCAGCCGGGGGAGCAGATCGAGCTTGAGGTCGTCTCGACGTCGCCAGCCTTGCGGTTTGCGCTGCTGCAGGGGGCTGCAACCGAGCCGCGTCAGGCGACGACGCTCAGCACTGCCGCGCGTACCCTGGCCGAGCTGCTGCGCCCGGCCGCAGGCGCCGCAGCGAGCGGCGTTGATGATCCTGAGCCCCTGCTCAAACTTGATCATGCCGCAGCCCCTGACGTTGCCAAGCTGACCGAGCGGCTGGCGCAAGCCATCAACAATAGCGGTCTGTTTTACGAGTCGCATCAGGCTGACTGGGTGCGTGGCGAACGACCGCTGCAGGCGTTGATGCGTGAACCGCAGAATGCGTTGGGAGCGGAAACGCCGCGCGCGGCTGTTGCTTCGCCGCCGGACGGCGCCGGCGCCGCGGCGCCGCGAATCGACGAGACCCGGGCGGTGCTTGGGCAACTGGTTCAGCGGCAGCTTGATGCCCTCGATCAGGGCGGAGTGGTCTGGCAAGGGCAGGCATGGCCCGGGCAGCCACTGCGCTGGGCGTTGAATACCGAAGTGCCTGACGACGACCATCAAGCGGCCAGCGCGGACGAACAGGCAACGCGGCGCTGGCAAACCCGTCTTGATCTGACGCTGCCACGGCTCGGTGCGGTCTCGGTGCTGGCCGAGCTGCACCAGGGGCAGTTTTCATTGCGCTTTGTTTCGCCGCAGCCGGAAACCCGGGCCGCGATCAGTGCATGGCAACCGGTGTTGCAGGCGCGCTTTGCCGCGGCCGGATTGGCACTGGCGGGAACGCCGGCGGTGGTCTCCGGTGAAGACGGAGGGGCGAGGTGAGCAAGTCGCACAATCGCCAGCAGGCGGTGGCGCTGGCTTATGCCGATGGTGGCGGCGCGCCGCGGGTCGTTGCCAAGGGGCAGGGGCTGACTGCCGAGCGCATTATCGAGAAGGCGCGCGAGGCCGGCGTGTTCGTGCACGAATCCCCAGAGCTGGTGTCTTTGCTGATGCAGGTCGACCTGGACCGGCACATTCCCGAGCAGCTGTACCGCGCGGTTGCCGAGCTGCTGGCATTCATCTATCTGCTTGAAGCCGGAGCCGACGTGACGGCGCCGTTGTTCAAGGCGCCGCCAGCGGTCGCGAACCAACAACCCTAGAAAATACCGAGCGCCTTGAGCATGACGATGGCGATCAGCAGCGGCGATACATATCGCAGCAACACGAACAGCGTGCGCACCAGCGGGCGGTTCTTCAACTGACCGTCATTGGACAGCCCGGCGGACAGCTTGGCGATGCCGTATGACCAGCCGACAAACAGGCAGATCAGAATGCCGCCCAGCGGCAGCAGTACGTTGGAGCTCAGGTAGTCGAAGAGATCGAACGCATTCAGGCCGAACAGCTTCCAGTCCTGTGTCAGGCTTTGCGACAGTGACGCCGGCGCGCCAAGCAGCGCAACCACCGCCAGCGTAATCAAGGTGGCTTTCTTGCGGCTGTAGGACCAGCGTTCGGTCATCATCGCCACCGGCACTTCGAGAATCGACAGCATGGCGCCGAGCGATGCGATCGCGGTCAGGATGAAGAACAGCGTCATGAAGATCCGTCCGCCGGGCATGCTGTCGAACACGGCCGGAATGGTCATGAACACCAGCGATGGCCCTGCGGCGGGCTCGAAGCCGAACGCAAACACCGCCGGAAAAATCGCCATGCCGGCCAGTAGCGAGACGCTCAGGTCGGCAACCATCACCCGTGCTGCGGTGGTCGGGATGTTCTGTTCCGGGCGGAAGTAGCTGCCATAGGTCAGCATCGTGCCCATGCCGATCGACAACTTGAAGAACGCCAGTCCCAGCGCCGTCAGCAGTACGCCGGTGCCGATCTTGGAAAAATCCGGCGCGAACAGGAAGCGCAAGCCCTCGGCGGCGCCTGGCAGGGTCAGGCTGCGTACGCACAACGCGATCAGCAGCAGGAACAACAGCGGCATCAGTTTCTTGGCGACCGCCTCGATGCCTTTGGAAACGCCGAGCATGATGATGCCACCGGTGATCACCAGTACCAGCCACTGCCAGGACAGCGCCTGCGCCGGCGATGAAACCAGCGTGCCAAATGTTGCTTTGGCGCTGGACGGATCGGTGTGGCCAAGCGTGCCCGTCAGGCTTTTGACGACGTAGGCAAAAACCCAGCCGGCGACCTCGGTATAGAACGCCAGGATCAGTACCGCGGCGACCAGGCCCATATAGCCGATGGCCTTCCAGAACGGTTGTTTGGGTGAGAGAATTTCGAAGGTGCTGACCGCGTTGGCGCGCGCGGTGCGGCCGAGCATGATCTCGGCGATCATCACCGGCAGGCCAACGAGCAGGGTCGCCAGCAGATAAACCAGCAGGAAGCCGGCGCCGCCGTTGGTGCCGGTCAGGTAGGGAAACTTCCAGATGTTGCCGAGCCCGACTGCCGAGCCCAGCGTGGCGACCAGGACGCCGAAAGTAGAGGTGAAACCGTCACGTTGCGCCATGGCGCGTACTCCCAGTGGCGTCGTCGACGGTCGGCATGGCCCCGGTCGCTGCATCGGTACGGCGTGCCCGCACCGGGACGAACGAAGAACCTTGCCGCGCTCGGGTCGCGCGCAGTTTCCGCGGACGACTCAATTGCGTAATAGACCGCACCGGGATCGCCGGCGGCGGAAAGGCGCGGATTATCATCCCGATCGGCCAGTTTGTCGCTTCGGGAAAACCGCAGCGCAGACGCGGTAAAATGGCGACATGAACGCTGAGACGCCCGCCGCACCCACCGATACCCGACTTGCCGCGCTGATCGAGCACGTCAAGGCCTTGCCGCACCTGCCCGGCGTGTACCGCTATCTCGATGCCGATGGCGCGATACTGTACGTCGGCAAGGCGCTGGACCTGCGCAAACGGGTCGGTTCGTACTTCCAGAAAAACGACCATGGTCCGCGCATCCGGCTGATGCTATCGCAAGTCGCGAAAATCGAAACGACAGTCGTGCGCAGCGAAGCCGAAGCACTGGTACTGGAAAACAACCTGATCAAGGCGCTTTCGCCGCGCTACAACATCCTGTTCCGCGACGACAAAAGCTACCCGTATGTGATGATCAGCGGCCATGCCTCACCGCGGCTGGCGTATTACCGTGGTGCGCTCGACAAGCGCAACCAGTATTTCGGGCCGTTCCCTAATGGCTACGTGGTCAAGGAGTCGCTGCAGCTGCTGCAGAAGGTCTTCAAGCTGCGCACCTGCGAAGACACGGTGTTCGCCAACCGCTCGCGCCCCTGTCTGCTGCATCAGATCAGGCGCTGCTCGGCGCCGTGCGTCAATCTGATCAGCGCCGAGGATTACCGGCGCGACGTCAACAATGCGGCATTGTTTCTCAGTGGCAAGGCGAACGAGCTGCTCGATGAACTCGAAGCAAGGATGGAGGCAGCATCGGCGGCCTGGGATTTCGAGCGCGCGGCGCTGCTGCGCGATCAGGTTCAGGCGCTGGCCAAGGTGCAGGAGCGGCAGTTCGTCTCGAGCAACACCAGCGAGCTGGATGCTGACATCGTCGCCTGCGTCGTCAAAGACGGCCTGGTGTGCGTGAACCTGGCGATGGTCCGCGGCGGTCGACATGTCGGCGACAAGAATCTGTTTCCGAGCCATGCCGACGACTACGACGCGGCCGAAGCGCTGTCGGCCTTTCTGGCTCAGCATTACCTCGACCGCAGCGTGCCGGCCATGGTGCTGTGCCAGCCTGCGCCGCCGGATGCCGAGGTGATCGCGTCGCTGCTCTCGGACCAGGCCGGGCGGATGGTGCGGCTCAACAGCAATCCGAACGGCGAGCGCAAGGTCTGGCTGGAAATGGCGACGAAGAACGCCGAGCTGGCGATCGCGCTCAGGCTCGGTCAGGCCGCGACGCAGGCCGGCCGGCTGGCGGCGCTGATCGATGCGCTGGGTTTGCCCGACGAGACGCAGCGGATCGAGTGCTTCGATATCTCGCACACCATGGGCGAGTTGACCGTGGCGTCGTGTGTGGTCTTTGACCGTGGCGATATGCAGCCCAAGGAATATCGTCGCTACAATATTGAAGGCATTACCGGCGGCGACGACTACGCGGCGATGAAGCAGGTGCTGACGCGTCGTTACGGCAAGATCGCAGCCGGCGAAGGCGTCGTGCCGGACGTGATCTTGATCGACGGTGGCAAGGGGCAACTGACGCAAGCCGAGGAAGTGATGGCCGAGGTCGGCCTGACGCAGCCGGTGCTGATCGGCGTGGCCAAGGGCGAAACCCGCAAGGCGGGGCTGGAGCAACTGATCCTGGCGACGACGCACGAGGTCAAGCACCTGAAGCGCGACCATCCCGGCCTGCACCTGGTGCAGCAGATCCGTGACGAATCACACCGCTTCGCGATTACCGGTCACCGCGCGCGGCGGGCCAAGGCCCGGGTGGCGTCGAGCCTCGAGGACATCGAAGGCGTCGGCCCGAAGCGGCGTCAACGCTTGTTGGCGCGCTTCGGTGGCTTGCAGGGCGTCAAGGCGGCGAGCGTCGACGATCTGATGCTGGTCGACGGTATCAATGCCGCCTTGGCCGAGAAGATCTACGCCGCACTGCGCGGCTGATTGCCGCGGTATTCCATCACTTCTTCGTCATTGATCAGCTCGCCGGTCGCGACCCAGCCGCAGCGGCGGTAGAAGCCGTGAGCGCGCACGGCCGGGTCCGGGTTGGCGACGAGCCAGATCCGGGCGTGACCGAGCGATTGCAGCCAGGCGACGACGTGATCGAGCAAGGCCTTGCCGATGCCTCGGCCTTCAAAGTCCGGCAGGATCGCCAGCACCAGCATCTCGCCGCCGTCGCGATCGCCGCTGGCAAAGCCGACGATGCGGCCATCGATTTCGCACAGCCAACCCTTGATCGCGCCGCTCAGCATGGCGGCCGCGCTGGATTCAGGCGTGATGCCGTAGCTGGCGAGCGCTTCGACGCTGAGGGCGTTTTCGCGGGTTTGTGCGCGCAGGGCAAACAGCGCGGGCAGGTCGTTGCTTCGGGTCTCGCGGATCAACATGGCTTCAGGTTTTGGGTCCGATATTCAGTGCATCCCAGCCGGCATGGCCGAGTTGTTCCAGTGTGGCGATATTGCGCTCGAAGATCACCGATGCGTCGGGGAAGGCAGCGGTGGCCCGGGCGATGCTGTCCTCGCGCAGCAAGTGCAGCGTCGGGTAGGGCGCGCGATTGGTGTAGTTGCTGATGTCGTCCGGCTCGGTCCCGGCGAACTGAAAGCGTGGGTGGAAGCTGGCGATCTGCAAGATGCCGTCGAGATCGTGTTCACCGACGGCTTCCTCGGCAATGCCGACGACGTCGTTGAAATCGAGGAAGTCGTCCAGCAGCGTCGGATGGATCAGCAGTGTCGTATCGATCAGTGCCGGATCGGCGGCGGCCAGCAAATCGAGCTCGCGATCGAGTTCATCGAGGAAGCCGTCGAGATGCCGCGCTTCGCTGACGACATAGCGAACCTGCTCCTTGATGTAGACGGCTTTGGCAAAGGGGCAGAGATTCAGTCCGATTACCGCTTTCTCTAGCCAATGACGAGTTGCTTGAATTACGTGTCGCTGGTCCATCAGATGATCTGCATAAGTCGTCGAGCCTGAATTTTGCGCTTCCTGCCTCGATTCTCCAAGCCGTAAGAAGTTTAGGGTTCTTGTTTGTTTTGGCGTCCGATGGTGTTGCTTGGTGCGCTTGCATCGGCTTTGTACGTGTTTATTCTTACTTGTGGTAGAATTTTTATGTCAATTTCTGATTGGGAAGGGTTGGTTGATGAGCGTGCTTCGCATGGTTGTCGCATTTGCTTTCATGCTGGTCATGAGTGTGGCCCAGGCTATCAACATTCCTGTCGGAGGCGTCAATGGCAAGGGGTATTTTCTTCGCGATTATGCGCACCTTTTAAAGAACGGCGGGGCAGCGGAGCAAAGTATCACGGCAGTGCAGCGTGAGGCATTTGAAACGAAATCAACGCCAATTGTTATCGTAACGATCAATCGCATGCGCGACTATGGCTATGGCGGAAAAGATGTTCACCATTTTTCGCGCTTGTGGTTTAACAAGTGGGAGATCGGGACCGAGCGAACGAATCATAAAAATGCAGGGATATTGTTGTTGGTGAGCAAAGGTGATCGCATGGTGAGTATTCAGTTGGGTAATGATTGGCGCCACAATTGGGATAGCGCTGCCCAAGCGATTATCGACGAAAAAATATTACCTGCTTTTCGTGAAAAAGACTTTGGAGGCGGCATTGCCCAAGGGGTTGAGGCATTGGGCGTCATGGCAAAGTTTGGCCCGGAGGCGGATCCTGCGCGTTTCTCGCCCTCAGGGGAGGAACTCAGTGAGAGTGAGCCAGACAGTAGTCAACCCAGTGTTGATGTTGTGCAGCCAGACCCCGATCACGCCGTTTCGTTGCAGCCGGATTCGACCCCGGATAGTACCCCCGTATCAACCGAGTCGCTCTGGCGCAACCCGATCGTCTGGATGATAGGGCTGTGCTTTGGATTGGGGTTTGCATTGGTGATTCTCGGGATTGTAGAGAAAGACCCGGAAAAGCGATCGCAGCTCATCAAGTACGGTGTCATTCTGATGGTGTTGCCGCTCGCCCTGATTGCTTTGCTGGCCGCATTCAGTGGCCGCTCAAGAGGCGCTTCAAATGCCTCTTCCAATGCCTCTTCCGGTCAATCATCTCGCAGCGAGGGAGGGTATTCCGGCGGGGGCTTTAGCGGGGGCTCGTCTGGTTCCGGAAATGACGATGGAGGCGGGGCTTCCGGGAGTTGGTAGGGAATGGCGCAGTGATTAGCTGAATGCCTGTCCTACGTCCAGGATGTGGCCCGCGCTGCAGGATTGTTGTTGATTCTGTTTGACAATGGCCGAATTTTTAGCCGAGGTTTTGGCTAGGCATTGCGCATTTTGGGTTTTTTGCGAACATACAGTGTCTTGCGGACCCGGGCGACGGTTTCGCCCTTGGCGTCGAGAATGTCAACCTGGAATCGCGGCAGGTATTTTTCGCCGCCATCGGTCCGCGTGCGGATGTCGTCGAGCGTGGCCCGGTCGAGCCGGAAGCGCGCGGTGACGACGCCCCGACCGGGCGCGAGGAAATCGATGCTGGCGCTCTGGTCCCAGACGTAATAATCACGGCCGAGTACATGCAACAGCATCAGCATGTACCAGGCGTCGGTCATTGCAAACAGGCTGCCGCCGAAGTGGGTGCCGACATAATTGCGGTTGTACCAGCGCAGGCGCAGCTCGACGTCGACCTCATGGAAGTCGGCGGAGATATGTGTGGCGTGGATGCCGGTCAGCAGAAACGGGGGCCACCAGTTGATCAGGCGGCGCAGGGTGCTGGCTTTCATGATGGCCCTCGGTTGATGTGGGAATCAAAGTCTCAAACGATCGTTTTGTTGTCAATGCCGGCCGCTACCGACGGGGCTGTTTGCTGAATGGCGGTCCTCGGTGGCAGGGGTGTTTCAAGCGGGGGTCGATTGCGTGTTTCGCGCAACCGCGGCAAACGGCTAGAATGCGGTCTTTCCCGCCTTGCCGACGCTGCACCGATGCCCCTGAATCTGCCCATCATGCTTACCTGGTTGCGCGTTGCGCTGATTCCCGTGTTCGTCGGCCTGTTCTACCTGCCCGACGTACTGGTCAGCATGCCGATGAAGAACGAGGTCGGCGCGGTCATCTTCGCCGTCGCGGCGCTGACCGACTGGTTCGATGGTTATCTGGCCCGGCGCTGGAACCAGACATCGAGCTTCGGCGCCTTCCTCGATCCGGTTGCCGACAAGCTGATGGTTGCCGCAGCCTTGATTCTGCTGGTCGAAATCGGCCGGGCGCCGGCGTGGCTGGCGGTCATCATCATCGGTCGCGAGATCACGATTTCGGCGTTGCGCGAATGGATGGCGCAGCTGGGCAAGACCAAGAGCGTTGCCGTGGCGACGATCGGCAAGTTCAAGACCGCAGCACAGATGGTCGCCATCCTGTTCCTGCTTTGGTACGGCCCGCTGCTGCCGGGCGTACCGACCGAGCTGATCGGCACGATCGCGCTCTACATCGCCGGCGTGCTGACCATCGTGTCGATGTTCTACTACCTGCGTGTTGCCGCCCAGCAATTCCGTGAAGGCTGAGTCGCCGACTGGCGGCGTTGCCGTTATCGGCGGCTTCTATTTCTGCTATTTCGCCTTCAACGGCCTGTTTTCGCCGTACTGGGGGCTCTATCTCGCCGCACTGGCGCTGCCGGCGTGGCAAATCGGTATTCTGACGTCGCTGACGCAGGTCAATCGCATCTACGCGCCGGCGATCTGGGGCTGGCTTGCCGACCGTAGTGGCCGACGCCGGGCGATCCTGCGCTTGGCGGGTGCGGCCGGGCTGGCCGGTTTTCTGTCGCTCCTCGTCGTCGACACCTTCTGGCCGATGTTTCTGGCCGTGCTGTTCGCCAGTTTTTTCTGGAGCGCTGCGCTCCCCCTGGTCGAGTCGCTGGCGATCGACCGGCTGGCCGGTGACAGTGGCCGTTACGCGCGGCTGCGGGTGTGGGGTTCGATCGGTTTCATCGTTGCCTCGTTGGGCGCCGGTTACTGGATCGAATCGAGCGGGGCGAAGGTCTTTCCGCTGGCGGTGGTTGGCACAATGGCGGGCTTGGCGGTGTACTGCTGGCGCTTGCCCGAGTCGCCAGCGCGCGCCGCCGTGGTTCAGGTATCGGCTGGTTTTGGCGAAATCCTGCGCCGGCGTGAAGTCAGGGTGTTCTTCGCCGGCTGCTTCCTGATGTCGCTGGCTCATGGCCCGTACTACAGCTTTTATTCGATCCATCTTGCCGAGCACGGTCTGACGCAAAGCACGATCGGCTGGTTGTGGACCGTTGGGGTCTTGGCCGAGGTGGGGCTGTTTCTGGCCATGCCGTTGCTCAATCGCCGCTTCTCCCCCAAGGCGCTGTTTGTCGGTGATTTTGTCATCGCGACCGGACGCTTCCTGCTGATTGCGCTTGGGGCACACAGCTTGCCGCTGCTGTTGCTGGCGCAGCTTGGCCACGCGTTTACCTTCGCCTGTCATCACGCCGTTGCCATGGGGTATTTGCATCGGCACTTTGCCGGCGCCCATGCGGCCAAGGGGCAAGCCTTGTACATCGCGGCGTCGTTCGGGATAGGCGGCAGTCTGGGTGGGGTGCTTGCAGGCTTTCTCTGGGCCGATTTTTCCGGCGCCACCGTGTTTGCCCTGGCCGCAGGTGTGTCCGCGATCGGCGGCATCCTGTGCGCATTCGGCCTGCTCAGTCAGGGGAAGTTCGCCATGACAGCGCGGTAAAATGACGGTTGTCGTCCGGCCGGAGTATTGCGACGATGTTCAGCCTATTCGCCTGCTAGCGTAAACGCAGGTTGACCTAACTGGACAAGCAGCAATGATCATTGTGATGCAGCACCATGCGTCCGACGCCGAAATCAGCGCCGTCGTTGACGAGATCCGTAAAGCCGGCCTGCAGGAGCACGTATCGCGTGGCTCCGAACTGGTCATCATCGGCGCTATCGGCGACGAAGACCGGATCAATCCGGGGCATTTCGAAATCATGGCCGGCGTCGAGCGTGTAACGCGCGTCACCAAGCAGTACAAGATCGTCTCGCGCGATTCGCATCCGCAGGGATCGGTGATCAAGGTGCGCGGCATCCCGATCGGCGGCGAGCAGATCCAGGTAATCTCCGGGCCGTGTTCGATCGAAACCCAGGATCAGATGAATATCTCCGCCGACGCAGTCGCGGCGGCCGGTTGCCGGATGATGCGCGGCGGCGCCTTCAAGCCGCGTACCAGCCCGTATGCCTTCCAGGGCTTGGGTATCGAGGGGCTGGAGTACTTTCAGCAGGCGGCCGGACGGCACAACCTGCCGATCGTGACCGAGCTGATGGATGTGCGGATGCTCGATACCTTCATGGAGTACGACGTCGACGTGATCCAGATCGGCGCGCGCAATATGCAGAACTTCGATCTGCTCAAGGAAGTCGGCCGCGTCAACAAGCCGATCATCCTCAAGCGCGGCCTGTCGGCGACGGTGAACGAGTGGCTGATGGCTGCCGAGTACATCGCCGCCGGCGGCAACCACAACATCATTTTTTGCGAGCGTGGCATCCGCACCTTCGAGACCGCCTATCGCAACGTCCTCGACGTGACGGCGATTCCGGTCCTCAAGCGAGAAACGCACCTGCCGGTGATCGTCGATCCGAGCCACGCCGGCGGCAAGGCGTGGATGGTGCCGGCGCTGGCGCAGGCGGCGGTCGCGGCAGGTGCCGACGGCCTGCTGGTCGAAATGCACCCGAACCCGTGCGATGCATGGTGCGACGCCGACCAGGCGCTGACGCCTGATGAACTGAAGGCCTTGATGGTCACGCTGGGCGCCATTGCCAATGCGGTCGGCCGTACGATCTAAGTCATCCCCAAAAGGACAAAATAATGCAGAAAAACCTGTTTCGTAGTGGTTTGCTGGTCGGTGCACTGGCTTTGTCGGTGATGAGTGGCGCGCAGGCGCGGTCGATGCTCGACGGCGATTATCGCGTCGAGCGTCTGGTGTACGACGGCAGCGTCCAGCGCTTCGGCGATGATGGCAAGCTGACGGTGAAGATCGACGGCAGCCACATCAGCGGTTTTGCCGGTTGCAATCGCTTCATGGGGCAGATCCAGTACGGCGTGCAGCCGCTGAAGATCGGCCCGCTGGCATCGACCTTGATGGCCTGCATCCAGAATGAGACGGCAACCAACGAGCACGCGATGCATCAGGTGCTCAACGGCGCCAAGTCGTTCTCGCTGGCTGATGGCAAACTGATTTTCAGCAATGACGCCGGCAATCTGATTTCGTTGGTGCGCGCGGATGCGGCGGCACCGGCCGCGGTCGAGCGTGTGCTGGAAATTTCACCCGAGCGTAAAACCTGCAGCGGTGTCGGCAAAATGGAATGTCTGCAGGTGCGCGAGCCGGGTGCGGCGGACTGGCAACTGATGTATTTCGGCATTGAGGGCTTCGAGCCGCAGCCGGGCGTCGGTTACGTCGTCAAGGTTCGCGAGGAGCGCGTCGACAATCCGCCGGCGGATGCGCCGAATCGCAAACTCATCCTGATCGAAACGCTGGAAACCCGTCGTTGATCGTGCAATCTCGTTAGAATGCCGGTGTTGCCCCGGTTTTCGAGGGTAATGCCGGCCGTCTATGCTGCCGCCGCCTGGTCTGGCGGCGGCTTTTCCATTTTTATCCCTGCCGCAGGGCGGGGCGATGATCCGATGACTCCTGTTCGCAAACTGGTTCTGCTGGGCACCGGCCTGATCGGTGGTTCGTTCGCGCTGGCGCTCAAGCGTGCCCGCTTGGTGCAGCACGTGGTCGGCGTCGGCAGAAATGCCGCGAATCTGTCGCGTGCGCTCGATCTGAACGTGATCGACAGTGCATCGCACGTTGCGGTAGAGGCGGTCGAAGGTGCCGATCTGGTGCTACTGGCGACGCCGGTCGGGCAGATGGGGCGCTTGATGGCCGAGATTGCGCCGGCCTTGCCCGACGATTGCATCGTGACCGACGGCGGTTCAACCAAGCAGGATGTCGCCGCGCTGTATCGCGAGCACCTCGCCGGGCATCTGTCGCATTGCGTACCGGGGCATCCGATCGCGGGTTCAGAGCTGTCCGGCGCCGCCGCGGCCCAGTACGGTTTGTTCGAAGGGCGCCGGGTAGTGCTGACACCGCTCCCGGAGACGATTGCCGGTGCGGTCGGGCGGACTCGCGACTTGTGGCAGGCCTGTGGTGCCGACGTGTTCGAGATGACGCCGGCCGAGCACGACGGCATTTTCGCCGCGGTTAGCCATGTGCCGCATCTGTTGTCGTTTGCGTATATGAATGCCTTACTCGACAAGCCCGATGTCGCTGGTTGTCTGGATTTTGCCGCAACGGGGTTTCGGGATTTCACCCGCATTGCCGGCTCGCACCCGGACATGTGGAGCGACATTGCAATGGCCAACCGCGGTGCGGTGCTGGCTGATCTGCGTGCCAATGTCGACGCCTTGCAGCAACTGATCGGGTTGGTTGACGCTGGCGATGCCGATGCACTGAAAGTCTTTATCGATCGCGCCAGCAAGGCGCGAACCGAGTGGGGCGGGCGAGCCCGCAAGTAATCCGTTCAATGCGTGCGACGACGTCGCACCGACGCCAGGAGAAGAGCATGAGTTATGTACCGGATGTTGCCCGCTACGATGGTCGCATGCCTTACCGGCGCTGCGGCCGCAGTGGTCTGCTGCTGCCGGCGGTGTCGCTGGGCATGTGGCACAACTTTGGCGGCAACAAGGCGTTCGAGGCCAGCAAGGCCATGATCCACAAGGCGTTCGACCTGGGGATTACCCATTTCGACCTCGCCAACAACTATGGCCCGCCTCCGGGATCGGCCGAAGAAACCTTCGGTCGCGTTCTCGCCGATGGCCTGCGGACGCATCGTGACGAGTTGATCGTTTCTACCAAGGCCGGCTGGCAAATGTGGGATGGCCCGTACGGCGACCTTGGTAGCCGCAAGTATCTGGTCGCCAGTCTGGATCAGAGTCTCAAGCGCATGGGGCTCGACTATGTCGACGTTTTCTATTCGCATCGTCCCGATCCCGATACGCCGCTTGAGGAAACGATGGGTGCCCTCGATGCGATCGTTCGTCAGGGCAAGGCGCTGTACGTCGGCATTTCTTCGTACTCGGCCGAACAGACGCTTGAGGCTGCGCGCATCCTCAAGCAACTGGGTACGCCTTGCCTGATTCACCAGCCGTCGTATTCGATGTTCGATCGCTGGATCGAGCGGCCGGCACACGCCACTGCGCCGGCGCTGACCAAGGTGCTTGCCGACGAAGGCATCGGTTCGATCGCGTTCTGTCCTTTGGCGCAGGGCGTGTTGACGAGCCGCTACCTGGGCGGAATTCCTACCGATTCGCGTGCGGCAGCCGAAGACAATCCCTTCTTGACGGCCGACAAGGTCGAGGCGCGTCTGGCGCAAGTCAGGGCGCTGAACGAGATTGCCGCCGAGCGCGGACAGAGTCTGGCGCAAATGGCGCTGGCCTGGGCGCTGCAAACGGTGACGTCGGTCATCATCGGCGCCAGCCGGGTCGAACAGATCGTCGAAAATGTCGGCGCAGTCGAGCGGCTGGATTTCAGCGCCGACGAGCTGTCGAGGATCGAAGCGATCCTCGGCGCCTGATCCGCTGCATGTTGTAACCCCGGCGGCAATGCCCGCCGGTTTTCTGATTGGAGTTTTGCATGGCTTTCGTTCCCGTCATTACCATCGACGGTCCTTCCGCTTCGGGTAAAGGCACTGTAGCGCAGCGCGTCGCCGCGGCGCTCGGATTTCACTACCTCGATTCCGGCGCGCTGTACCGGCTGACCGCACTGGCGGCCGAGCGGCGAGGGCTGCTCTGGCGTGATGAGCTGGCCATCGCTCAGCTGGCGGGTGATCTGGACGTGGTGTTCGACGGCGCGGCGATTTTGCTGGAAGGCGGTAATGTGACCGAGGCGATTCGTAGCGAATCGGTCGGTATCGGTGCGTCGATCGTTGCGGCTTTGCCGGCGGTACGGACGGCGTTGCTGGCGCGGCAGCACGCGTTTGCCGAGATGCCCGGCCTGGTTGCCGATGGGCGGGACATGGGGTCAGTGGTATTTCCCGACGCCCGGTTGAAGGTATTTTTGACTGCATCGGCGCAGGCGCGTGCCGAGCGCCGCTACAAGCAATTGAGCGCCAGCGGTGAGCGGGCGAATCTGGCTGCAATCACCGCCGATCTTGAATCCCGGGATGCACGCGACCGCGCGCGTACGGTCGCGCCGTTGCAGCAATGGCCCGATGCATTGTTGCTAGACACCACGTGCATGGGTATCGACGAAGCGGTCGAACAGGTATTGCGCTGGTGGAAAGATGCGCTAAGCGCTTGAACTGAAAAAGAGAATTCAATAAAATGCCCCTTGTCCCGGTTGTGGCGTAGGTCTCAGCCGGGCAATGGTATTTTTTGATGCAAGGTATCGGCACCGCGCAAGGTGGTGTCGGTGAAGTTCAACGAACCCCCCGCTCTCTGCGTCAGTAGAGAGGTTTGGAATATTTTACTCAATGACTACAGAAACTGCTTTTGGCTCGATGGAGAGCTTTGCCGCCCTGTTTGAAGAAAGCCTTCAAAATCAGGAAATGCGCTCTGGTGAAGTCATCACCGCCGAAGTCGTTGGTATCGACCACAACTTCGTCACCGTCAATGCCGGCCTCAAGTCGGAGTCGCTGATTCCGGTTGAAGAATTCAAGAACGACGCAGGCGAGCTCGACGTCCAGATTGGTGACTTCGTCCCGGTCGCGATCGACAGCCTCGAGAACGGCTACGGTGAAACCAAGCTCTCGCGCGAAAAGGCCAAGCGCCTGGCTGCGTGGATCGAGCTGGAAGATACCCTCGAGAAGGGTCTCGTGATGACCGGCGTCATCTCGGGCAAGGTCAAGGGCGGTCTGACCGTCATGGTCAATGGCCTGCGCGCCTTCCTGCCGGGTTCGCTCGTCGACATCCGTCCGGTCAAGGACACCACCCCGTACGAAGGCAAGTCGATCGAGTTCAAGGTCATCAAGCTCGACCGCAAGCGCAACAACGTCGTTGTGTCGCGTCGCGCCGTGCTCGAAGAGTCGCTGGGTGAAGAGCGTCAAAAGCTCATGGAAACCCTGCGCGAAGGCGCGGTCATCAAGGGTATCGTCAAGAACATCACCGACTACGGCGCATTCGTCGACCTCGGCGGTATCGACGGCCTGCTGCACATCACCGACCTGGCTTGGCGTCGTGTCAAGCACCCGTCGGAAGTGCTGGCTGTTGGCGACGAAATCGAAGCCAAGGTCCTCAAGTTCGACCAAGAGAAGAACCGCGTCTCGCTGGGTCTCAAGCAGCTCGGCGAAGATCCGTGGGTTGGCCTGTCGCGCCGCTACCCGTCGGGCACCCGCCTGTTCGGCAAGGTCACCAACCTGACCGACTACGGTGCATTCGTTGAAATCGAACAAGGCATCGAAGGTCTGGTGCACGTGTCCGAAATGGATTGGACCAACAAGAACGTTCACCCGTCGAAGGTTGTTTCGCTGGGCGACGAAGTCGAAGTCATGATCCTCGACATCGACGAAGAAAAGCGTCGTATCTCGCTGGGCATGAAGCAGTGCATGGCCAACCCGTGGGACGAGTTCGGTCAGAACTTCAAGAAGGGCGACAAGCTGCAGGGCGCGATCAAGTCGATCACCGACTTCGGTGTGTTCGTTGGTCTGCCGGGCGGCATCGATGGCCTGGTTCACCTGTCGGATCTGTCGTGGCACGCCACTGGCGAAGAAGCCGTTCGCAACTTCAAGAAGGGCGACGAAGTCGAAGCCGTGGTCCTGTCGATCGATATCGACAAGGAACGCATCAGCCTCGGCATCAAGCAGCTCGAAGGCGATCCGTTCAACAACTACGTGTCGACCAGCGACAAGGGCACCATCGTTCGCGGCACCGTCAAGTCGCTTGACGCCAAGGGCGCTGTCATTGGTCTGACCGACGAAGTTGAAGGCTATCTGCGCGCTACCGAAGTGTCGCGTGACCGTGTTGAAGACATCCGCACCGTCCTGAAGGAAGGTGATGAAGTCGAAGCCATGATCATCAACGTTGATCGCAAGAACCGCTCGATCAACCTGTCGATCAAGTCCAAGGACATGGGCGATGAGAAGACTGCGATGAGCCAACTGTCGTCCGACGCATCGGCCGGCACGACCAACCTCGGCGCGCTGCTGAAGGCCAAGCTGTCCGGCTCGCAAGAGTAAGGAGGCTTGAGGCGGCATGACCAAGTCCGAACTCATCGCAAAGCTCGCCGAGCGCTATCCGCAGCTTGTTGCGAAGGATGCTGAGTTGGCCGTCAAGACCATTCTCGATGCCATGGCCAAGAGCCTTGCTCAAGGCCAGCGCATCGAGATCCGGGGCTTCGGCAGCTTTGACCTCAACTACCGACCGCCGCGCGTGGGGCGCAATCCGAAATCCGGCAGCAAAGTTGAGGTGCCGGAAAAGTTTGTTCCCCACTTCAAGGCCGGCAAGGAATTGCGTGAGCGCGTTGACGAGCTGATGTAATTTGTTTGCCTGCGGCATAAATGACGACACCTACGGGTGTCGTCATTTTTTTGCATGCGGCCGCCCGCGCTGACTCCGGTGTAATCGGCTACAATGCGAGGTCAATTCATTGTTACGGACATGTGGATGCGCTACCTGTTCTGGCTGATCAAGTTCCTGTTGTTTGTCGTGCTGTTCGGCTTTGCCATGCATAACGCCGAGCCGGTAACGCTCAATTTCTTCCTCGGTTATGTCTGGCAAGCGCCGTTGGCCTTGCTACTGCTGATTGCCTTTGTGCTGGGTACGGTATTCGGCATTCTGGCCGTGCTGGGGAAAGTGGTTCGCCTGCGTCGCGAGCTGGTTAGCCTGCGCAAGGAAGTGCGCACCCGCGCTGCGTCCGAAGTCGTCACCGTCGACGCTGCATTGCAGCCGCCGCGAGACGCTCTCTGAATTTTGGCCTGACAGGCTTTCTCCATGCTCGAATCCCAATACTGGTGGCTGATCGCTTTTCCGATTTTCTTCGGATTGGGCTGGTTGGCTGCGCGCGTCGATATCAAACACGTCCTTTCCGAGACCCGCTCGCTGCCAGCGGCGTATTTCAAGGGGTTGAACCATTTACTGAATGGCGAAACCAATCGCGCGGTCGAGGTGTATGTCGATATCGCCAAGCACCATGCGGAAACCATCGAGTTGCAATTCTCGCTCGGGCATCTGTTTCGCCGCCGCGGCGAGCTTGAGCGCGCCATCAATATGCACCAGAAGCTGCTCGAACGCCGGGAGCTGACCGAGGCGCAGCGACAGTCTGCGCAATTCGAGCTGGCGCAGGATTTCATGAAGGCCGGCCTGTTCGATCGCGCCGAGGCACTGCTGAACGAGCTGCAGCACAGTGACTATGCCCGTCAGGCCCGCACCGAGTTGCTGGGAATGTATGAGCTGGAAAAGGCCTGGAAGAAGGCCATTGAAACCGCGCAGCAATTGCGTGACGACAGCCACAGCTATCAGCATGAAATTGCCCAGTTCTATTGCGAGCTGGCCGAGCAGTCGCTGACGCGCTCGAAAAAGGACGAGGCCCGCGCCTATCTGGCGCAGGCACTGGAAACTCACCGCCAATGCAGCCGAGCCCGCTTGTTGCGTGGCGAAATGGCTTTTGCCGAGCAGAATTACGCCGCGGCGATCGATGAGTGGCTGGCGCTCGAGTCGCAGGAGCCGCACGCGCTAGCCCTGGCGATGCGTCAGCTGATGGCCGCCTACGATGCATCGGCGCGTGGCGATGAAGGAACGACGCTGCTGCTGCGGCTGCTGAAGCACTATCCCGAACTGGACGTGATGGATCTCGCCTATGAGCGGCTGATGTCGCTGCATGGCGTGGACGCTGCGTATGAGTTCGTCCGCGAGCGGATGCGTGAACACCCGACGATGCCGGGTCTGCGCAAGGTGCTCGAGGCGCATTTGCTGGTTGCGCCGGACGATCAGAAAGCCGAGCTCGAAGTCATCGTTCGCCTGCTGAACGATGTGACCCGGGACCAGTCGATGTATTACTGCCGCCACTGCGGCTTCAAGACCAAACAGTATTTCTGGCATTGCCCGGCCTGCAACGAGTGGGAAACCTATCCACCGGTGCGCGGTCGCAAGAAAGCCAGTGCCTGATTCTCCGGATTTGAACCATGAACGACCCGAAAGTTATCGTCGCGCTTGATTTTGCCGACGCAGCCGCAGCCCTGGCATTTGCCGATCGCGTTTCGCCGCGCCAGTGCAGGCTGAAAGTGGGCAAGGAACTCTTTACCACCGCCGGACCGCAACTGGTCGAGGCCTTGGTCGCAAAGGGTTTCGACGTTTTCCTTGATCTGAAATTCCACGACATTCCGCATACCGTTGCCCAGGCCTGCAAGGCTGCAGCGAAGCTGGGTGTGTGGATGGTCAATGTGCACGCTTCGGGTGGGCGCAAGATGATGGAGACGACGCGCGAAGCGCTCGAGGCGCTGCCGCAACGTCCGCTGCTGATCGCCGTGACCGTGCTGACCAGCATGGACGAAGTCCAATTGGCCGAATTGGGTCTGCCCGAGCCTGCGACGCAGGTCGAGCGTCTTGCCCGATTGACGCGGGATTGCGGCCTCGATGGCGTGGTCTGCTCGGCGCAGGAAGCGAGCTTGCTGCGTAGCGCATGCGGCCCCGCATTCAAGCTGGTGACGCCGGGCATCCGCCCGGTCGATGCAAGCGCAGACGATCAACATCGCATCATGACGCCGGATGCGGCCTTGCGCGCCGGCAGTGATTATCTGGTGATCGGTCGCCCGATCACACAAAGCGCCGACCCCGTTGCGACGCTGGACCGAATCAATCAATCGTTGGAACTGCTATGAAAATTACCGTAGTCGGAACGGGTTATGTCGGTCTGGTGACCGGGGCTTGCCTCGCAGAGGTGGGCAACGACGTGCTGTGCCTGGATCTGGACAAGGCCAAGATCGACAAGCTGCATCAAGGCATTTTGCCGATCTACGAGCCGGGCCTCGACGAAGTGGTCGCCCGCAATGTGGCAGCAGGACGGCTGCACTTCACGACCGACATCGACCGCTCGGTTGCGCATGGCACCGTACAGTTCATCGCCGTCGGCACGCCGCCGGACGAGGACGGCTCCGCCGACCTGCAGTATGTCGTTGCCGCCGCGCGCAACATCGGCCAACGAATGACCGACTATAAAGTCGTGGTCGACAAATCGACCGTGCCGGTCGGCACCGCCGAGAAGGTCAAGGCGGCGATTGCCGACGAGGTGGCCAAGCGCGGTCTGTCGCTCGACTTCAGCGTGGTATCGAACCCGGAGTTCCTGAAAGAAGGTGCCGCCGTCGAGGATTTCATGCGTCCCGACCGTATCGTCATCGGCGCCGAGGACGATCAGGCCATTCACACCATGCGTGCGCTGTACCATCCGTTCCAGCGCAACCACGATCGCACCTTGGTGATGGACATCCGCTCGGCCGAACTGACCAAGTACGCGGCCAACGCCATGCTGGCGACGCGGATTTCCTTCATGAACGAGCTGGCCAATCTGGCCGAAGTGCTTGGCGCCGATATCGAACTGGTACGCCGCGGCATCGGCTCCGACCCGCGCATCGGCTACAGTTTTCTGTACTCGGGCTGCGGCTACGGTGGTTCGTGCTTCCCCAAGGACGTCAAGGCACTGCAGAAAACCGGCGAGGAAAATGGCGTGCCGCTACGCGTGCTCGCCGCCGTTGAAGAAGCCAATGAAGCGCAAAAACAGCGCCTGATCGATAAGGTTGTCGCGCGCTTCGGTGACGACCTCAGCGGCCGACGTTTTGCGGTGTGGGGTCTGGCGTTCAAGCCGGGGACCGACGATATGCGCGAAGCACCGAGCCTGACGTTGATCGATGGCTTGCTGGCCCGCGGCGCAACGGTATGCGGTTTCGACCCGGTTGCCAATCATGAGGCACACCGGGTGATCGGCGACCGTATCGATTACGCCGAGAACCCGATGGATGCGCTCGGCGGTGCCGACGCGCTGTTGATCGTGACCGAGTGGAAGCAGTTCCGCGCGCCGGATTTCGATGCGATCAAGCTGGCACTGAAAACCCCGCTGATCATTGACGGCCGCAATCTGTACGAGCCGGCCGCGGTGCGCGCGCAGGGGCTCGAGTACGACGCGATCGGGCGCAAATGATGTTGCCGACTGGTCAATCCGTTGCCGCCTTGAAAGCGGCGATCGCCGGTGCGCGGGTCATGGTGGTCGGCGATGTGATGCTCGACCGTTACTGGTTCGGCGACGTCGAGCGCATCTCGCCCGAGGCGCCGGTTCCCGTGGCGCGGATCCGCAAGACCGACGAGCGTGCGGGTGGCGCTGCCAATGTTGCACGCAATATCGCGTCGCTCGGCGGCCAGGCGACCTTGCTGGCCGTCGTCGGTGATGACGAGGCGGGACGTAGTCTGGAAAAGCTGTTGCAGGATGACGGCGTCAAGACATCGCTCTACCGTGATCCGGAAATTGCCACGACGGTGAAGCTGCGGGTACTGGCGAGGCAGCAGCAGTTGCTGCGGATCGATTTCGAAGAAAAGCCAAGTCACGAAATACTGGCGGCCAAGCTTGACGACTTCCGGCGCATGCTAGCAGACACCGACGTCGTGATTCTGTCGGACTATGGCAAGGGCGGTTTGCGCCACGTTTACGAGATGATTGCCGCAGCGCGGGCGGCGGGCAAACCGGTGCTGGTTGACCCGAAGGGTGATGATTACTCGCGCTATCGCGGCGCCACGTTGTTGACGCCGAACCGCAGCGAGTTCCGTCAAGTGGCCGGGGACTGGCGCGATGAAGCCGATCTGACCGCTAAGGCGCAGGATCTGCGCAAGCAGCTCGATCTCGAGGCGTTGCTGGTGACCCGCAGCGAAGAGGGCATGACGCTGTTCCGCAGCAATGGCGTCGTGCATCAGCCGACTTTGGCGCGGGAAGTGTTCGATGTGTCCGGTGCTGGCGATACGGTGATTGCAACGCTGGGTTTGATGCTGGCGGCCGGCTTGCAGCTGCCCGAAGCAATGAGCTGGTCCAACCACGCGGCCGGCATTGTCGTGGCCAAGCTTGGGACGGCGACCGTTTTGCAGGATGAGGTTTTTGCTGAGTCGGTTTAATAGACCGAGCGACCAAAAAAAAAGCGGCCTGAGGCCGCTTTTTTTATCCCGTTGTGCCGTTGCCTGAAAGCTCGGCCTCAACGCGGTTCTTGCCCAGCAGTTTGGCGCGGTACATAGCGTGATCGGCGCGCTCGATCGCGTGTGCGCGGTGCTCGTTCGGGGCGACAATCGTCACGCCAGCGCTGAAGGTGATCAGTAGCTTGTCGTTGTTGTGCATGAAGAATCGCCGCGTCAGCTCTCGCTGCAGCCGTTGCAGTATCTGGATCGCGTCGTCGAGCTCGGTATCCGGGAGCAGCAGAACGAACTCTTCACCGCCGTAGCGCGCCACCACATCGGTGGGGCGCAACAGATCACGAATGACCTGCACCAGATGCACCAGTGCGCTGTCGCCGGCGGCGTGACCCATCTGGTCATTCAGTTTCTTGAAGTTGTCGATATCGAGCAGCGCCAGCGCCATCGTGGCGTGCTGACGTGCCATGCGCGAGAGTTCGACCTCGTAGGCGTCTTCCAGCCCGCGGCGATTCAAGGCGCCGGTCAGCTGGTCCTCGCGGACTTTTTCGCTGACTTCGCGCAATTCGCGCTCCAGCTGCATCACCCGTTGCTGTGCAAAATCGGCTTCTTGCCGGGCGGTGACCAGTTCATCGCGCGAGCGCAACACGTCCAGTTGCAGCGTGCGCGTGTCGTGCATGATGTCGTCGAGCACGAATTTGAGGCTGGCAGGGTTGTTGGCCGTCTGGATTTTTTCGGCGTACTGGCGTATCCGCTCCTGATATTGCTCGGTGCTGGCCGACAGTGAGCCAAGCCGGTCGAGGAAGGTGGTCGCCATGCTTTTCAGCGTACTCTGCGCATCGTGCAGATTGTGCTTGAGCAGGCTTTGCTTGTAGATCACTTCCTTGAGGCCGGCCTCGGCGTCGTAGATCAGTCGCATATTGAGCGGGCGAGCCATGATTTCCTGCACCACCGCTACCTGGCCCTGCAGCCAGCTGTCGTCGACCAGCAGCTCGCTCATATTGTCGGTGAGCAGTCGCAGCAGGCTGAGCAGCCCGTCGGCCAGTCGCCGGTCCTGCTGGCCCTGCAGCTCGATTCTGAGCCAGAGTTTCTTCAGTCGGGGCAGCCATTTTTGCAGATCGTGCTCGCTGCTCAGCGCGCGGGCCTCGTTGCTGATGTGGCGAACCTCATCGGCCAGTTCCGGGTCGTGGGCGAGCAGTGGCGGAAGGACGCCGAGCTCGAGCGCCTGCGTTACCGCTTCACGCCAATCCCGCCAAGCGCCGTCGCCGGACTCGATCACCGTGTCGCTCAGCAGGCTGTCTTCACCGATGGGGGCCAGGCTGATCGAGTCGGCCGATTCGCCACTGGTCTCGTTCCATGCTTGCAGCAGCGCGGCCAGCTTTTCGTTGAGCTGGTCGGGTTCGTTGCTGAAGTGGATCAGCACCCGCTCGAGCGTTTCCTGCTTGCGGGTCGGCGTGTACAGCGGATTGCGCATGTCCCAAAGCCGAACAAGCTCGCGAACCAGGTCGGCCCACGGTAGCGCCAGATTGGCCTGGCCGCCCTGCAATTCGATCGCGCGTATGACTTGCGGCGGAATGTCCTGCCATTCACCAAGGCGCGCCGATTGGCGCATCTGCTTGATCAAGCGCAGGAACTCCTGGCCCTGGCGTGGTAGTGCGTGCAAGGCCCGGTCGATCTCCCGCATCAGCGGCGGAACGCGCTCGTCTTCCGGGGTTTCAGCGATGCCGTCGTAGATTTCTGCGTAGTGGTCCGGCGTCGGCGGAATCCGGCGCAGCATCAGCTGCCTGAGTGTTTCTCTGGCAATGTCGGTCGGATTCGTCGGGGCGGGCATAGTGGTCCGTTTCGTGCGCAGAGTGCGCTCTGGATTATACGGGCGAGCGGGCATTCAGACGGCAAAAAACCGGAAGCGGTGCTTCCGGTTTTCCGGTGTTGCGAAAGGCGGTGATGCGGATCAGTTGATCAGTGCGCGTGCTTCGGCAACCTGATCCTTGTAGGCGTCGAAGATGCCCTTGAGCGCATCGGCCATGCCGACCGTCGGTGACCAGTCGAGATCGTGTCTGGTGTTGTCAATCTTGGGGACGCGGTTTTGCACGTCCTGGTAGCCCTTGCCGTAGTACTCGCCCGACGTGGTCTCGACGACCTGCACCTTGGCGACGCCTTCGGCGTATTCCGGATACTGCCTGGCGAGGTCGATCATCATCGTCGCCAGCTCGCGCACCGAGTAGTTGTTGACCGGGTTGCCGATGTTGTAGATCTGCCCCGAGGCCTTGCCGTCCTTGTTGTCGATGATCTTCATCAGCGCGCTGATGCCGTCATCGATATAGGTGAACGCACGCTTCTGATTGCCGCCATCGACCAGCTTGATCGTCTCGCCACGAACGATGTGGCCCAGGAACTGCGTGATGACGCGGCTCGAGCCTTCTTTCGGCGTGTGGATGCTGTCGAGACCGGCACCGATCCAGTTGAACGGGCGGAACAGCGTGTAGTCGAGGCCTTCCTGCTGGCCGTAGGCGGCGATGACGCGGTCCATCAGCTGCTTCGAGCAGGCGTAAATCCAGCGCGGCTTATTGATCGGGCCGTAGACCAGTTCGGAGTTCTCCGGGTCGAACTCCTCGTCCTTGCACATGCCGTAGACTTCGGACGTCGACGGGAACACCACACGCTTCTTGTATTTCACGCACCATTTGATGATTGGCAGGTTGGCTTCGAAGTCGAGTTCGAAGACGCGCAGCGGCGCCTGCACGTACGTGGCTGGCGTGGCGATGGCAACCAGCGGCAGGACGACGTCGCACTTCTTGACGTGATACTCGATCCATTCCTGATTGATGGTGATGTCGCCCTCGAAGAAGTTGAAGCGCGGATGATCGAGGAATTCGCCGACCTTGCCGACGTGCATGTCCATGCCGAACACTTCCCAGTCGGTCGTCTCGAGAATGCGCTTGGTCAGGTGGTGGCCGATGAAACCGTTGACGCCGAGGATGAGGACTTTTTTCATGTTCTTTGCCTATGGAGGGATGTGGGCGAATCAGAGGTCGAATACAAGCGGAGCGTTGAGTACTGCTGGCGCTAGCGGTGCGTCGTTCAGTTCGGCGTCGAGGATGCGCAACAGGCTGCCGTCGGCCATGCGCAGCCAGAGTCGCCCGGATGCCGCCCAGAGTGTGGCCGATCGGGTGCTCGGGATGGCGGGGGCGTCGGTGACGCAGCGCGTGCGCCACAGCGTCAGCCGGCCTAGCGGCGTGTCGCTGAATGCGCCGGGATAGGGATGTGTTACCGCACGGACCAGGTTGTGTAGCTGCGTCGCCGATTGCGTCCAGTCGATGCGACCGTCCTCCATCTTGCGACCGCCGAAATAAGCACCAAGGCGCAGGTCCTGCGAGGTGAGCGTTGCCGTGCCGGCGATCAACTGCGGTAGCGCGCGATTCAGGCACAGCTCGCCGGCGACCGTGACTTTGGCAAAAACGTCACGGGCGGTGTCGTCCGGCAGGATGGGTACGGCGACCTGATCGACGATCGCGCCGTTGTCCGGCTTGATGTTCATCACGTGCAAGCTGACGCCGGTTTCCGTTTCGCCGTGAATGATCGCCCAGTTCACCGGTACGCGACCGCGGTACTTCGGCAGCAGCGAGCCGTGCAGATTGAAGGCGCCACGACTCGGTGCGGCGAGAATCGGCGCCTTCAGCATGTGGCGGTAATAGAACGAGAACACGAAATCCGGCGCCAGCGCGGCAATGCGCGCTTCGACCTCGCCAACGTTCGGATCGGCCGGCGCAATGCAGGGAATGTCGTAGTCGCGGCATAGCTGCGCGACCGAGCCGAACCAGATGTTCTCGTCCGGGTTGTCTTCGTGGGTGACGACCAGTTCGAGCCGGACGCCGTGGGCCAGCAGGACCTTGAGGCTGCGGACACCGACGTCGTGATAGGCGAATACAACGGCGCGCGTCATTCGCCGGCCCGCTTTTCGAGGATGCCGGCAATCAGGTAGCGCGGCCGCTGGCGAACTTCGTGGTAAATGCGGCCGATGTACTCGCCCAAGAGACCGATGCCGAACAGCGCGATGCCGATCAGCAGAAAGGCAATCGCGAACAGCGTGAACAGTCCGCCTTCCTCGGGGCCGACCACGATGCGGCGGCCAACGAGGTAAAGCACCAGAAAGCCCGACAGCGTCGAGATCACCATGCCGAGCATCGAGAACATCTGCAAGGGGACGATCGAGAAGCCGGTCATCAGGTCGAAGTTGAGTCGGATCAGGCTGTAGAGCGAATACTTCGATTCGCCGGCAAAGCGCTCTTCATGGCCGACGACGACTTCGGTCGGGTGCTGCGCGAACGAGAACGCCAGCGCCGGAATAAAAGTGTGCATCTCGTTGCACATATTGATCGTGTCGATGATCCGGCGGCTGTAGGCGCGCAGCATGCAGCCCTGGTCGGTCATCTTGATTTTGGTGAGTTTCTCGCGCAGCCGGTTCATTGCCCGGCTGGCAACGTGGCGCCAGACCGAGTCGTTGCGCTGGCGACGGATCGAGCCGACGTAATCATGGCCCTTGTCCATTTCATCAAGCAGCGTCTTGATGTCTTCGGGCGGATTTTGCAGGTCGGCGTCGAGCGTAACGATCTGCTGGCCGCGAGCGTGTTCGAAGCCGGCCAGAATTGCGCGATGCTGGCCGAAATTGCCGTTGAACAGAATGACCCGGGTCACGTCCGGGCGCTTGTGGAATTGCTCGGCCAGCAGGGCCGGCGACCGGTCACGGCTGCCGTCGTTGATGAACAGGATTTCGTACGACTTGCCGAGTGCGTCGAGCGCCGGGTAAAGGCGGTCGAACAGCGCGGCAAGGCCGTCTTCCTCGTTGTACACCGGGATGACCACGGAAACGGTGGGTTCGGTCATGGCGGCAAGTTCGGTGGTGTGGGCGTGCATCATGGAAACCGATGATGCGTCCGAAGACTTAAGCGGCGATGAAGTCATCGCCGTCAGTCGCTCAAGGCTGCGGTCAGCACGGTGCGAAGCGCATCGCAAACGCGGTCGACGTCCGATTCGATCATCGCCGGGAACAGCGGCAGGCTGATCGTGCTGGCACCCACTCGCTCGGTGTGCGGGTACATGCCTTCGGTGTAGCCGAGGCCACGGTAATAGCTGAACAGGTGCAGCGCCGGGTAATGGACGCCGACGCCGACGCCCAGGTCCTTCATTCGGGCGATGAATTCGCCGCGATTGATGTTTATCCGTTCAAGCGGCAGCAGCACCTGGAACATGTGCCAGTTGCTCTGTGCCGATTCGACGGGCAGCGCGAGGCCGAGCGAGCGGTCGATCTTGGCGAAGTAGCGATCGGCCAGTTCGCGGCGGCGTTTGTTGAAGGCGTCGAGTCGTTTCAACTGGCCGAGGCCGACCGCAGCCGCGACGTCGGTGAGGTTGTATTTGCCGCCGGGCAGGTCGACATCCATCGTGCCATCGGGGAGCCGGGTGACGCCCTGCAGGCGCCATTTTTCGAACAGCCGCGCTTCTTCTGGTGTGTTCATCACCAGTGCGCCGCCCTCGATCGTCGTCATGTTCTTGTTCGGATGGAAGGAGACCGAACACAGATCGCCGAAGCTGCCGATGCGCTTGCCGTCCCAGGTCGCGCCCTGCGATTGGGCCGCGTCCTCGATCACGCGCAGCTTGTACTTGTCAGCAAGGGCGTAGAGGCGGTCGCGATCGACCGGCAGGCCGGCCAGATCGACCGGCAGAATCGCACGCGTGCGCGGCGTGATCGCGGCTTCGATCAGATTGAGATCGATATTGCGCGTGACCGGGTCGATGTCGACAAACACCGGCTTGCCGCCGGCGTTGATGATGACGTTGCTGGTGGCGACCCAGGTCATTGCCGTGGTGATGATCTCGTCTCCTGGCTGCAGGCCGATCAGTCGCAGCGCGATCTCCATGGCACCGGTTGCCGAGGTAACGACGCGAACCGGTCGACCACCGAAGTAGTCGGACAGCGCGGCTTCAAGCGCAGCCACCTTGGGGCCGCTGGTGATCCAGCCGGAGCGCAGCACCTGGGCGACATCGGCGATGGTGTCTTCGTCGATGCTCGGGCGTGTGAAGGGTAGGAATTCCATGGCTTGTCCTAGTTCGACGCTTGGGTCGATGCAGAAGCGGGGCGCGTAATCACGATGCGGCGCGGGTCGCTGGCGATGATCTGCATGGCCAGCCCCTGTTGCTGCAATTCACGGAAGCGGTCCGGATTGGTGATGGCAACCGGTGCTGGGTCGTTATGCCAGTGCCGCAGGAAGTCTTCGTCGTTCATTTTCTTGTCCGGCTCCTGCTGCTGGCCGAGGGTGAATTCGTCTTCGTATTCAACCAGTTGTACCGGGCGCTTCAGGTAGAACGGTACCGTCTGATCATAGTAACGGTACATGTAGACGGTGCTTCCGGGCTTGAGCTGCGGTTTGATCGCCTCGATCAGGTGATAGCTCGAGTTGGTCTCGGCGAATTCGTTGTGACCGAGCATCGGAATCTGCGCGCCTATCAATCCGGTAGCGGCGAGTGCGATCAGCGTCAGGTCGAAGCGGCGGCGCAGCGCGCTCCATAGCGCCAGCGCGGCGAGCACGGTAATGGCGATGCCGCCGACGAGGACCCAGTGCGAAAACGCGGCGTTGTAGATCTGCGGCGTTTTGTCGCTGCCCTTAGCAGCGATGAAGGGCGCTGCCACCATCAGCACTACGCCGAGTGCCAGCATCGTGCCGCTGAGCCACAGCCAGCTGCGGCGCCGCAGATCGGTGAGTACGAAGCCGGCCAGCAGTGCCAGCGCCGGAAACATAGGCAGGATGTAAGACGGCAGTTTGGAGTGCGATTTGGAGAAGAATGCGAAAATCAGCACGGCCCAGACAAACAGAAAGCGTTGTGTCTGAAAGCGCTGGGCGTTGTTGCTGGCCCAGCCGGTGCGGAATATCTGCGGCAGCAGGGCGGCCCACGGCAGCATGCCGGCGATCAGGACCGGAACGAAGTAGTACCAGGCGCCGTCACGGCGTGCCTGATCGGTGGCAAAACGCTGAAAATGCTCGTGGATGAAGAAGAAGTGGGCGAACTCGGGGTTGGCGCGCGACACCATCACGAACCAAGGTGCCGAAATCAGCAGCAGCAAGGCGATGCCCTTGACGAAGTGCATCCGCGTCCACGGTTTCCAGTCTCGGGTCCACAGCGAATAGATCAGCAGCGTGCCGCCCGGAAAGACCAGGCCGATCAGCCCCTTGGACATGATCGCCAGCGCAATCGCCCCCCAAGCGACAAGCATTGCGTTGCGATTCTCGTGTGGTGTGGTGTCGTCCTGTTGCGCCCAGACGAAGGCAAACAGGGCGATCGCCAGAAAGCTCGATACGCCCATGTCGAGCGTCAGGAAGTGACCGTTTCCGATCCACCACAGGCTGCTGGCCAGAATGGTTGCGGCGCCAATCGCCCGCGTCTCGGCGTCCGGTTTGCGGCGAAACAGGCGCTTGGCCGTGAAGTACAGCGCGATCACGGCGATGAAGCCGGTCAGCCCCGGCCAAAGGCGCGCGGCGAATTCGGTTTCGCCGAAGAGTTTGAAATTCGTCGCGGTGGCCCAGTATTGCAGGATGGGCTTTTCGAAATACTTGATGCCGTTGAGTCGCGGCGTCAGCCAGTCGCCGCTCGCCAGCATTTCCCGGCCGATCTCGGCGTAGCGGCCCTCGTCGGGCGAGATCAGCTTGCGGTAGCCCAGCGTGCTGAACCACAGCACGGCAAATGAAACGAGGAGCAGCCATTTGGGCCAGCGCTTGTTGGCGAAATCGGTCATGCAAGAGTCCGGTAAAAGGCGTTTTGATTTGTCTTCAGGCTGTCATCTTTCTGTCAAAAGATGCGGCGCCGACACGATAAATGAAAACTCTATGCCCGGCCAGTTAAGCGAGCTTGAAGTCAGCGGTTGCGCTTTGACTTCAGTAGCACCAGTACCGCGCCACTGCCGCCGTCGGCCGGCCTGGCCTGGCTGAATGCCAGCACCTCGTCGCGCTGGACCAGCCAGTTGCGCAGCTTGAGCTTCAGCACCGGCTCAGCGTTTTTCGAGCTCAAACCCTTGCCGTGGATGATGCGTATGCAGCGGCGGCGCGCCTGCTGCGCTGCGTGCAGGAACTCGGCGACCTGCTGCCGAGCCGCCTCGCTGGCGTAACCGTGCAGGTCGAGTTCGGCCTGAACCAGCCAATGGCCGCGACGTAGTTTTTTCAATGTGTCCAGTTTCTGGCCGGGCCGCAGATAGAGCAGCTCTTCGCCGGCGGCCAGTTCATCCCATGGCCAGAAGTCGCTCATGGATTCGGTGTGGACCGCGAGTTCGGCGTGCTGGCGTTGTGGCCAGGGACTGGGGGGCGAGCTGGGGTGAGGGTGGCGTGCGGCTTGTCGTAACGGCGTACTGCCTCGCGCTGCGTTCATGAACAGCGTGTGGTCGTCTTGCGGCGGTGGCGAGGGTGCGCGCACCGGCACCGCTTGGGCGCGGGTCTGCAGTGATTGCTTGAGCTGCTTGAGTTGGCGACGGATGTGGCTGTCCATGGGAACGGTGGCGGCTCGCCGTTAAAGGCGTGGAGGACGCATTTTGCCGCAAAGCACCGGCGCGGGCAGCATGCGTGTCACGCGCCGAAAAGTGGCCGTTGTTGCTGGCTTGGGGCCGTAGCCAGCATGAGGTCGGCCGGAAAATCCCGCAGGTAACGACGTGCCTGCGTCGGGTCGGCGCAGTTCAGCCAAGCGTCGTAGTCCGTCTCGGGCACGATGACGAGCGAGCGTTTTTCATCGTCGGGCTTGTGCATGCGCCGCATCAGCGGATGGTGATCGGCATTGATGGTCAGTTGCGTAAAGCTGAAGGTATAGCCGCCGTTTTCCGCTTTCCAGGGGCGCCACAGGCCGGCGACCGCAAAGGGCGCGCCGTCGGCCATGCCGATTTTCATCCGCTCGGCCTTGCCGCTTTCGTAGCAAGGCTCGAAAAATGCCGTCATCGGTACCAGGCAGCGATAGCCCTTTTCCCATGCTGTGCGGTACGAACGCTTGTTATCCACCGTTTCCGCTCGCGCGTTCATGGTGCTGAACGGCTTGGTGCCGGGGGGCATTTGGTGCTTGGGCACCATGCCGTAGCTCGCCAGCAGCGCCTGCCGCTGACCGCTATCGTCATGGATGATGACTGGCGCCAGATAGTCCTGCCAGACTTCGTCTTTCCATTCGCCGAGTGGATCGGGTGTATGAAAATGGCCAGGCAGGACGGTCGGCGGTGTGGGGATGAAGTTGACGCACATGTCGCGGTAATGCGGTGATGAATGGGGCGTGACGTTTTATTGGGGTGGCCCGGCTGGCTTGGCCTTGGCGTCGAAGATCAGCCTCGGTCACACCGCTGAGCCAGCTCGTACAGCACGTCGGGGCAGCGTTCTTCGTTTGCATGGCCATCGGTGAGTTCGATCGCGGCAAACCCGTGGCGTTCATAGAATCGCTGGGCGCCGAGATTGGCCTGGAAAGTGCGCAAGCGGATCGGTTGCGGCAATGTACCCATGGCATGCGCCAGGAGCAAGGTGCCGATGCCCCGGCCGACCAGCGCAGGGGCAACTGTCATCTGATGAATCCGGCGTGCTCGGTGGCGACAAGCCCGATCACCGGGGCATCGATCTGCGCCACGGTAACGCCTCCCGACGGAATAAGATGGTGTGCGACCTGATGTATCGCTTCGTCCGGGTGTGCTGACGGTGCATAGGGCATGAACTGGGCGCATGAATCGATCAGGATCGCCGCAAGTTGCGTGGCATCGGCCGGGGTGGCGGGGCGTAGATTGAGGTTCATCGAGGGTCGCTGTCGCGGGGCGGGTGAATAACCTAGTTTATGTCATGGGAGTGGGGGGGCTGCAGCGCTAGTCCAGATCTCCTCCTGGAGACGTGCAGATTCAGAATGTCCCGTTGCAATCGGTCAGGCGTTCGGACTCATGAGTGTCGGGGGCTAGTACTCTGTTGGACGAGGTCGCTTTGTAGGGCGCCCGATCGGTCGCTGAAGCGCGGGTTTGGGAGGAAAGGCATGAATAAGTCGGATTCGATCAAGGCGCGGTCGGCATCGGAACTGATTGATCAAAGGATCGCCGAACTCGGGGATTGGCGCGGGGCGATCTTGAGTCATATGCGCAAACTCATCAAAGAGGCGGTCCCGGACGTCGTCGAGGAGTGGAAGTGGATGGGGACGCCAGCCTGGTTACGCGACGGCATTGTTTGTACCGGCGAGTCCTACAAATCGAAAGTGAAGCTGACCTTTGCCAAGGGCGCCTTGCTGGAGGATCCGGCCGGGCTTTTCAATTCGAGTCTCGACGGGAACACAAGGCGCGCGATTGATCTTTAAGAAGGGGGGAGATCAATGTTCATTGCACTCATTCGTGCCGCGGTTGCCATCAATGGATCGGCGAAGGCAAAGCCGAGACGGGGTTAAGCGGTGACTTCCCTCAATTGCTTGATGACCCTGGTGCGAAGGGGCTTGGCGAGCGAACTCTGACATTTGAAGTTGGCCGTTACTGCAAACATGGCTTGCAGGGGGATGGATTGCTTGTTCTCTTCGTTCACGGAATGGGGCGCTCGCCGATATCGGGTTGGCCAATGTTGCATCGTTTGCGTCGTGCAGGCTTGAGGACGGAGACATTCGGATACGCTGCCGCCTTGGAGGATTTCGATGCGATAGTTATTCGTCTGCAGCGCCGGCTCTCGGCTTTGGCAATGCAGGGCGAGTATATGGTTGTCGGGCATTCGCTTGGTGGCGTATTGCTTCGTGCGGCGCTAACTACGTTTCCTAAGGATGCGGGTCTTCCTCGTCACGCTTTTTTGCTGGGGTCTCCGCTGAAGGAGGCCCGCCTCGCGACACGGTTTCAGCGGAATTTACTGTTTCGGGTTTTAGCTGGAGACTGCGGGCAACTGCTCGGCTCTCCCGGACGCATGGGCGCCATTGCGGCCCTTTCCATTCCCACGACTGCCGTGGTCGGGGTGAAGGGATTTCAGCGGAAATTTGGGCCATTTGGTATGGAAATGAATGATGGAGTCGTTTCGGTCTCCGAAGTCGTTGCGCCATGGCTTGCAAACCAAATTCAAGTTCAGGTTGTTCACACGCTCTTGCCGTCGAGTCAGTTGGTAGCAAATATCATTTTGCGGGTGGTGAGGGAGATATGGCTGGCCGATCGGTTGGGGTAGTTGTTCTGAGACCTGCTCCCCTCATTTAATCCGGTGACGATGTAGAGTCCGTTCCATCACAAGGGAGCGGCAATGAAGTGGAGATTCACCGACGAACAAGCCATCGGCATCCTCAAAGAAGGCGAAGCCGGCATGAAGGCGGCCTGGCTGTGCCGCAAATACGGCATCGCCGAAGCAACCTGGTATAGCTGGAAGGCCAAGTACGCCGGCGTGGCCGTTGCCGAAGCGCAGCGGCTCAAGGAGTTCAAGGGGCTCAAGCAGGAGTGCAGCATGGCCAGATACTCCATTGCCGGAGGTCTGGGGCGGGGGTAGGCGAATGAGACAGTCTGCCGTGTTTACGGCGGGCGAGCTTTGGGCGAGGAGTTGACGCTACTGCAGCAATTTTCGCCTCGGCTTGTGCGTCTAGTCGCCAAACTCATTCGGTCAGAATACGGTTCAAAATGCGTGCGAATTTTGTGCGAATTCGTTGCGATTCGAGGGGGGCGATTGGTAGCGTGATTGGTGGGGCGATTCAGGCTGGAACCCAGTAAAACAAAGCGCTCGGAGCCGCCTAGGGCCGCCGAGCGCTGTTTGGATTCTGGAGCGGGCGACGGGAATCGAACCCGTGTTCCGAGCTTGGGAAGCTAGTGTCTTACCATTAGACGACGCCCGCAGAAGCTGCGCATTTTAGCTGAACGCCGCCCGTCGGGCAATCGATGAGGCTTGACGGCAATGCCTTGGTCCTTGCCCTAGATCAAAATCAATCGGGGCGGGGTGATGGGATGTCGGACAATCAGGTGCCAAGACTGGTGGACGTCGATCTGTTCGGCCGAGATGCGGCGTTGCAATCGGCCTTGCGTGCATTCTCGGCGTCGTGGGCGGGCCGGGGGCTGCATCGGCGGGGGCGCTTGCTCTATGACGATGCTTGGCTGGATATTGCCGATGGGGCAAATCAAAATCCACCGCAACTGCGGCAGTACGATCGTCTCGGGCTGCGGGTCGACGAGTTTGTGTTTGACTCCGGCTGGCATGCATTACTGGACAACGCACTCGCCGCCAGATTGCACAACGCACCCTGGGCCGCGCCGCGCGAGGGGGCTCACGTGGCCAGGGCCGCCGGTTTTTATTTGCAGGCGCAGCTTGAGGCCGGCAGCCTTTGCCCGATCACGATGACCCATGCTGCTATTCCCCTGTTGCTGGAGCAATCGGCGCTAAGGTCATGGCACGCGCCGTTGCTGTCGGATCGCTACGACTCGCGGCCGCGATACGGGGCGTTCAAGCGCGGCGTTCTGATTGGCATGGGAATGACGGAGAAGCAGGGCGGATCGGATTTGCGCCGCAACGATACCCGGGCCGAGCCTCAGGGCGACTCGGTTCGGCTTTACGGTCACAAATGGTTCTTTTCTGTACCGCAGGCGGATGCACATCTGGTGCTGGCGCAGGCTCCGATGGGATTGGGTTGCTATTTCATGCCGCGGCGGCTTGACGACGATGCGCTCAATGCCATCCGCTATCTGCGCTTGAAGGACAAGCTGGGCAATAGCTCGAACGCCAGCGCCGAAGTGGAATTCGACGGCGCGCTGGCTTATCCGGTGGGCGAGCCGGGACGTGGCATTGCGACCTTGCTGACGGTCGCTGCTCGAACCCGGCTCGATTGCGCATTGGCCTCGGCTGGCTTGATGCGCATGGCGCTGATGGAGGCGATTCACAGCGCCCGGCACCGGCAGGCATTTGGTGGAAGATTGGTGGATGCGCCGCTGATGCAGGCTGTGCTGGCCGATATGGCGGTCGAATCGGAAGCGTCGATGTGGCTCACCTTGCGATTGGCGCATGCATCGGGTGAGCAGGCGGCAGAGGAGTCCTTGCTGTATCGGCTGTTGACCCCGGTTGCCAAATTCTGGGTCTGCAAACGGGCCGAAATGCTGATCGCCGAGGCCATCGAGGTGCTGGGTGGCAATGGCTACTGCGAGGGGTTTCGTCTGGCTCGCGCCTACCGCGAGGCGCCGGTGAATTCGATCTGGGAGGGTGCCGGCAACGTGATGTGCCTCGACGTGTTGCGGAGCTTGCAGCGTCAGCCGGAGGTCGTTGAGGTGCTGCTGGCCGAGCTGGCCAGGGCTCGCGGGCAGAACCAGACCTATGACGCCATGTTGCGCGCGCTGCCGGATCAGCTATGGCAGGCGAGCGAGGCGACGGCGCGTCAGCTGGTCAGCCGGCTGGCTCAGCTGATGCAGGCGGCGTTGCTGCTGCAACATGCCAAGCCGCGTGTTGCCGGGGCATTCGTACGTGGACAACTTGCTTCGGGCGGTGCTGGCGGCATTTTTGGCGCGGCCTGGTCGGGGAAGGATGCCGCGGCCGTGTTGCGGCACGCCTGGCCAGAATAGAAAAGGGCCCGGATTGACCGGGCCCGAGCACTGATAGTGTGACTTAGGACTTGGCTTGCGAGTCCGGCGATCGCCAGCCGCCGCCTACTGCCTTGTACAGTGCGACCCTGCTTGTGGCTTCGGCAAGCTGCGCATCGACCAGCGAGAGCCGGGCGTCGAACAGGCTGCGTTCGGCATCCAGGACTTCCAGATAGCTGGAGTAGCCGTTGTCGTAACGCAGATTGGCCAGCTTGTACTGCCGCTGCAGGGCGACGACGCGATCGGACTGAGCCTTGGTCTTTTTGGTGGATTCGCCGTTCGATACCAGCGCACCGCGCACGTCGGCAAACGCCTGCTGCACGGTCAGTCGGTAGTTGGCCAGCGCCTGCTTCTCGATGGCACGGGCCTGGTCGACCTGGGCCGCGGTCAAGCCGCCATCAAACAGCGGCATGGCCAGATTGCCGGCGAATGCCCAGGTCTGGGCCGCGCCGGTGAACAGGTCGCCAAACGCCAGACTCTGCACGCCGAACAAGCCGGTCAGCGAAATCGTCGGGAAGTAGGCTGCGCGAGCGGCCTCGACGCGGGCCCGCGTGCCGATCAGCGTGGCTTCGGCAGACTGGATGTCCGGGCGGCGCAACAGCAGGTCCGATGGCAGGTCGGCCGGGATCGTCGGTGCCCGGTCGAGCTGTTCGATCGGTTTGCCGCGAGCCGGCGTGGACTCGATGATCGTCTTCGGATCGGAGCCGACCAGTACGCCCAGCGCACCTTCGGTTCTGGCGACCGAGCTGACGAGGTCCGGAACGGCGGCGCGGGCGATGTCGAGTTCCGACTCGGCTTGACGAACGTCCAGTTCGGAGATCAGGCCACCCTTGAAGCGTTTGGTTTGCAGCGCGTAAGTCTCTTCACGCGATTTTACCGTGTCGTTGGCAATGCGCAGTTGCGCATCCAGCGCTCGCAGATTGAAGTAGGTCTGCGCGACTTCGGCGTACAGCGACAGTTCGACGCCATCGCGGTTGTACGTGGCGCTGAGGTAATCACGCCGTGCCGCCTCGCTCAGGTTGGCGAGCTTGCCCCACAGGTCGATTTCCCAACTGGCCGAACCGGCCACCTGATACTCGTTGTAGGTGCCGAGTGCCGGTGACACGCCCTTTTCGGACGCCTTCTGGCGGCTGCCGCCTGCGCCGAGGTCGACGCGCGGCAATTGCGCGGCGGAGTTGATGCCGAGCACCGCACGTGCCTGATCGACACGCGCCGAGGCAAACGCCAGATTCTGGTTATTGGTGCGGGCCGCCTCGATCAATTGATCGAGGGTCGGATCGTCAAACTGTTTCCACCAGCTGTCGCGGATCCATTCGGCTTGCGCCTGCGAGGTCGAAGGCAGCGGCATTTGCGGTGCCTGGGTGTCCGGCTGGAACAGCGCGCAGCCGGACAGCAGTGCCAGCGAGAGCGCGACGGTAAGGACTTTCAACTTAGGCATGGGTATCTCCCGACGGCGTGGTGGCTTCTTTCTTCTGGCCCAGGCCCATGATCAATCGGAAGAAGAGCGGAACGAAGAAGGTGGCAAGGCAGGTGGCGGCGAGCATGCCGCCGATCACGCCGGTGCCGATCGAGTGACGGCTGGCTGCGCCGGCACCGCTTGAGGTGACGAGCGGGACGCAACCGAGGATGAAGGCCAGCGAGGTCATGATGATCGGACGGAAGCGCAGTCTCGCGGCCTCGATCGCCGAGTCGAGCAGCGACATCCCTTCATGGTGCTTCTCGACCGCGAATTCGACGATCAGGATCGCGTTCTTCGCCGCCAGGCCGATCAGCGTGACCAAGCCGATCTGGAAGTAGACGTCGTTGTTCAGGTTGCGCATCCACACCGCCAACAGCGCACCGAACAGACCGAACGGCACCGCGGTGACGACGGCGATTGGCAGGGTCCAGCGCTCGTACTGTGCAGCGAGGATCAGGAACACCATGATGATCCCGAACACGAACGCCTGGGTCGACGTGCTGCCCGCAAGCTTTTGCTGGTACGCGCTACCCATCCAGGCCAGCGTGAAGTCCGAGCCCAGATCCTGGTTCGCGACTTCTTCGGCAGCCTTGATGGCCTGACCGGTCGAATAACCCGGGGCAGGTTGCAGCATGACCTTGCCGGCGGCGAACACGTTGAAGCGTTCCACCAGTTCTGGCCCGGTGACGCGCTTGACGGTCACCAGCGAGTCGAGCGGAATCATCTGGCCGCTCGCCGAGCGGACGAAGACGTTGCGGATATCGCTGGTACGCGAACGGAAATCGGCTTCGGATTGCAGCTGCACCTTGTAGGTTCGGCCGAACTTGTTGAAGTCGTTGACGTAGAGCGAACCGAACGTGGCCGACAGCGTCTGGAAGACCTGATCCACCGGGACGCCGAGCGTCTTGGCTTTTTCGCGGTCGAGGTCAAAGTAGACCTGCGGTACGTTGGCGCGATAGGTCGTCGTGGCGCTGGACAGTTCCGGGCGTGCCTTGGCTGCTTCGAGGAACGACTGGATCGCCGCTTCGATCTGCTTCGGATCGGTCGTGCCGCGGCTCTGGATATAGGCCTCAAGACCACCGGTCGTCGACATGCCGGTAATGGGCGGCGGGTTGAACGACAGCACCACGGCATCCTTGACCGATTTGGCGCCGAAGCCCATGGCTTGCTTCGCCAGCGAGAACGAATCCTGGCCTTCGCCTTCGCGCTCCTTCCAGTCCTTGAGGGTCAGGAAGGTTGCGGCGGCGTTCGAGCGATAGGTGCTCGACAGCAGGTCAAAGCCGGAGAAGGTCAGAACCTGGTCAACATCCTTGTTCTTGACGAAGCCTGCGTCGAGCGTGCGCGTCACGGCTTCGGTCCGGTTCAGCGATGCTGCGTCCGGCATCACCGGAATCACCATCAGGTAGCCTTGATCCTCATCGGGGACAAGGCCGCCCGGCACCCGGTAGAACAGCACGACCAGCAGCACGATCATCAGGCCGAACAGCGTAAAGGCAACCATGACCCGACGATTCAGGAACGACACGCCGGCCACATAGCCATTGGTCAGCTTGTCGAAGCTACGGTTGAACCAGCGGAAGAAACGGTTCGGTTCCGAATGGGTCGGCTTGAGGATGAGGGCGCAGAGGGCAGGGGTCAGCGTCAGTGCGACCAGACCGGAAATGACGACCGAAACGGCAATGGTGACAGCGAACTGCTTGTACATCTGGCCGGTCATGCCGCCCATGAAGGCGACAGGCAGGAACACCGAGCACAGCACCAGAACGATGGCGACGACCGGACCGGAGACTTCCTCCATGGCCTTGATCGCGGCTTCCTTCGGCGACTTCTTCTCGGTCGTCATGATCCGCTCGACGTTTTCCAGTACGACGATCGCATCGTCAACGACGATACCGATGGCCAGCACCATGCCGAACAGCGTCAGGAGGTTGATCGAGAATCCGAGTGCGTACATCCCGGCAAACGTACCAATCAGCGAGACCGGGACGGCAAGGCAGGGAATCAGCGTGGCGCGGGCATTCTGCAGGAACAGATAGACGACGATGAAGACGAGGATGATGGCTTCGAACAGCGTATGGACGACTTCTTCGATCGAGATTTTGACGAACTTGGTCGTGTCATACGGAATGTTGTATTCCATGCCCTTCGGGAAGCGCGACTTCATCCCGTCCATCGTGGTGCGCACTTCATTGAGCACCTGGAGCGCGTTGGCGCCCGGCTGCAGATAGACGGCGATACCAACGGTGTCCTTGCCGTTGTGCTTGGCGACGACGTCATAGCTGTCGGCGCCGAGCTGGATGCGGGCAACGTCCTTGAGCTTGGTTTGCGACCCATCCGCGTTTGAACGCAGGATGATGTCGCCGAATTCTTCCACGCTCTCCAGCCGGCCCTTGGCGTTGGCGGTATACGTGAATTCGAGCGGCTCCTTGGTCGGCGCTGCACCGACCTTGCCGGCGGCGAACTGCTGGTTTTGCTCGTTGATCGCGCTGATCACGTCGCTTGCGCTCAGGCCAAGCTGGGCCAGCTTGTCCGGACGCAGCCAGACGCGCATCGCGTATTCACCGGCACCGATCACCGTGGTGTCACCAACGCCCTTGAGGCGCTTCAGCGCATCGACGACGTTGAGGTTGGCGTAGTTGGCAAGGAAGAGTGAATCGAGGCTGCCATCCGGCGAGTCGAGCGTGACGAAGGCAAGAATCGACGTCGATTTCTTCTGCACCGTGACGCCTTGCTTCTTCACCGTATCCGGCAGTTGCGCCAGCGCGGCCTGAACCCGGTTGTTGACGTTGATCGTCGCCAGGTCAGGGTCGGTGCCGATGTTGAAGTAGACGTTGAGGTTCATCGCGCCGTTGGAGGCGGCCGCCGATTGCATGTAAATCATGTCCTCGACGCCGTTGACCTCCTGCTCGATCGGCGCGGCGACGGTTTCGGAAATGACTTGTGGCGAAGCACCCGGGTACGCGGTCGTCACCGAGACGACCGGCGGGACGATGTTCGGATACTGTTCGATCGGCAGCGCTTTCATCGACACCAGACCGGCAAGGGTGATGATGATCGAAATGACGCTGGCGAAGATCGGCCGTTCGATAAAGAATTTTGAGAACATGCCGGCTCCTTACTTGGCGGCCGCAGCTGGCGCACTGGCGCCTGCCTGCACCGGGTTTACCGGCTGGCCCGGACGCGCCTTGAGCACGCCGTCGACGACGACGCGATCGCCATCCTTCAGCCCTTCACGGACCACGAAGTCGTTGTCGCGCTCCTGGCCGAGCTGGATGACACGGGGTTCGACCACGTTCTTGTTGTTCAGCACCAGGACCGCTTTGTCGGCCTGGAGCTGAATGACCGCACGTTGCGGGATCAGCACGGCATTGTTGAGTTTGGCGCCGTCCAGGACGACGCGGACGAACTGGCCGGGCAGGAGGTCGCCTTCCGGGTTCGGGATCACCGCACGGACCTTGATGGTGCCGGTGCTCGGGTCGACCTTGCTGTCGGAGAAGTCGATGACGCCGGTGTGCTTGAAGACCGAGCCGTCGGCGAGTTTCAGCGACACCTTGTAGCGGCGACCTTCCGGCAAAGTCATGCTGCCGGATTGCGAGGCTTTCTCGAAAGCCAGTTTTTCAGCTTCGGAAAACGAGAAGTTCGCGTACAGCGGATCGAGCTGGACGATGGTCGTCAGCAGGCCACCGTTGGCGGTCGGCGACACCAAGCTGCCTTCGGAGAAGTTGATCTTGCTGGCCATGCCGGAAATCGGCGCCACGACGGTGGTGTAGCCCAGATTGATGCGGGCCTCGTCCACCTTGGCGGATGCGGAGGCCAGATTGGCGACGGCAGCGTCGTAGGCGGCGTTGGCGTCGTCGAAATCTTTCTTCGAGACGGCATTTTCCTTGAATAGCGGCACGATGCGGTCGCGATCGGCGGTGGCCTTGGTCAACGCGGCCTTGGTTTGCGCCTGAACGCCCATGGCCTGATCGAGCGCAGCCTTGAATGGCGCAGGATCGATCTGGAACAGCGTCTGGCCTTCCTTCACCGGCTTGCCTTCGGTGTAAACCCGCTTGAGTAGAATGCCTTCGACGCGCGCACGCACGTCGATTTCACGGTAGCCGGCCGTCTGGCCCACTGCTTCATAGGTGTAGGGGACGGTCTGCTTCTTGATGGTGATGACGCCAACTTGCGGCGGCGGTGCTTTCGGCTTTTCTTTCTGCTCGCAGCCAGCCAGGCCGACGATGAGTGCGGCTGCGATGAGGACGGGAATCGCTTTAAGTCTGCGGCTGGGCACGGGTGTTCTCCTGATGCGGTTTTGGTGGCGCGTCAAAACGCCTTTTGTGAACGGCAGGCAATGCTGACATGTTTCTGAGGTGCGTTGAATTCAGCACAACAGTTTACCCAAGGTTGAATCAATTTTATGACGATATCAGTCGGGCATACTCTTCGAACGCGCATTGATGTTTTTTGCAACGATATGGGCTCGTGCATCCTAAACAAACTCGATGAGTGGCGCTCCAAGAAATGACGTAGATATTTACGATTATGCCGAACGAATTTAGACTGGACAGTCCAGTCCAGTATTCGGTGGGGTGTAGGTGTCAGAGTCGGAAGACAAATCGTCAGGTTGTCGGCAGCGCATCGTTTCTGCGGCGCTTGAGGTGTTCAGGGAGTGCGGCTATCGAGCCAGTGTTGATCGCGTGGCGCAGCGCGCAGGCGTTGCCCGGCAGACGATCTACAACCACTTCACCTCGAAATCGGCGCTGTTTTCGGCCGTATTGCAAGAGGGGTGTGCCGCACATCGCGAGCGGCTGGTGACCGGCGAGGGTGATCTGGCCGAGCGGCTGCTGCACTTTGCGCTGGGTTTGCAGGCCAATTTGCTCACGCCGACGTCAATCAACCTGCACCGTTTGCTGACGCATGAGGCCGCGCGTTTTCCCGAGCTGGCGGGGCAGGTTTATGCAAACGGCGTTCAGGCGACGGCCCGGCAACTGGCCGCGCTGCTGGCAAAGGCCATGCGGAACGGCGAGCTGCGTGAGGATGATCCGCAACTCGCTGCCGATATTTTTCTCGATGTGATCGTTAGTCACGATCGCCAGCGCTTGTTGTTCTGCATGCCTTTGCCCGAGGCAGAGGCGCAACTGCAACTGTTGCGTCAGCGCATCAAAGTGTTTTTGCGGGCCTATCGCGTTGGCGGCGATTGATTGCGCTGACTTGAGATGGCAATGCCATTGTCGTGAAAGAAAAACAGAATATTCAGCTTGCTACTACAAGGATGTTCCCATGTCGCAACGACTTGCCGTGCTGTGCGCCGCGTTGGCGCTTGGTTTGACTGCTTGCAGTAAGCAGGGGGATGCGACAAAGCAAGGGGAGGGTCCGCCGCCGGCGGAAGTCGCCGTCATGATCGCGGCCCGTGGCGACAACGCGGTGACGCGCGAATTTCCGGGGCAGGCGACGGCGTTTCGGACCGCCGAAGTGCGCGCCCAGGTCGATGGCATCCTGCAAAAGCGCCTGTACACCGAAGGCAGCGAAGTGCGCGCCGGGCAGCCGCTGTTTCAGATCGATCCGCGCACGATGCGGGCAAATCTGGCATCGGCCAGGGCCGAGCTTGCGCGAACGCAGGCCAGCGCCGAAATCGCCAGGGCGACGGTCAGGCGCTACAGCCAGTTGGTCGGTGATCAGGGCGTATCGCAACAGGAGTTCGATCAAGCGCAATCGACGCTGAAGCAGGCCGAAGCGCAAGCGCAGGCCGCAGCAGCAGCGGTTGAGCGCGCGCAGATCGATCTGGAGCACACCGCGGTGTCCGCGCCGATCTCCGGTCGGATCGGCCGGGCGCTGGTGTCCGAGGGGGCGCTGGTCGGCAAGGGCGAGGCAACGCGCCTGGCAACGATCGAGCAGCTTGATCCGATCTATGTGGACTTCAATCAGTCGGCCAACGATCTGCTGCGACTGCGCCAGCAACTCAAATCCGGCAAGCTGGGCGCGGCGGATGGTCTGCCGGTCGAAATCATCCTGCCCGACGGCAGCGTGTATCCGCATACCGGCAAGCTGCTGTTTTCGGAGCAGACCGTCGATCCAGCCACCGGCACCATCGTGGTTCGCGCGCAGTTCCCGAATCCGGACCGCTTGCTGATGCCCGGTGTCTATGTGACCGCGCGCGCCGCGCAGGGCACGTTGTCGGGCGCCGTGCGCGTGCCGCAGCGCGCCGTGCAAAGCTCGCCGCAAGGGCAGTTCGTTTATATCGTCGACAAGGACGGCAAGGTGGCCTTGCTGCCGGTGAAAACCGCCGGGTTTGCCGGGTCGGACTGGCTGATTGGCGAGGGCTTGAAGGGCGGGGAGACGGTCATCATCGAGGGCGTTCAGAAGGTGCGCCCCGGTGCGCCGGTCAAGCCGGTGCCCTTTGGCGCAAGCCAAGTTTCAGGCCAGTCGGCCGCGACGGCCAGCGCCGCCGCAGTCAAGCGGTAAGAGGGCGCGACCATGTCACGCTTCTTCATCGACCGCCCGGTGTTTGCCTGGGTCATTGCCCTGATCATCATTCTGGCCGGCTTGCTGGCGCTGCGGGGGCTGCCGGTGTCGCAGTACCCGGAGGTCGCTCCGCCCGGCCTGACCATTTCCGCGACCTATCCGGGGGCCAGCGCCAAGCTCGTCGAAGAGACGGTGACGGCCTTGATCGAGCAGGAAATGAACGGGCTGGAAAACCTGCTTTACTTTGATTCGGCCAGCGACAGCAATGGCACGGCGACGATCACGCTGACGTTTGCATCGGGTACCGACATCGACATCGCGTCGGTCGAGGCGCAGAACCGCATCAAGCGGGTCGAGGCGCGGTTGCCGGCCGAAGTGCGCCAGCAGGGGGTGCAGGTCGCCAAGTCGCGCCGCAACTATCTGCTGTTCATGACGCTGTATTCGCCGGACGGCACGCGCGATAGCGTCGCACTGGGCAGCTACGCCAGCTCGTCGGTGCTCGACAGCATTCGTCGCGTCAAGGGTGTCGGCGAGGCGACGCTGTTCGGTACCGAGTACGCGATGCGCGTCTGGCTGGATCCGAAAAGGCTGGCCGGCTACAAGATGACACCGGCCGAAGCGCTGGCGGCGGTCCGGGCGCAGAACGTCCAGGTCGCTACCGGCGAACTCGGTCAATTGCCGGCGGCGCCGGGGCAGGAAATCAACGCGACCGTCGTCACGCAGGGCCGTTTCGTCACGCCCGAGCAGTTCGGCAACATCGTGCTGCGCGATGGCGGGAATGGCGCGCAGGTGCGGCTGAGCGACGTCGCCAAGGTCGAACTGGGTGCGCAAGACTACTCGGTCGTCGCCCGGCTGAACGGCAAGCAGACCGCCGCGATTGGCGTGAAACTGTCACCGGACGGCAATGCGGTCGAAACGGCCCGGCTGGTGCGAGAAAAGATGAACGAGCTGTCGCGCTATTTTCCGCAGGGCGTGGCGTGGGACATTCCGTACGACACCTCCAAGTTCGTCGACATCTCGATCAAGGAAGTGCTGAAGACGCTGGTCGAGGCGATCGTGCTGGTGTTTCTGGTGATGTATCTGTTCCTCGGTAACCTGCGCGCGACGCTGATCCCGACCATCGTTGTACCTATTGCGCTGACCGGCTCGCTCGTCGGCTTGTATCTGCTCGGCTACTCAATCAACGTACTGACGCTGTTCGCGATGGTGCTGGCGATCGGGATTCTGGTCGACGATGCGATCGTCGTCGTCGAGAACGTCGAGCGGATCATGGCCGAAGAAGGGCTGGCGCCGCGTGAGGCAACACAGAAGGCGATGGGCCAGATCGTTGGTGCGATCGTTGCGATCACACTGGTGCTGTCGGCGGTGTTCGTGCCGATGGCGTTCTTCACCGGTTCGGTCGGCGCGATTTACCGGCAGTTCTCGGTCACGCTGGTGCTGACGATGGGCTTCTCGGCGCTGCTGGCGCTGACGCTGACGCCGGCGCTGTGCGCGACCTTGCTCAAGCCGATCCACAAGGGCGAGCTGCACGCGCAGACCGGCTTCTTCGGCTGGTTCAACCGCAAGTTCCACAGCACGACCGTCGGCTATGTCGGCTGGGTGGCACGCATCCTGCGCCGCTCGGGCCTGGCCTTGCTGTTCTTCGCGCTGGTACTGGCGGCGACCGGTTGGCTGATGAGCCGGCTGCCGACGTCGTTCCTGCCCGACGAAGACCAGGGCTATTTCGTCAATCTGGTGCAGTTGCCGGCCGGTGCGACGCGTGAGCGCACGCTGGTGGTGATGAACGAGGTCGAGCAGTACTACATGAAGCAGCCGGCGGTCGACAAGGTGATCGGCGTGGTCGGTTTCAGCTTCTTCGGCCGTGGCCAGAATGCGGCGTTGGCCTTCGTGACGCTGAAAGACTGGAAGAGCCGGCCGAAGAAGGAGGACGGTGTCGGCAGTCTGGTGCAGGGCGCCAATATGATGCTGTTCCGGATCAAGCAGGCCTTCGTGTTCGCACTGAACGTACCGCCGATTCCGGAGCTGGCGTCGGTCGGCGGTTTCGACTTCCGGCTGCAGGACCGGGCCGGCGTCGGACGGGAAAAGCTGCTCGAGGCGCGCAATATGCTGCTGGGCATGGCCGGGCAGAATCCGGCGCTGGCCGGTGTGCGTCCCGAAGGGCAAGAGCCGGGTGCGCAGCTCTACCTTGACGTCGATCGGGTTCGCGCCAGCCAGCTCGGCGTCCCGCTCGCCGATTTGAACGACACGCTGTCGATCGCGCTCGGCTCGGCCTACGCCAACGACTTCGTTCGCGAAGGGCGCATCTTGCGCGTGCTGATCCAGGCCGATGCCCAATCACGTTCGTCGCCCGACGGCATCCTTGCGCTGCAATTGCGCAATCGCCAGGGCGGCCTCGTGCCGCTGTCGGAAATCGCCACGGCCAGCTGGGTTGTCGGTGCGCCGAAGCTCGACCGTTACAACGGCCTGCCGTCGTACAAAATCAGCGGCGGCCCGGCGCCGGGCAAGAGCTCGGGCGATGCAATGAGTGCGATGGAAGACATGGCCGCCAAGCTGCCGCAGGGTATCGGCTTCGAATGGTCGGGCACGTCGTACGAAGAGCGCTTGTCGGGCTCGCAGGCGCCGTTCCTGTTCGGTCTGTCGGTGCTGGTCGTGTTTTTGTGCCTTGCCGCGCTGTACGAAAGCTGGTCGATTCCGTTCGCCGTACTGCTGGTTGTACCGCTGGGGATTTTCGGCGCGGTGATGGCAATGACGCTGCGTGACCTGCCGAACGATGTCTATTTCAAGGTCGGTCTGATCGCGATCATCGGTCTGTCGTCGAAAAACGCGATCCTGATCATCGAGTTCGCCAAGGACCTGCAGCGCCACGGCATGGGGCTGACCGAGGCAACGCTCGAGGCTTGCCGCCTGCGATTCCGGCCGATCCTGATGACGTCGATCGCGTTCATTGCCGGCGTACTGCCGTTGGTGATCAGTAGCGGCGCGGGTGCAGCCAGTCGCCACGCCATCGGTACCGGGGTCATGGGCGGGATGATTGCCGCGACGGTGCTGGCGGTCTTTCTCGTGCCGGTGTTCTTCGTTGTGACGCGCAAACTGTTTCCGGACAAGTCGCACCGGCCAGCGGCCGAGGCCGCCAGTGACGATTGCCGCTAAGGGGCCCACGATGAAAACAGTCATTCTTTCGCTTGCGATCGCCAGCCTGCTCGGTGGCTGCGCCATGGGGCCCGACTACCAGCGTCCGGCGCTGGATATGCCGAAACAACTTGGTGTGGCCAGCTCACCGGCCACACTGCCTACGCTGACATGGGAAAGCTATTTCACCGACCCCGCCTTGCCGCCGCTGATCAGCGATGCGCTGGCGAACAACCGTGATCTGCGCGTCGCCGTCGCCCGGGTCGAGGAGGCACGGGCGTTGTACGGCATTCAGAAGGCCGATGCGCTGCCGTCGTTCAGTGCGGTTGGCACAGAAGCGGCCAGCCGGGTGCCGACGACGGTCAACGGCGGGCGCGACGTAACGATTTCGCGCCGTTACGATGCGAACTTGAGCCTGCTGTCGTATGAACTCGATTTCTGGGGGCGGGTGCGGCGGCTGAACGAGGCGGCGCAGGCGAATTATTTCGCCAGCGAGGCGGCGCAAAGAAGTTTTCGCGCCAGCCTGATCGCCGATGTCGTCAGTGGCTATTACGCGGCGCAGGCCTTGTCAGAGCAACTGGCGTTTTCGCGCAAAACCGAAGTTGCGCGCACCGAAACCTTACGACTGGTTCAGCGCCGACTGGATGTCGGTGTGGCCGATCGGCTCGAGTTGCTGGAGGCACAAACCGCACTCGAGTCTGCGCAGACGATTTCGGCGCAACTGGCCAAGCAAAAAGATAACGCCCGTCACGCGCTCAGCGTCCTGATCGGCCGTGTTGTTGCCGATGACGAACTCATTTCGGGTGATGCCACGCTGCTGGAAAAACGGCCGCTGCCACTTGCGATCCAGGCCGGGCTCCCTTCAGACATCCTGCTGGGGCGGCCGGATGTCGCTCAGGCCGAGCAACAGCTGGTCGCCGCCAATGCCAACATCGGTGCCGCGCGCGCGGCGTTTTTCCCCAAAGTGACGCTGATGGGCTCGGCGGGCTCGGCCAGTGCTGAACTCGGTGACCTGTTCAAGAGCGGCAGCGGGGCCTGGAGCTTCCTGCCGACGGTATCGATGCCGATCTTCGACGGTGGGCGGACGCTGTCCGGGCTGGAGCTGGCCGAGGCTCGCAAGGTGGGGGCGGTCGCGTCGTACGAGAAAACGATCCAGGTGGCGTTCAGGGAGGTGGCTGACGTGCTTTCGGACCAGCAATGGCTGGCGGCGCAGCTTGAGGCGCAGCAGCGATTGATTCGCAGCCAGTCGGCGCGGATGGATCTGGCCGAGCGGCGCTACAAGGACGGCCTGACCAACTATCTTGAGTTCCTGATCGCGCAGCGTGACTATTTCACTTCGCAACAGACGCTGATCGAGGCGCGACGCGCACGGCTGACCGTGGCGGCGCAGGCATACAAGGCGTTGGGCGGGGAATAAAAAAACGCCAGGATTCAATCCTGGCGTTTTTTTGGTGCAGCAAGCTGCATCAGCCCATGTGCTGGCCGCCGTTGATGGCGAGATTGGCGCCTGTCATGAAGCCGGAAATGTCCGAAGCCAGATAGCCGATCAGGCCGGCGATTTCTTCCGGTTTGCCGAGGCGGTTGACCGGGATATGCGCGATGATCTTGCCGCGCACGTCTTCCGGTACGGCCATGACCATTTCGGTGGCAATGTAGCCAGGGGAGATCGTGTTGACCGTAACGCCCTTGCGGGCGACTTCTTGCGCCAGGGCCATGCTGAAACCGTGCATGCCGGCCTTGGCAGCCGAATAGTTGGTCTGGCCGAACTGGCCCTTCTGGCCATTGATCGATGAAATATTGATCACGCGGCCCCAGCCGCGATCGGCCATGCCGTCGACGAACTGCTTGCAGACGTTGAAGATCGAGTCGAGGTTGGTCTTGATGACCGCATCCCAGCTGATTTTGTCGAGCTTCTTGAATGTGGCGTCGCGCGTGATGCCTGCATTGTTGACGAGGACGTCGACCGCGCCGACGTCAGCCGTTACCTTTGCGGCGAGCGTGACGCAAGCATCATAATCGGTCACGTCACACTGGTAGGCGTGGAAGTTGTAGCCAAGCTCTTTCATGTCGGCGAGCCAGCTTTCTTCCTTGCCGGGGCGCGAGTAAGTGGTGACGACGGTGAAACCGTCATCTGCAAGTCGTTTGCAAATAGCAGAACCAATGCCGCCCATGCCGCCCGTGACCAACGCGATCTTTGCCATGATGTGCTGTCCTTCTCTCTTGTAGATGTTGTCGTTCTTGCCTGCTTTCAGGCAAAGAAATCTTACTATTTACATTCTTGGGATGTAAATAAGTAAGTTGTAATATTTGTGCGCGACAGCAACACTTTTTCAGTTTGGAAAACGTCAGAATGTCTTCAAGCATTACGCAGTCGCCACGCTCGATTCTTATCAGTGGTTGTTCTACAGGTATAGGTCACTGCGTCGCTCATGGTCTGGCGGCGCGGGGTTGGCGGGTGTTTGCTACCGCGCGCCAGGCCGACGACGTAGCCAGTCTGGCTGCTGAGGGTCTGAATGCGCTGCAACTGGACATAGCCGACGATACGTCGATTCAGCGCTGCGTCGATAAGGTGTTGACCCAAACCGGCGGTCGTCTGGATGCGCTGTTCAACAACGCCGGGTTTGGTGTTCCGGGCGCGGTCGAGGATCTGGGGCGCGAAGCCATGCGACACCAGTTCGAAACAAATGTCTTCGGTAGCCTGGTGCTGACCAACGCGGTTCTGCCCGCGATGCGGCGGCAACAGGGCGGGCGGGTACTTTTCAACAGTTCGGTGCTCGGATTTGCGGCGATGCCCTATCGCGGCGCCTATAACGCCAGCAAGTTTGCGCTCGAGGGCTTGGTGGATACGTTGCGCCTTGAGCTTGAAGGCTCGGGTATCCATGCCGCGCTGATCGAGCCCGGCCCGATTACCAGCCGGTTTCGCGCCAACGCGCAGCTGCAGTTCGATCGCTGGATCGATGATTCGTCCAGTGTGCATCGCCCCGCATATGACGCAATGCGTGAACGCCTGGCCAAGCCCGGGCCGGCAGCGCCGTTCACGCTGCCGCCGGAGGCCGTGCTCAATGCGGTGATCGCCGCGCTCGACGCCGACCGTCCGGCTGCGCGCTACCGCGTGACCGTGCCGACGCACCTATTCTGGTGGCTCAAACACCTGCTGCCGACCCGCTTGCTCGATTTGGTACTTTTGCGTGCCAGCGGCGATGAGCCCGGCCACGTGTACGGTCGCAAGTAAATCCGTGGCTTGAACCGGCTTGAGTCACATTCCGTCGTCCTTGTCCAGAATTGAGGGGGGACGGGTGTTCGGATAAAATACGGGATTCCAATCTGTTGCATTCGCCATGACCAAGTACATCTTCGTAACCGGCGGCGTTGTTTCTTCTCTCGGGAAGGGCATCGCCGCCGCGTCACTTGCGGCCATCCTCGAGTCGCGTGGCCTCAAGGTCACCATGATGAAGCTCGATCCCTACATCAACGTCGACCCGGGCACCATGAGCCCGATGCAGCACGGTGAAGTATTCGTGACCGAAGACGGCGCCGAGACCGATCTCGACCTCGGTCACTACGAGCGCTTCATCCACTCGAAGATGAAGAAGAGCAACAACTTCACCACCGGCCAGATCTACGAGTCGGTCATCAAGAAAGAACGCCGCGGCGATTATTTGGGCAAAACCGTCCAGGTGATTCCGCACATCACCGACGAAATCCGTCTCTTTATCGGTGAAGGCACCGAAGGTGTCGATCTGGCCGTGATCGAAATCGGCGGCACCGTCGGCGATATCGAATCGCTGCCTTTCCTTGAGGCAATTCGTCAGATGGGCGTCGTGCTCGGGCGCGAAAACGTCTGTTTCGTCCACCTGTCCTACGTGCCGTACATCGCGGCTGCCGGCGAAATCAAGACCAAGCCGACCCAGCACAGCGTCAAGGAACTGCGCGAAATCGGCATCCAGCCGGACGTGCTGATCTGTCGTGCCGATCGCGTCGTGCCGGACGATGAACGCAGGAAAATTGCGCTGTTCACCAATGTGTCCGAAAAGGCGGTGGTTTCATGCCCGGACATGGATTCGATCTACCAGATCCCGCGCGTGCTTTCGAACCAGGGCATCGACGACATCATCTGCAAGCAGCTGCAACTGACGCTGCCGAAGGCCGATCTGTCGATGTGGGACCGCATCGTCGGTGCGATCCAGAATCCGAAACAAACCGTCAACATCGCGATGGTCGGCAAGTACGTCGATCTGACCGAGTCGTACAAGTCGCTGATCGAGGCGCTGAAGCACGCTGGCATCCATACCGAAAGCGAAGTGAAGATCCACTTCGTCGATTCGGAGTCGCTTGAAACCGAAGGGCCGGGTTGCCTGACGTCGGTCGATGCGATTCTCGTCCCGGGTGGCTTCGGCAAGCGCGGCGTCGAAGGCAAGATTGTCGCGGTCAAATATGCGCGCGAAAACAATATCCCTTACCTTGGCATCTGCCTGGGCATGCAGATTGCGCTGATCGAATACGCGCGCGATGTGGCCGGTATGAAGGGCGCCAACTCGACCGAGTTTGATCTCGAAACCGAATTCCCGGTCGTGGCGCTGATCGACGAGTGGGTCAACCACGACGGTAAGATCGAAACACGTGACGAGAATTCGAACATGGGCGGCACGATGCGCCTGGGCGCGCAGGAGTGCAAGCTGGTTTCGGGTAGCCACGCCGCGACTATCTATGGCGCGGACACGATTACCGAGCGTCATCGTCATCGCTACGAAGTCAACAACTACTACCTGCCGCGCCTCGAAGCGGCTGGCCTGACGGTCAGCGGCAAGTCGACCGGCGGCGAGCAACTGGTTGAAACAATCGAACTGGCGGAACACCGCTGGTTCTTCGCCTGCCAGTTCCACCCGGAGTTCACCTCGACGCCGCGTGATGGTCATCCGCTGTTCAAGTCCTACATCGAGGCAGCCATCGATTACGCCAAGGCGCAAGGTCGCGAAGGCCTGAGCTGCTGATCGGTCCGGGTCGTCCGCTAGCGCGGGCGGCCCGTTATTCGTTTGGACGGGGCAACATGCGCCTCGTCAGGAGACAAGACTCATGAAACTTTGCGGATTCGACGTAGGCCTCGACAAGCCGTTTTTCCTGATCGCCGGGCCGTGTGTCATCGAGGGCGAACAGTTCTCGATCGACGTGGCCGGCCAGCTCAAGGAAATCACCACCGAGCTGGGCATTCCGTTCATTTTCAAGTCGAGCTTCGACAAGGCCAATCGTTCCAGCGGCAAGTCATTCCGGGGCTTCGGCATGGACGAGGGCTTGAAAATCCTCGCCAAGGTCAAGGAGCAGATCGGTGTGCCGGTGCTGACCGACATTCACGAGATCGACCAGATCAAGCCGGTGTCGGCCGTTGTTGATGTGCTGCAGACGCCGGCCTTTCTGTGCCGTCAAACTGACTTTATCCGTGCGTGCGCCCAGTCGGGCCGGCCGGTGAACATCAAGAAAGGCCAGTTTCTCGCGCCGGGCGACATGAAGAACGTCATCGATAAGGCCCGCGAAGCAGCACGCGATGCCGGTCTGCCGGATGACGTGTTCATGGCGTGCGAGCGTGGCGCCAGCTTCGGCTACAACAACCTGGTTTCGGACATGCGCTCGCTGGCGATCATGCGCGAAACCGGCGCGCCGGTCGTGTTCGATGCGACGCATTCGGTGCAACTTCCCGGCGGCCAGGGTGACAAATCGGGTGGCCAGCGTGAATTCGTGCCGGTGCTGGCGCGCGCGGCGATGGCTGTCGGCGTGGCGGGGCTGTTTGCCGAAACGCATCCGGACCCGGCCTGCGCGATGTCCGACGGCCCGAACGCGTGGCCGTTGCCGCGAATGAAGGAGTTGCTGACCGTGCTCAAGGCAATCGATGCCACGGTCAAGGCAAACTCGCTGGCTGAACAAACGCTGTAACCCGGGGCGGGCAGCATGGCCCCGGTTCGTGTTCTACAAACATCATCGTCAACATAGGAAAGCATCAATGAGCGCAATCGTTGAAGTGATCGCCCGCGAGATTCTCGACTCCCGTGGCAACCCGACCGTCGAAGCAGATGTACTGCTCGAATCCGGTGTGATGGGCCGTGCCGCCGTGCCGTCCGGCGCGTCGACCGGCGAGCGCGAAGCGCTCGAACTGCGCGACAACGACAAGTACCGTTACCTCGGCAAGGGCGTGCTCAAGGCCGTTGAAAACATCAATACCGAAATCGTTGAAGCCATCATCGGCCTGGATGCAGCCGATCAGGCCTTCATCGACAAGACCATGCTGGAACTCGACGGCACCGACGACAAGAGCAAGCTTGGCGCCAACGCCATCCTCGCCGTGTCGATGGCCGTTGCCAAGGCCGCTGCCGAAGAGTCGGGCTTGCCGCTGTATCGTTACATTGGTGGTTCGGGCCCGATGAGCCTGCCGGTGCCGATGATGAACGTCGTCAATGGCGGCGAGCACGCGTCGAACAGCCTCGACTTCCAGGAGCTGATGATCGTTCCGGTTGGCGCGCCGACCTTCCGCGAAGCGCTGCGCTACGGCGCCGAGATCTTCCATAACCTGAAGAAGATCCTGCACGACAAGCATCTGCCGACCCAGGTCGGCGACGAAGGCGGTTTCGCGCCGGACGTGGCCAACGCCGAAGAAGCGCTGGACCTGATCCTCGCCGCCATCCACAAGGCAGGCTACAAGCCGGGCGAAGACATCGCGATCGCGCTGGACTGCGCCGCGTCGGAATTCTTCGACAAGGCCACCGGCAAGTACGTGTACAAGAAGAGCGACAAGCGCGAGCTGACCAGCGAACAGCAGGTCGACTACCTTGAAAGCCTCGTCAACAAGTACCCGATCATCTCGATCGAGGACGGCATGGGCGAGCGTGACTGGGATGGTTGGAAGGTCTTGACCGATCGTCTGAGCGATCGCGTCCAGATCGTCGGCGACGACCTGTTCGTCACCAACACCACGATCCTGGCTGAAGGCATCAAGCGCGGCATCTGCAACTCGATCCTGATCAAGGTCAACCAGATCGGTTCGCTGTCGGAAACCCTCGCTGCGGTTGATCTGGCCAAGCGCCACGGTTACACCTCGGTGATGTCGCATCGCTCGGGCGAAACCGAAGATTCGACCATTGCCGATCTGGCCGTTGCGACCAACTGCATGCAGATCAAGACCGGCTCGCTGTCGCGCTCGGATCGTATCGCCAAGTACAACCAGCTTCTGCGTATCGAAGAAGAGCTCGGTGATGCTGCGGTATACCCGGGCCGCGGCGCGTTCTACCAGCTCAAGAAGTAATCGACGAGCCGGTGTACGCCGCAAACATGTAGTAAGATGGAAAACCGGGGCTCGGCCCCGGTTTTTCTTTGGTTCCAACCGGTTTTTCGCACTCATCCATGCGCCTGCTTGCCATCACTCTTGCCCTGTTGATCGCCCTGTTGCAATGGCCGCTATGGGTCGGCAAGGGGAGTTGGTTGCGCGTGTGGCAGCTCGATAACGAGCTGGTCGCCAAACGTGCTCAGAATGAACGGCTGAAGGAGCGCAATGCCGCGCTGGATGCCGAAGTCGCCGATCTCAAGTCCGGTACTGACGCCATTGAAGAGCGTGCCCGCAACGAGCTGGGCATGATTCGTCAGGACGAGGTGTTCTTCCAGGTGCTGGATCGCCGCAAGCCGGCCAGTAGCCCTGTCATTGCCAGCACCATCGCTTCAGCGCCCTGAGCGATTTCGCGCCGATTTCACCCAGATTGTGCTGCTGTCTTGTTTGTATAAACAAAAATTCACAACTGTTATGGTGTAACTGTATATTGGTATCTCATCGACGGTGAGGTGCACACCATGGCGACGCCAGTTTCTCCAGCTTCCAAGCGCAAGTTCGATACGCTGTACTTCCAGCTCGCGGAGGAAATGGCGCAGGCGATCGCGGCCGGCGTCTTGAAGACCGGTGAGCGTCTGCCCTCGATTCGACGTTTGTCTGCGCAGCGGCAAATCAGCCTGTCGACGGTCATGGAGGCGTATCGCGAGCTTGAAGCGCGTGGGCTGATCGAGGCCAGGCCGCAAAGCGGCTTCTATGTCAGGACGATGCATGCCGCGTTTTCGACGCCAGCGCTGACCCAGCCGCCGGCCGAGCCGCGCGAGGTCGTCACGGCGCCGATTCTCTGGCCGTATCAGGTCAACGAGAGCCAGTCGATCCGCGTCGATTTCGGCCTCGCGATCCTCTCGCCCGAACTCTACCCGACGCAGCAATTGCAGCGCCTGCTGGCGCAGACGACGCGCTACCAGCCGCGCACGCTAGCCGATTATGGCAAGCCGGCCGGGGACATGGAGCTGCGCCGTCATATCGCCCGTCGCTCGCTGGCGTGGGGCGGGCAGTTCGAGGCTGACGACGTGCTGATCACGCATGGCTGCCTTGAGGCCATCAACCTTTGCCTGCGGGCAGTGACCGAACCCGGCGACGTGGTCGCGATCGAATCGCCGGCCTACTTTGGCTTGTTGCAGATTCTCGAGAGCTTCAAGCTCAAGGCGCTGGAAATTCCGACACATCCGCAAACGGGGATCTCGATCGAAGCGCTGGAGCTGGCGACGCGCGATGGCCGGGTCAAGGCCTGTCTGCTGATCCCGAATTTCTCCAATCCGCTTGGCAGTGTCATGCCGGATGACAACAAGAAACGTCTGGTCGAAATGCTTTCCAGCCGGAATATTCCGCTGATCGAAGATGATCTGTACGGCGAATTTTTTCATCACGGCAGCCGCCCGAGACCGGCCAAGGCGTTTGATCGCGACGGCAACGTCATGCTGTGCTCGTCGTTCACCAAGGCGCTGGCGCCCGGAATGCGCGTGGGCTGGGTGGTAGCGGGTCGCTGGCGTCGTGAGCTGGAAAAGCTCAAGTTCATCAACACGTATTCAACGCCGCTGGCGCTGCAGCAGACGATAGCCCGCTTTCTCGAGAACGGCGGCTACGACCATCATCTGCGACGGTTGCGGCGTGCCGTTGCCGAGCAGGTCGACGGGGCGGTCTCGGCGATCCGGCGATACTTTCCGAAGGACACCCGACTCAATGTGCCGCAGGGCGGCTACGTGCTGTGGGTCGAGCTGCCCGAGTGCGTCGATACGCGCGAACTCTTGCGTCTGTCGTTGGCCGAAGGCATCAACTTTGCGCCGGGCGAGTTGTTTTCGCCCAGCCGCAGCTATCGCAACTGCTTGCGCATCTGCTGTGTTGAACCGTGGACGACGCGGCACGAACGGGCGATTCAGCGCCTGGGCGAGCTGTGTCAGGGGCTGATCCGGCCGGTGCCGGCTAGCGTGGCCTTGGTTCAGTAGCTGGCATCGACACTTTCGTCGCCGATGTGCATCACCACCATGCAACTGGTCGGCCCGTTGATCTGGACTTCATCGCAGAACGGCGAATACGACATCAGGCAGGGTTGATTGGTATGGGTTTCATCAACCCAGATGACATCGACGCGCTGGCCACAGACCGAGTCCAGCGCCATGCGCAGAATGCTGATGTTTTCGACCAGACCGGCGAATGCCGGGGCGCTGTACACCCAGAGGGCAAGGGTCAGCGTGGCGAGGAGGGTGGAGCGGACCATGGCGGGCCTCCTTGCAGTCCGCCGGCATGGCGTGCCGGCCTTCTGTTGACTGCCATGGTTCCACTCTAGATTCTTACAACGCGCGCTTCAGCGTACAGAGGCCGCCGAATATCGGTTGGACTGCTGTCGCCCGAAATGGCCGATGCCGCTTGATTAGCTGGGGGTCGAGGTGTAAATGCGCTGATCCGGCACTGGCTTCGATCAGCGCGATGCCGTGTCTGGGCGCCGTCCAGTGCTCGCCAGCTTGAAGAATGACGTCCTCGCCGTCGAAAGTCAGCCAGAGGCAGCCGCGAATGCATTGCAGCTGGCGACCCGGTTCGAGTGCGATCCGCAGCAGGCGGTCGGGGGTAAGCGTGAGGGATTGCATCGTCGTCTCCTTTCAAGACGTGTATGACGATGCTACGGCCGGGCTGTTTGGCGCAGTAGATGCAACTGTATCGACCGCCAGCGTTTCAGTGCCTCATTGTGTGCTGATTGTACTGCTCATGACGGTGGCAATCTGTGCTGTGCCGCGGTGCCACCGGGTTTATTCGTCGTCATCACCGGCGAGCTGCGGCTGATAGGCTTCGCCGCGCCGTAGCGCGCGCAACAGAAAACGCGCCGGGTCGATGGCACGCAGTAGCGCCGTTTCGACCGGTGCGGGTTCGCCGTTGAGCTGGCACGCCAGAATCTCGCCGATCAGTGCCGACCATGACAGCCCGCGCGCGCCCAGCGCGAGTGCACCGTAAAGCCCCGTCTGGCGTGGGATCTGCGCCAATTGGTGGCAGCGTGGGTAGCTATCGTGCCAAGGCTGTGCCAATTCGCCCACCAGCGGCAGCCGATCGGGCGAGGTTGGACGCTGGCAAACCCGGTTTCGCAGTACGGTATCGGCCGGCAGTGTCACCCTAGGCAGCAAGGCTGCGAGCGCGTTGCGGTTTTCCGCTTCGGCGGCGGCAAGGTCGCCGTTGAACGCCGCGGCGCCGATGATCCGTTCACCGTCCAGCGTGCCGGTCAGGTAGCCCGCGCCGGCAATGCCGGCCGCGTTCAGATCGATGGCTGAAGCCGGAAGGTGGCTGGCAACGCGCGCCACGCTCCAGAGCGGCAGATCGGCCGCCTGTGTCAGCGTCCGCGCCGCGCTGGCGTTGGCGAGGATCACGACCGGTGCCTCGCCGACGACGCGTTCGTCGGCGTCCAATGCTCGCCAGAGGCCGGCATCGGTATCAAGCCGCGTCACCGTGGTGTTGCCGCGAAAGCGCACCGCGTCGCCATGGCGCGCCAGCAGGGCACGGCAATAGCCCGGTGGATTGATCCATGCGCCGCGTTCGAACCACCAGCCGCCGCGAAGCGGCCGGTGTCCGAGGCGTTGTGCTGCTGCATCGGGCGATAGGAAGGCGAGGTCGGGCCAATCGCCGCTTTCGGTGATCAGTCGCTGCAGCGCCTCCTGCTGCGGATTGCGGGCAACTTGCAGGATGCCATCGACGCCGTGCGGCACGGCGAGGCCGGCGTCGTCGAGCTGGCGCAGCAAGGCCAGCGTCATCGCGTTACCGGCGCGGCTCAGCCTTGCGAGCAGATTGTCATCCTGCGAGACGTAGGCGTGCATCAGCCCGGCCAGATTGCCCGACGAGCCTGTTGCCGGTTCGGCCGCTGCGTCGACAAGGTCGATGTGCCAGCCACGCGCGGCGAGTCGTTCCGCGACCGCGCAGCCGGCCAGTCCGGCGCCGATGATCAGTGCGTGCTTGGCTGCGACGCGCGGAGCCGGTGTGCGCGGTGCGCGCGCCAGACCGCCGCGCAGCATCTGCCATTTGCTGCCATAGCCCTTGGCTTTTTCAACAGCGAAGCCGGTTTCGTTCAGCCCGCGCCGGACAGCGCCGGCGGCGGTGTAGGTTGCCAGCGTGGTGTCGGCATGACACAACCGCCACAACTGCTTGAAAACCGCCGGGGTCCATAGTTCGGGGTTTTTGGACGGCGAAAAGCCATCGAGGTAGATCGCGTCAGCGCGCGCGTCCAGTTGCGGCAGCACCTCAAGCACATCGCCGAACATCAGCGTCAGCGTCACGCGTCCGCCATCGAGCCAGAGCCGGTGAAAACCCGGGGTGAGCGCCGGCCATTGCCCCAGCAGTTCGGTTGCGAGCGCGGCGTATTGCGGGTAGCGCGCCAGCAGCGTGGCAAGGTCGTCGTGGTTGAACGGATGGCGCTCGACCGACACGAAATGCAGCTGCGCGCAGGCGTCGGGGTCGGCCCGCCAGGCTGCCCAAGTCACCAGAAAACTCAGCCCTTGGCCAAAGCCGGTTTCGACGATGGTGAAGACGTCGCGGCCACGCCAGCGCGCCGGCAGGTCGTTGCCGCGCAGGAAGACGTGTTCGGCCTGGCCGATGCCGCCATCGGGCGAATGGTAGGCGTCATCGAAGTCGGCCGAGTACGGAATGCCGTGTTCGTTGAACGCAAGTCGGGCTGGCGTGATGCGGGCAGGGTGAGCCAAGGGCGCTTTCCGGGCAAAAGCGTGATTTTACGTGCCGACGGCGGGGGTGTCGTGGCCAGAAAGAAAGCGGCGCACCAGCAGGCAGAAGCCGATGCCGACTGCGAAATTGGCGCAGGCAAACCAGACGTTGCCGCCACCGGCGTAACCCCAGCGAACGACTTCAATCCCGAAGGTGAACAGCAGCATGGTGATCATGCCCAGCGACGCCGCCACGGTGCCCTTGCTGACCTGACTCGAGAACAGCGTCAGCCGATACAGCGCGGCGTTGGCTAGGCCGGCGCCGAAAGCACAGAGGCTGACGCCGGCAACGAGCCAGGCCACGGCATTGGGGTCGATCAGCATGGCGATGGCAGCCAGCGTCAGCCCCGCCATGACCGGGGCGAGGCCGAGCTTGATCATTCGGGTGACAGGCACCCGGTCGGCCAATCTCGCCAGCGTCAGGTTCCCGGCGATCAGTGCTGCGAAGATCGGGATCTGCCATAGGCCATAAGCCAGCGGTGTCATCTGTGCGCGTTCCATCAGAATGACCGGCGCCTGGCCGATCCACGTCAGCAGCGGCAGGCTGGCGGCGCCGATGGCCAGCGCGCCACAGACGAAACGGCGGTTGCTGAATACCTTGCGGTAGTCGCTGGCGATGCTGCGGACATTGAACGGCGTGCCGCGCAGCTTGGCCGTCTCGGGCATGGTGCGCCACAGTCCGAATAGCGAGATCGTCGTGGTGACGGCAATCAAGACGAAAATTGCCCGCCACGGCGCGACTTCGATCAGCGCCGCGCCGGCAACCGGCCCGATCAGTGGCGCCAGCAGGGCGACATTGGCCATCAGCGCCATGACCTTGATGGCTGCGGTTTCCGAAAACGCTTCCTGGATCGAGGCATAGCCGATTGCGGTGACGAAACACAATCCCATGCCCTGAAAGAAGCGCAGCGCCATGAACTGGCCGATCGAGCTGGTCGGCAAGGTCAGCAGCAACAGCACGATGAAGGACGCGACGCCGAACAGCATCAGCGGCCGCCGGCCGACCCGGTCCGACAGCGGGCCGAGCAGCCATTGCAGTGCCGCGCCACCGGCCAGATAGGCCGCCAGTGCCGTGGGGACCAGCGACGATGGCGCGTTGAACTCACGGACTACCTGAAGCATGCCCGGCAGGATCATGTCGTTGGCGACATAGGTCGAGAACTCGAACAGCACCAGCGAGAGCGGAAATAACATCGTTCGCCAGGTGAGTTGAGAGATGGGCTGCGCGTTCATGGGTGTGCATCGGAGGGGCAACTCGGCAGTTTGAACGATGACGACGGGATGCGCGATGAACGATTACCACTTCGCTGGATCGGGCTGGCCGATTGGACAAGGCCGGACAAACTGTTTGGTGCTCAGCTCGCGGGCTGGGTTTCCCGCTTGGGCGCGGCACTGATCCGAAGCTTTCATGGCTGACGTTTGATCTATGTATTTCGCATATTGACGGCAATATTGATTCTTTATTGTTATATGAAGCGCGCGCTTATGCTTGTTTCGCATTTACAAACAAGGAGGAATGCAATGTCGTCAAGCTCGAATCAAACGCGCCGCAACCCCGTTTCGCAGGTCCTGGCGCTCGTCGCCGGTTTGACGCTGGCTGGTGTTGTCAGCGCCGCATCGGTATTGGCAACGCCCGAGCAGCAAGCGCTCGATGCCAAGGCGATCCAGATCAAGAAGAACAATCTGTTCCTGCTGCAACGGGGGCAACTGGCCGCGGCGTATTCGACCGCGCATGGCGCGCCGATCAGCAGCGAAGCGTCGGCGAGCCTCAATCACGCGATTGACGAGCTGGTGTTCAGCGCCATCCAGAAGGCGGTGAACAATGATCCGCTGTATCCGAAGGTCTACTGGCTGAATGCGCCGCCGCGCGACTGGTTCGGCCTCAAGGTGCCGGGCGGGCGTTACTCGTTCGACAACCCGGACAACGTCTACCGGACGATTCCGGTCAACGGTGATTCGCGCTATGTGATTCGCGGTCAGCGCCGCGGCACCGGGCCGACCGACGTGACTTTCTCGCTGATCAGCAACCCGAACTACCAGCAGAGCATTGCCGTACTGGACGGCAAGGATCTGGTCGTCGCCGCCGACGGCAGCTATACGATCACCATCGACAATCAGCCTGCCAATGGCAGGGTGAATCACATCCAGTCGACGTCCGACGCGAAGCAGCTGTTCGTGCGCAACAACCTCGGCGACTGGACGGCCGAAACCGCCGATACGCTGAGCGTGACCCGGCTCGATACGCCGTCGCGGCCGGCCCGTGGCGATGCCGACATCGTTGCCGACACGCGCACCAACCTGAACGAGTCGACGCTGGCCTACGCGATCGGCACGCTGGGGGTGAAAACCTACGTCAATCCGGTGAATACGCTGCCGCAGCCAAGCTCGTCGGCCACGCTGGGCACGCTGGTGACGCAGGCCAGCACCTTCGGCCACTTCCGCCTGGGCGACGACGAAGCGCTACTGGTGAAGGTCAACCTTGGTGGCGCCGGCTACTTCGTCCTGCCGGTGACCGATCCGTGGACGGTCAGCGTCGATCCGGATCGTCGTCAGGTCAGCCTGAACAATGTCCAGGCCGTGGCCGATGCCGACGGCAGCTATACCTTCGTGGTGTCGCCGCGTGATCCGGGCGTGTACAACTGGGTCGAAACCGCCGGCCTGCACGAAGGGACGCTGATGCCGCGTTGGCAGAAACTGCCGGCAACGACGCCGTCGAGCGGCGCCCCGTCGATTTCGACGAAGGTACTCAAGCTCGCCGATCTGCCGTACTACCTGCCAGCCGGGACGCGCACGGTGACAGCGGCGCAACGTCAGCAACAGTTGCAGGCGCGTGCCACCGGCTACGCGCAGCGCGTGACGACCGACTGATCGGACGGCGCCGCCCGGCGCAAGCCCGGGCGATAGAGCGGCGGCCTGCTGGCCGCCGCTCGCGCATTGCGGCATGCTCGCGGCTTTTGCAGCCCGAGTGACATGATGAAACAGATCGACACGGCCACGCTGGATGCGCTGTCATTGCAGGCGGCGCAATCGCCGCGCCGCCGCGCCAACCACAACCTGCATCCGGAACTGGCTGACCCGATCCAGCGGCTGGCCATAGCGATGGAGCCCGGAACCTATGTCCGCCCGCATCGGCACCCGCATACCTGGGAGTTGCTTTACCCGTTGCGCGGCCGTTTTGTCGTGCTGCATTTCGATGATGCGGGCACGGTGATCGATCGCGTGGTACTCGGCGAAGGCGCGGCTGTTGTGGAAACACCGGCTGGCGTCTGGCATGCGGTGCTGTCGCTCGATGCTGGCGGGGTGATCTTCGAGGTCAAACATGGGCCGTACACGGCCATTGCCGCCGAGGATTACACCGCATGGTCGCCGGCCGAAGGCGAACCGGCGGCGCAGACGCTGATGGCGCGTTATGCCTCGGCGCCGGTTGGCGAGCGGCTGGCCTGATGGTGGGGGCTGGCGTGCGCAATCAGGGCGAGGGTCAGTCGGCCGAGTAGCCAGGCATTGAGCAAATGCCACGCAAAGTGCGTACCAAGTGGCCATGAGGTGCACAGGGCATTGTCGATACTGCGCAGCGTCAGCGACACACCGAAAATGGCAACCCCCTGCCAGAGCGCCTGTGCCAGCGCCGGCGCATGCCGCCGGTGCGCCCACGCCAGCAGCACCAGACAAAGTCCTGTCGGCAGATAGAACACCGAGCCGTTGAGTGTCGTCGGTGGCAGCGACACGGCGACTCCCTGATTGACGAGCTGGAACACGATCCAGCCGGCCGCCACCGCCCGCCAGTGCCAATCCAGCCCGCGGCGCAACGCGGCGAGCAGGTAAACGTTGATGAACAACAGGATGGGCAGGACATCGAGCCACAGCGCCCAAGACGTTGCAAAGGCATGCCAGATGCCGCTGCCGATACCGATGATCGCGATCAGGGCAAGCAGTAGCAGCAGGTCGCCTCCCCGGCGCAGCCCGAGGCCGCTACGTCGCCATGCGCGCCAGACCAGCCAGGCGGCGAGAACGAAGGCCGCGTTGCTGAGCAGATTGGCAGGTTCGGCCAGCAGACCGCTGCCGACGCGTTCGCAATACTGATCCAGATAGCTCATTGAGCGCCCGCATGGTCATTCGATGACTCATCGTAGTGGAGCGATATTGCACGCGTGCTTGCGACCGAAGGCTAGCGAGGGGCGCTGCTTGCGGAGGCGGCCAGCTCGGCAAGCAGCTCGGTGGGTGCCGGGTGCGCCGCGCACAGCGTGCGTTTTTGCTGTGCGGACAACTGCTTGATCGCATGCTCGGCCCGGCTGGCGCTTGCGCGGTCGGCGTGCGCGATGACGGCCACAAGCTGTCTGGGCGGATTGGCGCGGGTGTAGCGCGCACCCTTGCCGGCCAGATGGGCGCGGTAGCGCGCCGCGACATCGTTGCTGATGCCGGTATAGAGGCTGCCGTTCGCGCATTCGATCAGATAGACGTACCAGGACATGGAATCCGCCCGCTGCCGGGCTGGTGTGCACAGGTCGCGATTGTACCCCCGGCCGGATCGGCGCCGCCTCTAGCGTATGGGCGGGAGACCTGTACTGGGTGCGTCCCGGCGTGAGGGTCGCTCGGGCCGGGGTGCCCGCCCGTCATCGGGATGCCGGGTTACCGACAGCGAAGGCGGGCAAGGCGGCTTACCGTGGAATTAGGCGGCCATCTGGCCGCTTATTTGCTGCGTCGACGCAAGGAGGCGCCATGAAATCCCGTGTGTTCATACTGATGGCCATTGTTGCCCTTACCGCACCGCTGCTGCAGGCTGGCGACGATGCGGTGTATTTCGGCCCCGGCCAGATCAAATGGCAGCCAGCGCCGCCGGATTTGCCCAAGGGCGCCAAGCTGGCCGTGTTGCAAGGTGATCCGGGTCAGCCTGGGCCGTTCACGATCCGCCTGAGCATGCCGGCGGGTTACACCATTCCACCGCACAAACACACTCATGCCGAATCGGTGACGGTGATTTCCGGCGTGGTCTACGTCGGGCTCGGCGAGACGTTCGACAAGGCCGGACTGCGCGAAATCAAGACCGGTGGTTTCCAGCATCTGGGCGCCCAGGTGCCGCACTTTGCGTGGACCAAGGGCAAGGCCGTGATTCAGGTACAGAGCGAGGGGCCATTCGACATCCACTTTTTCGATCCGCCCGCCAAGGCCGACATGCAATGACGCCGACAACCGGTTCGGTCCCAGGGCGGTTGTGATGAGTGGTACGGGCGAATTCAACGGTGCTGCAGGCGCAGGATTTTGCCGTCGTCTTCGTCCGTCAGCAGATAAATCCAGCCATCCGGGCCTTGGCGCACGTCGCGAATGCGGTGCTTCTCCTGTTGCAGCAAGCGTTCTTCGGCGACGACCCGATCCCCAGACAGTGTCAGCCGTACCAGCATCGCGTCCTTCAGGGCGCCGATGAACAGGCTGCCGCGCCAGTCCGGATGGCGGTTGCCGGTGTAGAAGGCCATGCCCGAAGGCGCAATCGACGGATCCCAGTAGTAGACGGGTTGCTGCATGCCGGGCTTGGCCGTGCCTTCACCGATCTTGAAACCGCTGTAGTCGCGGCCGTAGGTGATCACCGGCCAGCCATAGTTGGCCCCGGCTTGCGGAATGTTGATCTCGTCACCACCGCGTGCGCCGTGCTCGACGGTCCACAACCGACCATTGGCCGGGTTGAGTGCCGCGCCCTGCGGGTTGCGGTGACCGTAGCTCCAGATTTCCGGTAGCGCGCCTTGGCGGGTGATAAACGGGTTGTCGGCCGGCACGCTGCCGTCGGCATGGATGCGGACCACCTTGCCCAGATGCGTGCCGAGATCCTGCGCGCGATCACGCTGGTAGCGCTCGCCCAGCGTGATGAACAAGGTGCCGTCGCGGGCAAAAACGAGGCGCGAGCCGAAATGGGCGCCACCATCGACCTTGGCTTGCTGGCGGAAAATCACCTGCAGCGCGCCCAAGCTGGCCTTGCCGCCGGTCTCGACCAGTTTGGCGCGCGCGACCGCCGTGCCGGCCAGGCCATCGCGACCCGCTTCGGCATAACTCAGGTAAACAAGGCGGTTGTCGGCGAACTTCGGGTCGAGCGCAACATCCAGCAAGCCGCCCTGACCGGAGGCATAGACGCCGGGTACGCCGGCAACAGGCGCAGACAGCGCGCCGCCCGGCGTAACGATGCGCAGGCGGCCGGGGCGTTCGGTGACGAGCATTCGGCCATCGGGCAGGAAAGCCAGCCCCCATGGGTGGACCAGCCCCTGCGCGACGGTGGTCGTCATCCAGTTGTCGTTCGCGCTGACCGGTGTCGCGGCCCGGCTGGCACTGATTTGTACCCAGCCAGCCAGCAGCAATAAAAACAGTCTCGCGCTGTTCATTGCGAAGGCAGGGTGGCAAACAGCACCGGCGCGCCCGATCGTCCCCGACTGTTTTCTCTGCCGGGGTTCGATGGTCGCCGCTTGCGCTACCCGCCACGGCGCCTGAAACGCTTGCCACATGAGTCGTAAAACCCGGCTTGCGATGGCGCCGGGACGCGCTATGGCCTGTCTGATGTACATATCGGTGTACTCCCGCGGTGACGATCGAGCTGGTTTTACGGGGGCGATCAGGATGCCTGGGCACTGCCAGCGATTCGATTTCGATGCGCAAGGCCGCGGGGCGTTCCCGTCGTCGCGGCGATATTCGTGCCCGTATGGTGCTGCGGTAGCGTCGGTTGCCCACCCATCGTAGCGAATCCGGTTTAGCACGAGGCTGGTTCGCCCGCGCGACTAACGTTGAAACTGGCAACCGTCCACTTGCCAACACCCGTACCGCCGACAAAAAGGCGCGATCCAGCTGCATCGAGATGAACATCGCGACATACCATTTTGACCCCGCACCCAAGACCATCGCTGCGCCCGAGGCGGGGTGGCGAGGCTTGGGCTGCCGAAGACAGCCATCGTCATGACGATCGGTCGTGTTTTCACACTGACCGTGCTGGCGATGCTGGCATTCGCCGGCAACTCGATCCTGTGCCGACTGGCGTTGAAAACCACACAGATCGATGCAGCGAGCTTTACCGCGATACGCATCGTCTCCGGTGCGATTGCGCTGTGGGCAATTGCGCGTCTGCGCGGCAGTGTCGTCGGCGGTAGCTGGTGGTCGGCGCTCAGCCTGCTGGCTTATGCGGCGTTGTTCTCGTTTGCGTACCTGCATTTGAGCGCGGCAACCGGCGCCTTGCTGTTGTTTGCCGCGGTGCAGGCGACGATGGTCGGTGCCGGCCTGTGGCGGGGCGAGCGCATGAGCGCCATTCAGTGCCTCGGTTTTGTCGTCGCGCTGACCGGTCTCGTCGGGCTGCTCCTGCCGGGATTGTCGGCGCCGTCGCCGCTTGGCGCCGTACTGATGGCCGGTGCCGGCGTTGCATGGGGCGCGTATTCGCTACGCGGGCGCGGCGCAGCCGATCCGCTGGGCGAGACCGCCGGCAACTTCATCCGCGGCGCGCCTCTGTCGCTGCTTCTGCTGCCGTTTTCTCCGCTGGCGCCGCCACCCGCCGACGGCATGATCTATGCGGTGCTGTCGGGCGCGCTGACTTCAGGCTGCGGCTATGCGATCTGGTATGCCGCGCTGCGCGGATTGAGCACGACCGGCGCGGCCACGGTGCAGCTGAGCGTGCCGGTCATTGTCGCAGCGGCCGGCGTACTGCTGCTCGGCGAGCCGCTTTCCTTGCGCATGCTGCTGGCGGCTGCGGCCATTCTCGGCGGCATCGCGCTGGTGTTGCGCAGGCGCTGACCCTGTCGTTGCTTGGAGAGCGGCTAACCAAACCCAGTGAAACGGTGCTAGCAAGGCGCGCGAAACGCAGACAGTACAAGGCGTACGGCAAGTGAGCGCAACGAAGCCAGTAGGGTTTTGCGAGCCGCTCTTAGGCCGGCGTCGACAGCAGCTCGCGCAACACATAGGGCAGGATGCCGCCGTGCCGGTAGTAATCGACCTCGATCGGCGTGTCGATCCTGCTGCGCACGCTGATCTCGCGCGCCGTGCCGTCCGCGGCGGTGATGCGCAGCGTCAGGTTTTGCTGCGGCGTCAGTTCGGCGTCGACGCCGAGGACGTCAAAGGTCTCGTCGCCGCGCAGCTGCAGCGTCACCGCGCTGTCATCGCCGTTGAACTGCAGCGGTAGAACCCCCATGCCGACGAGGTTGCTGCGGTGGATGCGCTCGAAGCTGCGGGCGATCACCGCCCGGACGCCCAGCAGCTGCGTGCCCTTGGCCGCCCAGTCGCGGCTCGAACCGGTGCCGTACTCTTCGCCTGCGATGACCACGGTCGGCGTGCTGGCGGCCAGATACGCTTGTGCGGCATCGAAGACCGCCGTCTGCTGGCCCTCCAGCAGCGTCAGTCCCCCCTCGATCCGGCTACCGTCAGCTTTGGCCGGTAGCATCAGGTTCTTGATCCGCACATTGGCGAAAGTGCCGCGAATCATGATGTCGTGGTTGCCGCGCCGGCTGCCGTAACTGTTGAAATCGGTGCGCTGTACGCCCTTCGCTAGCAGATACTGGCCGGCTGGCGTGGTTTCGCTAAAAGCGCCAGCCGGACTGATGTGGTCGGTGGTGACCGAGTCGCCGAGGATCAGCAGCGCCCGGGCGCCGCTGATGCCATTGACCGGGGCCGGCGTTGACGTGAACTCGTCGAAAAACGGTGGCCGGGCGATATAGGTCGACGCCGGCCACGAATAGACCTGACCGGTAGGTGCCGGGATCGCATTCCACAGGTCCAGATCCTTGGTGAAGTCGGCGTAAAGCCGGCGAAACACCGCCGGATCGAGCGCCGTCGGCAAAAGCGCAGCCACCTCGGCGGCGCTCGGCCAGATGTCGCGCAGAAAGACAGGTTCGCCTTCAAGGCCGGTGCCGAGCGCTTCGGCGTCGAGGTCGATATTGACCCGGCCGGCCAGTGCGAACGCGACGACCAGCGGCGGGCTGGCCAGATAGTTGGCGCGGATGTTCGGGTGGATGCGCGCCTCGAAGTTGCGGTTGCCCGACAGCACCGCGGCGGCAATGACGTCGTGCTCGGTGATCGCTGCATTCAGCTCCGGTGTCAGATCCCCCGAGTTGCCGATGCAGGTGGTGCAGCCGTAGCCGGCCAGCGCGAAGCCGAGCTGGGCCAGCGGCTCGAGCAGGCCGGTTTTGTCCAGGTATTCGGTCACGACGCGCGATCCTGGCGCCAGGCTGGTCTTGATGTGTGGCTTGACGCGCAAGCCATGGGCGACGGCCTTGCGCGCCAGCAGCCCGGCCGCGAGCAGCACGCCCGGGTTCGAGGTATTGGTGCAACTGGTGATCGCGGCGATCAGCACGTCGCCGTGGCCGAGGTCGATGCCGGCGTCGTGCCGCGCTTCGACATGGTTTGGCGACGGGTGATTGTCGGTCATTTCAACGACGTTGCGCGCGACGTTGCCGTGGTCGAACTGCGGATTGTCGAGCGTGCTGCAACTGCTCGTCGGCCCGACCGGCACGCGGACGCCAAGCTCGGTCGCCGGCCTGCCGAAGCCGCTCTCGGCTGCCGGCTTGGAAAACAGCGTTTCAAACGTGTCGCGCATCGCCGGCAGCGCGATCCGGTCCTGCGGCCGTTTCGGGCCGGCGAGGCTGGCGGTGATGCTGGCCAGATCCAGTGACAGCGTGCGCGTGTAGTCGATGTCGCCAGCCCTGGGGATGCCGAACAGTTGCTGTGCCTTGAAATAGGCTTCGAATGCTTCGATTTCGTGATCGAGCCGGCCCGTGCCGCGCAGATAGGAGAGGGTCTGCTCGTCCACCGGGAAAAAACCCATCGTTGCGCCGTACTCGGGCGCCATATTGGCGATCGTCGCCCGATCGGGCACCGACAGGCTGGTGGTGCCCTCGCCGAAGAATTCGACGAACTTGCCGACCACTTTTTCGCGCCGCAGCAGTTCGGTCACCGTCAGTACAAGGTCGGTCGCGGTGACGCCGTCGCGCAATGCGCCGCTGAGTTCGACGCCGATCACGTCCGGCGTCAGGAAGTACACCGGCTGGCCGAGCATGCCGGCCTCGGCCTCGATGCCGCCGACCCCCCAGCCGACAACGCCGACGGCGTTGATCATCGTCGTGTGGCTGTCGGTGCCGACCAGCGTATCGGGGAAGGCGATGCCATCGCGGATCTGCACGCCGCGGAACAGGTATTCGAGGTTGACCTGATGGACGATGCCGATGCCGGGCGGCACGACCTTGAAGGTATCAAACGCCTGCATGCCCCACTTCATGAACTGGTAGCGCTCGCGGTTGCGGGCGAACTCGAATTCCATATTCCGCTGCAGCGCGTCGGGCCGGCCGAACACATCGACCTGGACCGAGTGATCGACAACGAGGTCGACCGGTACCAGTGGTTCGATCAGCGCCGGGTCTTTGCCGAGCTTTTCAACCGCGCTGCGCATCGCCGCCAGATCGGCCAGCAGTGGCACGCCGGTGAAATCCTGCAGTACCACGCGGGCGACGATGAACGGGATTTCGTCGACACGCTCGCTATTCGGCTGCCAATTGGCGAGCTGGCGCACGTGCGCTTCGGTGATTTTCTTGCCGTCGCAGTTGCGCAGCACCGATTCCAGCACCAGACGAATCGACACCGGCAAACGCGACACCGGGCCGATGCCGGCGGCTTCGAGTGCCGGCAAGCTGTAGTAGTGCAGCGTTTCGCCGCTGGACAGGGTAAATGACTTCAGCGTGTTCGGCATCGCGAGGGCTCCGTCTACGGCGTCGATAAGCAGTCCGACCGCGCGCCGGCCCGGCCGTTCACGCGGTTGCACTCATCTTTGCAGATCGGGGCGCAGGGGCAAGGCCTGGCTGTACCGCCGGGCGGGGCCTGATTCAGTAGCGCGGTGGTCCCGGAGGCAGATAAGGCAGCGCTGCCTGAAGTGCAGGAATGCTCAGTGCGACCCATGCCGCAGCGAGGGCGGCCAGCCAAAGCCATTTGCGCCTTGGCGTGAACAGCCAGCCCAGCCAGCCAAGTGCACTGACCAGCAGAGGCAGGAACTGCAGCAGGATTGAGAGTTCGTGGAAATAGCGTGGCGGACTCGGGTTCATGTGGCCGACGGCAAGCACGAAAAATGCGAACCCGTAAAAGCCGTAACCAAACACCAGTCCGGCGATCACGAAGCCCGCTCGGGGCCATGTCCGGGACGTCATTGACGTCCGCTGCCGCTTGAGGCGTTGCCTTTCAGGCCCTCGGCCGAGCGTTCGAGCCATTGGCAGAAGGCTGCAATCATCGGATCGTTCATCGCCGTGCGCGGCGCGATCCAGCAGTAGCCGCGTACCGGTGCGATCGGTGCCGGCAGCGGTGCGATCAGCGTGCCGTTTTCGAGTTCGGACTGCATCATCGGCAGGGGACCGAGCGTAACGCCCAACCCGTCCGTCGCGGCCTGCAGCGCCAGATAGAAGTGGTCGAACTGCTGCGTGGCGGCGGGCTTGAGGTCGGGCACGCCGGCCAGCGTGAACCAGCGTTGCCAGGCGGTCGGACGGGTGTCTGCGTACAACAGCGTGTGGGCCGCAAGATCGGCCGGGGTGTTGATCGGATGGCGTTCAAGCAGCGCCGGGCTGCACAGCGGCAGCTCCCACTCGTCGAGAAAAGGCTTGCTGACGTAGCCGGGCCAGTCGCCGGGGCCGCGGCGGATGGCGACGTCGAATGGTGCATCGAGCCGGCTGATGTCGCGGTCCGACGTCATCAGCCGCAATTCGACATCGGGATGCTCGCGCTGGAATTGCGCCAGATGCGGCAGCAGCCAGTACATCGCCAGCGTTGGTGTCGAATTGATCACCAAACGGCGCTGGCGGTTCGGCTGCATCAGCTGTTGCGTGGCGTTGGCGATGATGTCGAAGCCGTCCTGCACCTGCACCAGATAGCGCCAGCCGGCGTCGGTCAGCTTGACCCGACCGCCGGCACGTTCGAACAGCTGCACCGACAGCCATTCTTCCAGCTGCTTGATCTGCTTGCTCACAGCACCGTGCGTCACAAACAACTCGTTCGCCGCGGCGGAAAAGCTTTCCAGCCGGGCGGCAGCCTCGAAAATGCGCAGGGCGTTCAGCGGGGGGAGGGTCTGGCTCATGGTGTGAGTATATCTCACAGTCCATGTGGCGATTACTCGTTTGTGTCGCCCGCGCCGTCGCGTTACTCTCGCATCCAAATCCCCGATCCGCGTTCGCCGGCCCCATAACGGAGCGCGAACGCCGGTCGAGATGGTCCGCGCCGTGGCGCGATCATCGATGGAGTCGATACGGACGCGAGTCCGCCGCACACAACGCAACCGCAAAGGTCACCCCATGCTTGAAGCCTATCGCCAGCACGTCTCCGAGCGCGCCGCCCTTGGTATTCCGCCGCTCGCCCTGACTGCCCAGCAAGTCGCCGATCTCGTCGCGCTGCTGCAAAATCCGCCCGCAGGCGAAGAAGAATTTCTGGTTGATCTGATCACCAACCGCGTCCCGCCGGGCGTGGACGATGCCGCCAAGGTCAAGGCCGCTTTCCTTGCCGCCGTTGCGCAGGGCAAGGACACCTGTAAGCTGATCAGCCGCGCCAAGGCGGTCGAACTGCTGGGCACCATGCTTGGCGGTTTCAACATCAAGCCGATGATCGATCTGCTCGGCGATGCCGAAATCGGCACCGTAGCTGCCGAAGGTCTGAAAAAGACCCTGTTGATGTTCGATTACTTCCACGACGTGAAGGAACTCGCCGACGCCGGTAACGCCAATGCCAAGGCCGTGATACAGAGCTGGGCCGATGCCGAGTGGTTCACCAGCCGTCCGGAAGTGCCGCAATCGGTGACGCTGACCGTGTTCAAGGTCACCGGCGAAACCAATACCGACGACCTGTCGCCGGCGCCGGACGCGTGGTCGCGCCCGGATATCCCGCTGCACGCGCTGGCGATGCTGAAGAACACCCGCGACGGCATTACGCCGGAAGAAGACGGCAAGCGCGGCCCGATCAAGTTCCTGCAAGACCTGGCCGCCAAGGGCCATGCCGTTGCCTACGTCGGTGACGTGGTCGGTACCGGTTCGTCGCGCAAATCGGCGACCAACTCGGTGCTGTGGTGGACCGGTGAAGACATCCCGTTCGTGCCGAACAAGCGCTTCGGCGGCTACTGCCTCGGCGGCAAGATTGCACCGATCTTCTTCAACACCCAGGAAGACTCGGGCGCGCTGCCGATCGAAGTCGATGTCAACCAGCTGAACATGGGCGATGTGATCGAACTGCGTCCGTACGAAGGCAAGGTCATCAAGGGCGGCGAAGTCGTTTCCGAATTCAAGGTCAAGTCCGACGTGCTGTTCGACGAAGTGCGCGCTGGCGGCCGGATCAACCTGATCATCGGCCGCGGCCTGACCGCCAAGGCGCGTGAATCGCTGGGCCTGCCGGCGTCGACGCTGTTCCGCCTGCCGACCGCACCGGCCGTCTCGACCAAGGGCTTCACCCAGGCACAGAAGATGGTCGGCCGCGCTGTCGGCCTGCCGGAAGGTCAGGGCGTCCGTCCGGGCACCTACTGCGAACCGCGCATGACCTCGGTCGGCTCGCAAGACACTACCGGCCCGATGACCCGCGACGAGCTGAAGGATCTGGCTTGCCTGGGCTTCTCGGCCGATCTGGTGATGCAGTCGTTCTGCCACACCGCGGCCTATCCGAAGCCGGTCGACGTCAAGACCCACCACGAGCTGCCGGAATTCATCCGCAACCGTGGCGGCGTGTCGCTGCGTCCGGGCGACGGCGTGATCCACAGCTGGCTCAACCGCATGCTGCTGCCGGATACCGTCGGTACCGGTGGTGACTCGCACACCCGCTTCCCGATCGGCATTTCGTTCCCGGCCGGTTCGGGTCTGGTTGCCTTCGGCGCCGCCACCGGCGTGATGCCGCTGGACATGCCGGAATCGGTGCTGGTGCGCTTCAAGGGCGAGCTGCAGCCGGGCATCACGCTGCGCGATCTGGTCAACGCGATCCCGTTGTACGCGATCAAGGCGGGTCTGCTGACCGTCGCCAAGGCCGGCAAGAAGAACATCTTCTCGGGCCGTATTCTCGAAATCGAAGGTCTGCCGGATCTGAAGGTCGAACAAGCGTTCGAACTGACCGACGCATCGGCCGAGCGTTCGGCCGCCGGTTGCTCGGTGCGCCTGAACAAGGAACCGATCATCGAGTACCTGAACTCGAACATCGTGCTGCTGAAGTCGATGATCGCCAACGGCTACGGCGACGCGAAGACGCTGGCCCGCCGGATCAAGGGCATGGAAGCATGGCTCGCCAACCCGAACCTGCTCGAGCCGGATGCCGACGCCGAGTACGCCGCCGTGATCGAAATCGATCTGGCCGACGTCAAGGAGCCGATCCTCGCCTGCCCGAACGATCCAGACGACGTGAAGGTGTTGACCGAAGTCGCCGGCACGCACATCGACGAAGTGTTTATCGGTTCGTGCATGACCAACATCGGTCACTTCCGCGCCGCCGGCAAGCTGCTGGAAGGCAAGCGCGACATCCCGGTCAAGCTGTGGATCGCTCCGCCGACCAAGATGGACGCACAGCAGCTGACCGAGGAAGGCTATTACGGCACCTTCGGCATGGCCGGTGCGCGCACCGAAATGCCGGGCTGCTCGCTGTGCATGGGCAACCAGGCGCAAGTGCGTGAAGGCGCGACCGTGGTATCGACCTCGACGCGTAACTTCCCGAACCGTCTGGGCAAGAACACCAATGTGTTCCTGAGCTCGGCCGAACTCGCTGCCATCGCCTCGCGCCTCGGCCGTATCCCGACCGTCGCCGAATACATGGCCGACATCGGCGTGATCAACGAGAAGGGCGCCGAAGTCTATCGTTACCTGAACTTCAACCAGATCGACAGCTACCAGGCCGAAGCCGCGCAAGCGACGGTTTGATTCTGGTACTGCGTTGAACAAAACAGCCCGCTACAAGCGGGCTGTTTTCTTTTGTGCGAGTTGTACAACAGCAACGGATAGCTTTCATCAGTTTGACTGCCCGGCATCGACCGGCCAACAATGCGCCCCATCCATTCACCCTCAGCTCAAAGGAGAATTTCTGCATGACCCCGAACCCGTCTCCCCGTATGACACGCTGACCCCATTTCCGCCATTGGCGCAGGGGGTTCCGCCCCCTGCGCCGGTTGCCCAAAAAGCCCCGGCCTGACCGGGGCTTTTTCATGTCCGTCGCCGCCCGATCGGCGCGCCGGACATGGCAACAGGAAATGATTATGCCAATCATCAAAAGCTTTGCCGGCGCCAGGGTGCCGGTCAAAGTCTGGACCGACGACATTGCGCCGGACGCGATCCAACAACTGAAAAACGTCGCTGCATTACCCATCATCCACAGCCATGTTGCCGCCATGCCGGATGTGCATTACGGCACGGGCGCGACGGTGGGCTCGGTGATTCCAACCCGCTCCGCCATCATTCCGGCGGCCGTCGGCGTTGATATCGGCTGCGGCATGAATGCGGTGCGTACCTCGCTGACCGCGAGTGATCTGCCCGAAAGCCTGTCTCGGCTGCGCGCCACCATCGAGGCGGCCGTGCCGGTCGGTTTCGAGCAGCATGCATGGGACAAGGTGCGAGGCTCGGCCCACCAGCGAATTGCCCGGCCGCTCGACGACCGGCTCGACCGCATCGTCGGCAAACATCCGGGCCTGATGAAGATGCAGCGCAAGTTTGCCCAGACCTGGGTCTGCCAGATCGGCACTCTGGGCGGTGGCAACCACTTCATCGAACTGTGTCTGGACGAGGCGCAGCGCGTCTGGGTGATGCTGCACTCGGGCAGTCGCGGTACCGGCAACGTGATCGGTCGTTACTTCATCGACGCTGCCCGCAAGGACATGCGCCGGCACCAGATCAATCTGCCTGATCGTGATCTGGCCTACTTCAGTGCCGGTTCGACCTGGTTCGACGATTACGTCGAGGCGCTGGAGTGGGGGCAGGACTACGCACTGGTCAACCGCCGCGAAATGATGCGGCTGGTGGTCGAGGCAATGCGACCGTTCCTGCCCGCGTTCACGCTGACCGACGAAGCGATCAACTGCCACCACAACTACGTGGCGCGGGAAGTGCACTTTGGCGAGAAGCTGTTCATTACCCGCAAGGGTGCGATTGCGGCGCACGCCGGCCAGCTAGGCATCATTCCAGGCTCGATGGGCGCCAAGAGTTACATCGTGCGCGGGCGGGGCAATGCCGATTCGTTCTGCTCGTGTTCGCACGGCGCCGGGCGGCAGATGAGCCGCAGCGAAGCCAAGCGCCGCTTCAATCGCTTCGACCTCGCCACCCAGACAGAGGGCATCGAGTGCCGCAAGGATGGCGGTGTGGTTGATGAAATACCGGCGGCGTACAAGGACATCGACGCCGTCATGGCCCACCAGACCGATCTGGTCGACGTGGTCCACACTCTGAAGCAAGTGTTGTGCATCAAAGGCTGACCGGCCGTTTGATGCCCGAACGGGGTGAAGTCGCCCCCACGAAAAGGAGCTGCATCATGAAATACCTCGACCAGACCCAAGCCTGCTTTCGAGACCATCAGCAAGCGCCGAAAGGGCTTCCCGTCTGAAACCGGCGTCAAACGTGGCGTGAGGATCGTCCACGGCGACAAAGATCTTCTGGAAAAGCTTGGTCGCAACGACCTCTGCCCCTGCGACTCCGGCCACTTGTTTCAAGCGTTGCTGCCTCACCAGTGGCTGCTTTCGACGGCAGCCTGAGACACGACCATTTCCGCTAACCCAGCGGGCTGCGCCGCGGCGCAGCCCCACCGAACAGGAGGCCCTGATGCATCAGGCCCACGCAGTACCCCCATACCCGATACCCATTTTCGCCGTGCCCACGAGGCGCGGCCTGGAGCTGATTGATGGATGCCCGACTGGTCGACGAAATCGTCGCCTGCCTGCCGCAAGGCCGGACTTGTTTTAACTACTATCCCGAGCGCTATGCCTGGTTGCTGTTGCGTCATGTCGTTGGTGACGGCATGACGGTCGGCGCGCTCAAGCAAGGCCCGTTTGCCGGCCTGCTGCAGAAGCCACGCGTCAAACAGTGGCTCGCCCGGCTGGGCTCGGACCGCATTTGCACTGGCGACTTGATCGCCGCCGATGGTGATGCCGGCCAACTGATGTTTACGCTGACGCTGTCGCAATGGCATGGCACCCAGACCACGCGCGGCAAGGCCAATCTGGTGCTGCAGCTCAACTTCGATCGCGGCCACGATCAGCTTTACCAACGATTGGTCAAGCCGCAGCAGGCCGGGGTCGGACCGTTTGCCTATTCCTCGCACCCGATCCATTGTGGCGGGCGGAATACCCTGGCCTGGGCAAGGCTTGATATCGATCTGGATGCCGGCGAAGTGCTGATCGAGGAAATCCAGAACGACTGGCTGCGCAAAGCGGCTTGGGCTTTGGCGCACCCGGGGCGCTGGTCGCCCCAGATTGGTGGTGAATCTGCCGATGTACTGCGCTACCTGCATTGGTTGCAGGCGCGGTATTGCAAAGTCTGGGCTGAAGCCATGCTGGCCGCCGTGGTCTGGTTTTCCCGCGAGGAGCTGGGTTTGACCCGGCTGTTCTACCACTCGCCGGAATCGAATGTGCAGCTGAAGAAACTGCCGGTGCATCACCAGCCACCGCGCTCGCTGTACACCGATCTGCCCAAGCAATTTTGCTTCCGGGCGAGCGGTACCATGCCACGTTTTCTTGTCGGAAAACGCGGTAAAGCCGTCCGGAATGCGCCGCTGTACGAATTGCGACTTGAGCGGGGTGTGGCATGAAGAGTGCCTTCAAATTGCCCAAGCCACGCAATCCGGTGGCGCTGGCGGCAAGGCAGCGCCAGGCCGGCCCACATGAAAAGAGCAAGAAGGCGCTGCGTGCGGCAGACCGACAGTCGCTGAAGCTTGCATTGCGTGCTGGCCGCCGGCCGGAGTAGTAGCAGACCCCGCAGATCGCGGATCTCTACCTGAGGGAGACGATGGCTGGTAAGGGCTGCCGGTCATCGGACTCAGTCGGGTTTTTTGTCGACGACAACGTGATCGAACTGTTCACCATCGATGCTGACGTCGAACGCCTTGCCGAAGCCGACGACGTAACGGCCGGGTTGCGGGGTGAGTTCGAACAGCGAGAAATCCAGTCCGCGCAGCAGCGTGAGCATTTTTTCGCCGAAGCGCTCGTTGAAGAGCGCGAAGATATCGTCGTGGCCGTCATTGCCGAGATTGCTCGCCGCACACAACCAGCGCGCGCGTTCGCGGCCGAACAGGTTGGCGGTGTTGGCCTCGTCGGCCAGCAACATCACATTGGCTTGCCGGCGCGCGTCGATGAGCTGGTAGTGCTCGGCCAGCCGACTGATGTAGATGTAGAGCTTGCCGTCTTGATGCACGAACGGTGCGTAACTGATGAAGGGGGCGCCATCGTCGTCGAGGCAGCTGATCGCCAGCGTCTTGCGGCTGGCAACGAAGTCGAGGTACTGCTGTCTGGCGCTGGCGAGATCGATGGCCATCTTGGTGTGTTCCTGTCGGTCGATTGGCCGATATTGTCGGGGCTGACGGCCGGTCTGTCACGGCCTGCAGCCTGCACCGAACACAGGTAAAATGCGGGCAGTGCCGGCCATCGAGCCGGCCTTGTCATTGATCCGGTCCGCCCTTTGCGAGGGCGACCACCTGGAGAACTCGCATGTCCCAACAGAATGCCCAGCCCATTGTGGTCGCGGCGCTGTACAAATTCGTCACGCTGACCGATTACGTCGCACTGCGCGAGCCGTTGCTGCAGTGCATGTTCGACCATGACGTCAAAGGTACCTTGCTGCTGGCCGAGGAGGGCATCAACGGCACGGTGTCCGGCACCCGCGTCGCCATCGACGCCTTGCTCGGCTGGCTGCGCGCCGATCCGCGCCTCGTCGATGTCGATCACAAGGAATCGTACTGCGACGAGCAGCCCTTCCTGCGCACCAAGGTCAAGCTGAAGAAGGAAATCGTCACGCTTGGTGTCGACAATGTCGATCCGAACAAGCGTGTCGGCACCTATGTCGAGCCGCAGGACTGGAATGCGCTGATCAGCGATCCGGAAGTACTGCTGATCGATACCCGCAACGATTATGAAGTGGCCATCGGCACCTTCGAGGGGGCCGTGGATCCGAAGACCGACAGCTTCCGCGAGCTCCCCGATTACATCCGCGCGCATTTCGATCCGGCCAAGCACAAGAAGGTGGCGATGTTCTGCACGGGCGGGATCCGTTGCGAGAAGGCGTCGAGCTATATGCTCGGTGAAGGCTTCGAGGAGGTGTACCACCTCAAAGGCGGCATCCTCAAATATCTGGAAACGGTGGCGCAGGATGAAACGAAGTGGCAGGGCGATTGCTTTGTCTTCGACAACCGCGTCACCGTCCGCCACGACCTCTCGGCTGGGGATTACGCACTCTGTCACGCCTGCCGCGAACCGGTGTCGGTGACCGAACGCACATCGCCGCATTACGTCGAAGGCATCAGTTGCCCGCATTGCTGGGATTCACTGCCGGAAAAAACCCGCGACGGCGCGCGGGAGCGGCAGAAGCAAATTACGCTGGCCAAGGCTCGTAACCAGCCCAGCCCGCTGGGACGCAATCCACGCGACGATGCCTGAGGCGGCATCGGCAGACGTAAAAACAGCCCGGCTTAACCGGGCTGTTTTCTTGTGCGCAACGACATGGCGGCGGCTTAGCCGCGAACGCGCAGGGTCAGGCCCTTGAGGAAATTGCGCAGCAGCTGATCGCCACAACGGCGGAAGTTTTTCTGGCCTTCCTTGCGGAACAGCGCGCTGAGTTCCGGCTTGGAGATGTCGAACTCGACGCTGGTGAGAATGGCGTGCATATCCTCGTCCTTGAGTTCGAACGCGACGCGCAATTTTTTCAGTACGGTGTTGTTCGACACCGGCCAGCTCACTTCCGGCGCCGGGCGGCTGTCGTCCTTGCCGCGACGGAAGATCACCAGACCGTCGAGGAAGTGCGCAAACATGGCGTTGTCGCAGTGGCGATAGCCTTCTTCGTCGTCTTTTTTCAGGTAGGCCCGTACGTCGTCCACTTCGGCCTGGAAGCCGGTGAGGGCGGCGATTTCGACGAGTTTGGCATCGCTCAGGTCGAGCATGTAGCGCACGCTGCGCAAGACATCATTGGAAAGCAAATCAACTCCCGGTGTTGGTGGTGGGGCGGTATTTCCTGCCCAAGGCGGCATTTTGCCATTTCATGGCGCGCTGCGGGCATTGGGCGGTTGGTCGGCGTCGTGAATGACGATGGGCCCGGCCGGTGTGGACAGCCCGGCGAGGGGGCGCTAAATTTCTAATTTTTCTGGATTTTTTCTGGTCCGACTTGCCCGGACTGGGCCAACAAGGCAAAATCCTCGTCTTTTTTCGGGCCGGATATTTGTCCGGCATGTGTTGAACTGATGGCTTGCCCACCCATCGTGACCTGGTCACAAAGTGGCGAGACGTCTTAGACCTTCTAGCCCAGGGGGTGTGGGATAAACATGACGAATCTGGCTACGGCTGCAGCCTTGCAGCTGGATATGACGACCCAGCTCCCGGTGTCGTCCTACTTTGATGAAGCGCTTTTCCGGATCGAACAGCAGAGACTGTTCGACCGCGGTCCGAAATACATTGGCCACCAGTTGATGGTTCCGGAAGTCGGCGACTATCACGTGCTCGAAATGACCGACGGTGCCAAGTACCTGAAGCGTACCGATCAGGGGGTCAAACTCCTTTCCAATATTTGCCGCCATCGCCAGGCGACGATGCTGTCCGGTCGCGGCAATGGTTCGCACACGGTGTGCCCGCTGCATCGCTGGACTTACGATCAGCACGGCAAGCTGGCCGGTGCGCCGCACTTTCCCGGTAATCCGTGCCTGCACCTGCCCGAGACTGGTCTGGTGCAATGGAATGGCCTGCTGTTCGAGAACAATGGCCACGATATCGAGGCCGACCTGAAGGATCTGGGCGTCGCCAAGCACCTCGATTTCTCTAACTACGTGTTCCACAGCGTGCAGGTCGATGAATACGAGGGCAACTGGAAGACCTTCATCGAGGTTTACCTCGAGGATTATCACGTCGAGCCCTTTCACCCGGGTCTGGGCAAGTTCGTGACTTGCGACGATCTGAAGTGGGAGTTCGGCGACTGGCATTCGGTGCAGACCGTTGGCGTCAACAATGCGCTCGCCAAGCCGGGCTCCAAGGTCTATCAGGAGTGGCACAAGCAGGTGCAGGCGTACTACGGCGACAAAGTGCCCGAACACGGCGCGATCTGGCTGACCTACTACCCGAACGTGATGGTCGAGTGGTATCCGCACACGCTGGTGATCTCGACGCTGATTCCAACCGGGCCGCGCAGCTACAAGAATGTCGTCGAGTTCTATTACCCGGAAGACATCGCGTGGTTCGAGCCGGAGTTCGTCGCGGCCGAGCAGGCGGCGTACGCCGAGACTGCGGTTGAAGACATCGAGATCATCAACCGCATGGAAGCGGGGCGGATTGCACTGTACAAAGCTGGCCGCAATGAAGTCGGGCCGTACCAGAGTCCGATGGAGGACGGCATGCGCCATTTCCACCAGTTCCTGCGTCGCGAACTGGGGGACGCAATTCGCGCCTAGGACTTGACCCAATGGTGGCGATGATCGGTGGAGCCGATCATCATGCCTACGCACAAGGCAGCCTGTGGCTGCCTTTCTTGTTTCTTGAGTCGCTTCCCAATGATCGAAATGTACTGGCATCGGCTGAAAAACTCCGGCCCGTTCTGGATGGTGATTGCCTGCCTGAGCTTTGGCGTGATGGGCGTCTTCGTCAAACTGGGGAGTCGCGGCTTCAGTACGGCCGAGCTGGTGTTCTATCGGTGTCTGGCCGGTTTCGTCGGCATCTTGCTGATCGCCTTGCCGGCAAGGCGCCCGTTGCGGGTGTCGTGGCCGCTGTTGCAGGTTCACCTCGGGCGCAGTATTTCCGGCTTCCTGTCGCTGATGCTGTACTTCTACGCGATCAGCCGTTTGCCGCTATCGACGGCGGTAACGCTGAACTACACCTCGCCGCTGTTCCTGATGGTGGTGTCGACCTTGTGGCATCGACAATGGCCGATGCGGCGGCAGGTCTTGGCGATCTTGTTCGGTTTCGCCGGCGTTGTATTGCTGCTGCGGCCGGCACTCAATGGCGACGAATGGCTGGCCGGCCTGCTGGGCCTGTGTTCGGGCTTGCTCGCCAGCATTGCCTATATGAACGTCCATGAGCTGGGTCGTCGTGGCGAGCCTGAATGGCGGACGGTCTTTTACTTTTCGTTGGTTTCGTCGCTGGGCGCCGGCATTTGGATGTTGTTGCAGCCCGGCGCGCTTGCGCCAATGCACTCGGGCAATCTGTGGATCGTGTTGGGCATGGGGATCAGTGCAACGATTGCCCAACTATCGATGACGCGTGCCTACAGCAAGGGCAAATCGCTGGTCGTTGCCAGCCTGGCATACTTGACGGTGGTATTTTCTACGCTGTTTGGCGTGCTGCTGTGGGGCGACCGCCTGCCGCCCTCAAGCTATCTGGCGATGTTGCTGATCGCGGCCTGTGGCGTGGTTTCGGCCAGGGCTGGCGCAACGCCACGGACACGCCCACAACGCCCGGGCTAGCCGCATTTTGTCGTCTTCGGCCATACGGCTAGAATAGGGCCGACCGGGGAGATAGCATGCGCATACTAATTTCAAACGACGACGGTTATTTTGCACCGGGCCTGGCTGCGCTGGCCGCCGCGTTGGCCGAGCGCCATGATGTGCTGGTGTGTGCGCCCGAGCGCGATCGTAGCGGCGCGAGCAATTCGCTGACGCTGGATCGCCCATTAACGGTGCGTACCGCGCCCAATGGCTTCCGTTATGTCAATGGCACCCCGACCGATTGCGTCCACCTTGCTGCAACCGGATTGATGGATACGCTGCCGGATATGGTCGTTTCCGGTATCAATCACGGTGCGAACATGGGCGACGACACCATCTATTCGGGCACTGTTGCTGCGGCAACCGAGGGCTTTCTGCTTGGCGTGCCGGCGATAGCCGTGTCGCTGGCGTCGCGTACGCCGACCCATTTTGATACCGCGGCGCGCGTTGCGGCCGAGCTGGTTTCCCGTGTCGAGCGCGAGCCGTTTCGTGGTGCGGTGCTGCTTAACGTGAACGTTCCGGATGTTGCCTACGATGCGCTTGCCGGTCACCGGGTGACGCGACTCGGCCGCCGGCACCGTGCAGCGCCTGTTATCAAATCGGCCAATCCCCGTGGTGAGCCGATCTGGTGGGTCGGGCCGCCCGGCGCAGCGGCCGATGCTGTCGAAGGTACCGATTTTCACGCCATCACCCAAGACCTGGTGTCGATCACGCCGTTGTCGATCGATTTGACAGCCTACCCTCAGCTGGATTTCCTCGAATCATGGCTGCACGCATGAATTTCAATGCCTTCGACGGCGCCGGCATGACGTCGGCTCGCACCCGTTCGCGGATGATCGATCGCATCAAGCAGCTTGGCGTCGATGATCCGCGCGTCCTGGCCGTGATGGGGCAAGTGCCGCGGCATGTTTTTGTCGATGAGGCGCTTTCGCACAAGGCCTACGACGATACGGCATTACCGATTGGCTACGGCCAGACTATTTCACAGCCTTATATCGTTGCGCGAATGACGGAATTGGCGCTCGGCGCAGCACAACATGAAAAAGTGCTGGAAATCGGGACTGGCTGTGGTTATCAAGCCGCGGTATTGTCTCAGCTTTTCAAGACCGTCTATTCGATCGAACGGATTGCGCAACTCAGCAAAGGGGCGCGTGATCGCCTCAATCAGCTTGGTCTGCGGAACGTGCGAGTACGCCACGCGGACGGTAGCCAAGGCCTGCCGGATGCGGCACCGTTCGACGTCATTCTGATCGCCGCCGCCGCCCCGATTGTCCCTGAGGATCTGATCGACCAACTGAGTCTGGGTGGACGACTGATTTTTCCGGTCGGTGGTGAGGATCAGGAGCTGAGGCTGATCGAGCGCCAGGAGGATGGCGTCATCGAAACACGGCTTGAGAAAGTACGGTTTGTTCCGCTTTTACCCGGGCTTGCCTGAGCAGTTGCCCTGATTGCGCCCTAAAGCGAATCGGGACATGCTGCAAGGCCGGTCCATTTACGATGCGCTACCGGCAGGACACCCGAGTTCCCGGCCGGTGGCAAGACAAGGAGATCCTTTGTGAGTTGGCCGCGCCTGATCGCCCCGACCGTTCTGTTATTGCTGGCTGCGTGCTCAAGCACGCCCCGGCAACCGGCGCCGATCGTTGACCATACCAATCCGACACCCATGCCTTCAGCGGCACCTGCAGCTGCGTCTATCGCGTCGGCGCCCACCGGGCAATATATGGTCAAGCGCGGTGATACGCTCTACCGGATCGCTTTGGAGCATGGCTTGGCCTACCGGGATCTGGCCAGCTGGAACGGGATGGGCGATTCCAGCGACATCAAGGTCGGACAATTGCTGCGCCTGACGCCGCCACAGGGTGCGGCGACACCTGCAGGAGTCGAAGTTCGGCCGCTGGGTGACGCCGCTGTCGTGAGTAGCACACCACAAGCGACCAAGCCGGTCAGCAAGCCTGCGAGCAGCGTTGCTGCAGCGCAGAATTCTCCCGTTGCTGCCAAACCACAGCCTGCGGCCGGTGCCGCCGTAGCTAAGAATTCGGCGTCATCTGCATCGGCAATGGCGAAAACCCCTGAAAAATCAAGCACGAAGCCATCAGCTGACGACGCGGATGTGGCAGACTGGGTTGCGCCGACACCGGGCAAAGCGGGTAAGGGCTTTACCGACGAAAGTCGCGGCGTTGATATTCTCGGGAAAATGGGACAGTCTATTGTTGCGTCAGCATCTGGAAAGGTTGTTTATGCCGGCGCAGGACTTCGTGGTTATGGAAAGATGCTGATCATCAAGCATAACAAGGAGTTTTTGTCAGCTTATGCCCACAACAGCAAGCTGCTCGTCAAGGAAGGCGATAGCGTCAAAAAAGGCGAGAAGATTGCAGAAATGGGAAATACCGACGCCGACCAGGTCAAGCTGCACTTTGAAATCCGCAGATATGGCAAACCGGTCGACCCCGCCAAATATATTCAGCTTGAATAACCGACCATGAACGATCAAATCGATATGCTTGAAAATGACTCGGGCCTGGACCAAGGGGACGAAGTCGAACGCGAAGAGGTAGAGGACGAAGCCGAGGCTGAAGAGGCGGCCGGTGGCGACGAAGCAGACAACACCAGTTATGAAAGTACCGGTGATGTCACGCAAATCTACCTGAACGAAATCGGCCGTAGCCCGCTGCTCAAGCCGGACCAGGAGCGCGAGCTGGCACGTCGTGTCGTGCAGGGGGACTTCGAAGCGCGGCAGAAAATGATCGAGCACAATCTGCGCTTGGTCGTGAACATCGCCAAGCACTACATCAATCGAGGGATGACCCTGCTCGATCTGATCGAGGAAGGCAATATCGGTTTGATGCATGCGCTGGAAAAGTTCGATCCAGAGCGCGGCTTCCGCTTTTCCACCTACGCAACATGGTGGATTCGCCAGAGTATCGAACGGGCGATCATGAATCAGTCCCGGACGATCCGTCTGCCTGTGCATGTGATCAAAGAACTAAACGTTTACCTGCGCGCGCAGCGGCACCTCGAGACTCATCTTGGCTATGAGCCATCGCTTGAAGACGTGGCCCACCTTGTCGGCAAGGATGTCGAGGATGTTCGCCGCGTTATGGGGCTGAACGAGCGGGTCGCATCACTTGATGCGCCGCTGGATATTGATCCGATGCTGACGATCGGCGAATCGATTCCGGACGAGCAGAACGAAGGCCCGGAGATGATTCTGCAGAATGCCGAAATTCAGCGCTATGTGCGCGAGTGGTTGCGGCAGCTCAACGAAAAGCAGCGCATGGTCATTGAGCGTCGCTACGGTCTGAATGGCTACGAGATTTGCACGCTTGAAGACTTGGCTGCGAGCTTGAGTTTGACGCGCGAGCGTGTGCGCCAGATCCAGATCGAGGCGCTTGAGCAACTGCGCCGGATTTTGCGGCGTTATGGTGTATCGCGTGACGTTGTGCTCTAAGCACACATCGCTTGCAGTGACGAAAAAGCCGGCTTGAAGCCGGCTTTTTCGTGTCTGATCGCAATGCGTGTTCGTGATCAGATGCCGCGCAGCAATTCGTTGATGCCGACCTTGCCGCGTGTCTTGGCATCGACCTTCTTGACGATGACCGCGCAATACAGGCTGTACTTGCCATCGGCGGAAGGCAGGTTGCCCGAAACGACGACCGAGCCAGCCGGGATGCGGCCGTAGCTGACTTCACCGGTTTCGCGATCATAGATCTTGGTGCTTTGGCCGATATATACGCCCATCGAAATGACCGAGCCTTCTTCAACGATCACGCCCTCGACCACTTCCGAGCGCGCACCGATAAAGCAGTTGTCTTCGATGATGGTCGGGTTGGCCTGCAGCGGTTCAAGCACGCCGCCGATGCCAACGCCGCCCGACAGGTGCACATTCTTGCCGATTTGCGCGCACGAACCGACCGTGGCCCAGGTGTCGACCATCGTGCCTTCGTCGACATAGGCGCCGATGTTGACGTACGAAGGCATCAGCACGACGTTCTTGCCGACGAACGAGCCCTTGCGCGCAATTGCATTCGGCACAACGCGGAAACCACCGGCGCGGAAATCGGCCTCGGTGTAGTCACCGAACTTCGACGGCACCTTGTCGAAGTACTGGGTGCAGCCCCCGTCCATCGGGACGTTGTCGTTGATGCGGAACGAGAGCAAGACGGCCTTCTTCAGCCACTGATGCGTTTGCCACTGGCCATCGATTTTCTCTGCGACACGCAGTTGTCCTTTGTCGAGGCTGCTGATGACTTCATTGACGGCATCGCGCAGTTCGGCCGATGCCGAGCCCGGGTTGATGTCGGTCCGGTTTTCAAAGGCGGTTTCGATGACGGATTGCAGGTTGCTCATGCTGTTTTCCTCGTTGACTTACAAAGATTGGACGAAACGAACGATACGATCGGCCGCTTCAAGGCATTCTTCTTGTGGGGCGACAAGCGCAATACGGATGTAGCCCGCTCCTGGGTTCAATCCGTGTGCTTCACGCGCCAGGAATGAGCCCGGCAGCACGGTGAGGTGTTCTTGCTGGTGGAGTCGTTTGGCGAAATCGGCATCATCCCCAGGTACCTTGGCCCACAGGTAGAACGACGCGTCGGGAAGAGTGACGTCCAGTACCGCTTGCAGGCGCGGCGTGACGGTCTCGAACTTGGCGGCATACTGGCGCCGGTTGTCCTCGACATGTTGCTCGTCATCCCAGGCAACGGCACTGGCCGCCTGAACGGTCGGGCTCATCGCGCAGCCGTGATAGGTGCGATAGAGCAGGAACTGGGCCATAAGCTGCGCGTCACCGGCTACGAAGCCCGAGCGCAGGCCGGGTACGTTCGACCGTTTGGAGAGCGACGAGAACATCACCAGATTTTTGAAGTCTCTGCCAAGCTTTGCCGCGGCCTCAAGGCCGCCTAGCGGCTTGTCTGCGCCGAAGTAAATCTCGGAATAGCATTCGTCGCTGGCGATCACGAAGCCGTATTGATCGGACAGAGCGAAAAGACGCTCCCAATCTTTGATCGACGCAACGGCACCAGTGGGGTTGCCGGGTGAGCAGACAAAGACAAGTTGGGTGCGCGCCCAGACGTCACTAGGAACCGCATCCCAGTCGGGCTGGAAACGGTTTGCTGCGGTGCAGTTGACGTAATAGGGCTCGGCGTTGGCCAGCAAGGCCGCGCCTTCATAGATCTGATAGAACGGGTTCGGTGACAGAATGACGGGCTTGCTGTCGGCGCTGGCATCAATGATTGTCTGTGCAAACGCAAAAAGCGCTTCGCGACTGCCGTTGACCGGAAGGACTTCAGTGGCCGGGTTCAGGCTGATGCCATAGCGGCGCTCTGCCCAGCGACTGATGGCGCTTCGAAGTGCTTCGCTGCCTTGGGTCGCCGGATAGGCCGACAGACCATCGAAGTTGGCAACCAAGGCGTCCTTGATCAGTTGTGGTGTCGGATGCTTGGGCTCGCCGATCGACAGATTGATGGGCTTGAGCGAAGCATTGGGCGCAATATCTGCGAAAAGCTGGCGCAGCTTCTGGAACGGGTAGGGGTGCAACTGCGCGAGATTCGGAGACATAGCGAGCAAACTTAGGGAAAACGACAAGTATAACCCGCCGGCGTCAGCCGTCACCTGTCGGTCATTCGAGGGTGACCTGCCTTTGTCGGCGAAACCGCGATTCGTGTCGCGCCAGCGCCGAGATTGCTAAAGCGGGTGGCTTTCTGGCATCGCTTACTGACGCGACGTCCTGACGTTGGACGGCTGTGGTGCGTTGAAGTTGCTGCGATAAGGGTTGATGTCCAAACCGCCCCGACGCGTATATCTGGCGTAGACCGAGAGCTTCATCGGTGCACAACTGCGCTGGATGTCGACGAAAATGCGCTCGACGCACTGCTCATGAAACTCGTTATGGTTGCGAAAAGAGATCAAATAGCGCAGCAGCGATTCACGGTTGATCGGTCGGCCGATGTAGCGAATCTGTACGCTGGCCCAGTCAGGCTGGCCGGTGACGAGGCAGTTGGATTTGAGCAGGTTGGATACCAGTATCTCCTCGACCGGGCTGTCGGCCTCGTCGCAATGCAATAGATCCGGCGTTGGCGTGTAGGTTCCGACTTCGATGTCGAGGTTGTCGATGCAATAACCTTCGAGCTCGCCAAGCTTTTGTCGGTCAAACTGGTCCGGCAGGATCAGCTCAACGCTGACCGAGGCACATGTAGCCTCGCTGATGTCCTGCTGCAGCAATGCTGTGAGCGCATCGGGGCCGGAGAGTCGGGTCTGGTTGAAGCTGTTCAAGTACAGCTTGAATGACTTCGACTCGACAATATTCGGGCTTGAAGCGGGAATCTCGAAGACGGCGAGCGCGACCTGGGGTTTGCCACGCATATTCAGCCATGACAGCTCGTAGGCGTTCCAGAGGTCGACCCCCATGAACGGCAAGGTGCCCGTGATGCCGATCTCTTCACGTTTGCCGCTGCGCGGAATCGGGAACAGCAGGCTGGGGTCGTACTCGGCCTTATAGCTGACGGCCTTGCCGAGTGGGGAGTGGTGTTCGTTGCTCATTGTGTTCAGTCGCGTACGGTATCGGCTCCAAGTTTAACGGTATTTGCGCACCAGTCCGACCATGATGCCGAAGATTTCCAGCCCTTCCTGCGGCCGGATCGGCGCGTAGGCAACGTTATGCGGCAGCAGCATGTAGCCCTGCTTGTCGCGGCCGAGCTCCTTCAGCGTGTACTCGTTATCAACGATGGCAACAACGATGTCGCCGACGCTGGCCGCGTGGCGTTTTTCGACAATGGCGATGTCGCCGTCGTGAATGCCGGCCTCGATCATCGAGTCGCCCTTGACCCGAACCATGATCGTGTTCGATGGCTTTGGAATCAGGTACTCGTCGATGGTCAACGACTCGCTCATCGCGTCGTTGGCTGCCGCCGGCATGCCGGCGGGGATCGGGAAGTCTGCGAGTTCACGCTCGAAAAAGCGCTTGGTCGGGGCCAGGCGCTTGTCCGGGGTCATTTCGACGTAGCCTGCCAGCGTCAACCGCTTGACCAGTGCCGACACGGCGGACTTGGAGGCCATGCCCAGCATGTCACCGATCACGGCGTAAGAGGGGATGCTGCGGTAGTCGGCATAATAATCCTGCAATTTGCCGAGGTATTCCTGATCGCGATTCGGGTTGCCCATAGCCTGTACGATAGAGAACATTCGTTCCACAAGCGTAGTGAACGATCGTACACATGTCAATCGGTACGAGGCTCCCCCGTCGTCGAGGTAAAATGGCTGCATTGCTTTGAGTCGATCTGCCGTGAAAATCTATCTCGCCCCGATGGAGGGGCTGCTTGATCATCTATTGCGCGATATGCTGACCCGCACGCCGGGTGTCGACATTTGCGTGACCGAGTTCGTGCGCGTCTCGGGCAGTTTGCTGCCCAATCGTGCCTTTCAGCGAATTGCACCGGAGCTGCTGCGTGGCAGCCTCACCCCGTCGGGGGTGCCGGTGCGGGTGCAGTTGCTGGGCTCTGATCCGGCCTGTCTGGCCGAAAATGCGGCGCGCCTCGCAATGTTGCAGCCGAAGGCTATCGACCTCAATTTCGGTTGCCCGGCGAAAACGGTGAACCGTCATCGCGGCGGCGCCGTGCTGCTCGACGAGCCGGAGGTGCTGCACGAGATTGTGACGGCGGTGCGGCGTGCGGTGCCAGCATCGATGATGGTGACGGCGAAAATGCGGCTTGGCTATAACGACCGCGCCCGGATGCTCGATTGCGCCCATGCGTTGGCGTCGGCCGGGGCTGCCGAACTCGTGGTGCACGCGCGGACCAAGGCCGACGGGTACAAGCCACCGGCCTACTGGCACGAGATCGGGCGGATTCGCGAGGTGGTGTCGGTGCCGGTTGTCGCCAACGGTGAAATCTGGACCGTCGACGACTACCTGCAATGCCGGCTGGAGTCGGGTTGCGACGACATCATGCTTGGCCGCGGCATTGTCGCAGACCCTGGGCTGGCAGCGCGAATCAAGGGCCAGCCCGCGCCGGGGTGGGGTGAAATCAAGCCACTATTGGCCGCGTTCTGGGATGACGTGTTGGTGCATATCTTGCCGAAGTACCAGGCCGGGCGACTCAAGCAGTGGCTGAACTACCTGAAGCGAATTCACCCGGAGGCGGAAGTTGCGTTCGAGCACATCAAGACCATCAAAGATGCCGAACTCATCAGCGCCTGGCTGGCCGACGGTTGCCCGGTGCCCGAAACGGCGACACGCACTGCTTATTAGGTCAGTGAGGCTGTAGCGACAAGACGGCGCCACCCTGCAGCGCCTCCTCGGATTTCAACCGCCACTGCCCCGACTCATCGCCCACTTCAAGCTGCCAGCGGTGTGACGGCAGTGGCTTGTCCAGCTGCACTGCATACATCGTCGGCCCTTGTGCAACCAGCTTCAGCTGCTGGTCATGGCCGGCAATGGTCGGGTGGATGACCTTGAGATACAGCGCCCCCTCTACGGGGCGATTGAGCAGAACGCGGACCGCACGACTGTCGTCGCTGACCATCAGCTGGGCGCTCAAGCCCAACTCCCGCGCCTTGTCATCTCGGGCTAGACGTTGGTTGATCTCCTGGCCTTCCTTGTAATAATCGTCGGAAACGAGGCTGTCTTCGGTCTTGAAGGCAATCACGAATGTGGCGATGCCCGCAATGACGGCGATAGCCGGAAACGCCATCAGAAACCAGGGCCACGGCGATTTGTACCACGGCGTTTTGTTCGTCAGTGTCGTGCTCATGGATGAATCTGCCCTGATGATAGGTGGGAGTGGACCGTCGGGCTCGGCAAGGATTCCCGACGAGGTCGATTATTGACCGATGAACGTGGCTTTTTCACGCGTACTGATGGCCGGTTTATCGACGGCGGTAATGACGAAGTGGATGTCGTGGCTGCCCTTGGTGGCGATTTGTGGTTCGGCCTGCAGGCGGACGCCGACTTCCTGCATTTCGGTCGGTGCAACGTCTATCTGATCCGGGCCATCGATCAGCACGCGCAGGCCGGGCAGCCCTTCGGCGGCGATTCGATACGTGTGCTTGGCTTCGTCGGCGTTTTCGATCTGGATTCGGTAGCTGTTTTCCAGCCAGCCATCGTCCGCTTCGCGCACCAGCGCGACGCGGTCGCGAGCGATATTGGCTTTGACCGGTTGGCGCAGGACTAGGCCGGTGATCGTCGCCGCCAGGATGATCGCGAGCACGATGGTATACATGATGACCCGCGGGCGGACGAGCCGCTTGACGATCTGCCGCTCCGGGTAATCGCCCTTGAGCGCGTTCTCGGAGGTATAGCGGATCAGTCCGCGCGGATAGTTCATCTTGTCCATGACGCTATCGCAGGCGTCGATACAGGCCGCACAGCCGATGCACTCGTATTGCAGGCCGTCGCGGATGTCGATGCCGACCGGGCAGACCTGTACGCACATCGTGCAGTCGATGCAGTCGCCCAGGCCTTCGGCCTTGTAGTCGGCGCCTTTCTTGCGGCTGCCGCGTGCCTCGCCCCGTTTTTCGTCGTATGACACGATCAGGGTATCGGCATCGAACATCGCGCTTTGGAAGCGGGCGTACGGGCACATGTACTTGCAGACCTGTTCGCGCATCCAGCCGGCGTTGCCATAAGTGGCAAAGCCATAGAACAGGATCCAGAACAGCTCCCAGCCACCTAGCGCCAGTACCAGCGCGTCGGACCACAGCTCGCGGATTGGCGTGAAGTAGCCGACGAAGGTGAAGCCGGTCCACAGCGAGAAAACGATCCAGATCGTGTGCTTGAGCGTTTTTAGCCAGAGCTTGCGGGCGTTCAGTGGGCCGTTGTCGAGCTTGATCCGCGCCGGGCGATCACCCTCGACCCATTTTTCGACCCACAGGAAGATTTCGGTATAAACCGTTTGCGGACAGGCGTAGCCGCACCACAGCCGGCCACCGATCGTGGTCCAGGCAAACAGGCCGAACGCGCACAGCAACAGCAGGGCGGTCAGGTAAATGAAGTCCTGCGGCAGGAACAGCAGATTGAAGATGTAGAACTTGCGCGTGGACAGATCGAACAGCAGCGCCTGGCGGCCGTTGATCTGCAGCCACGGTACGGCGTAGAAAAACAGCTGGGTGGCGATGACGAAAAAAATGCGCCAGTTGTTCCACAGCCCGGTGATCCAGCGCGGGTAGATTTTCCGGTGTGCAGCGTACAGATGAATACTTTCGTATTCGCCATCGTCGCTGACGACGTTGACCGGAATGTCCTGGAGTTTCTGCTTGCTCATCGCGTTTCCCTGCATGGACTGCCTGCGCCATGACAAAAACGGTTCTCGTTATTGTCTGGGCGCCGGAATGGTAAAACGGGCGGGGATAGGCCCGCCCGTTGTACTCGCCGGAATGCCGACGGCTTATTTGGCCGCAGCGTCCGGGGTGTTCGACAAGCCATAAACGTAGGCAGCCAGCAAATGGACCTTGCTGTCGCCGAGGAAGTCCTTCCACGCTGGCATGACGTTGTTGCGTCCGTTGGTTACGGTTTCGACGATGGTGGCTTCCGCGCCGCCGTACAGCCAGATCTTGTCGGTCAGATTCGGCGCGCCGACATCCTTGTTGCCTTTGCCATCTGCACCGTGACAGGCCACGCAAACCTGCTGGAACGTAGCCTGACCACGGCTGGCACGCAGTTCATTGTGCGGCTTGCCGGCGATCTGCAGCACGTAATTGGCGACGTCGCGCACTTTCTCTTCACCGAATGCCGCGCCAAAGGCCGGCATCTGGCCGTGACGGCCTTTTTCGATAGTTTCGAGGATTTTTTCCGACGTGCCGCCATACAGCCAATCGGCGTCGGTCAGGTTCGGGAAGCCCTTGGCGCCACGCGCATCAGCACCGTGGCACTGGATGCAGTAGGTATAGAACAGGCGCTGGCCCATCTCGCGCGCTTCCTTGTCTTGCGAGACCTGGGCGATCGGCAGTTTGGCGTACTTGTCGTAGATCGGGCCATATTTGGCATCGGCCTTGGCGACTTCCTGCTTGAGCTGCCCGGCCGACGTCCAGCCCTTGGCGTTACCAAACAGCACCAGCCCCGGATAGAGCGCAAGGTAACCGACCGCAAACACGATGGTCAGGACGAACAGCGTCAGCCACCAACCCGGCAGCGGGTTGTTGTACTCCTGCAGGTCACCATCCCACTTGTGGTTGATTACTTCGGCTTTCTCGCCCTTCTTGAGCTTGATCACCGCCTGGCTCTTGAGCAGCACGCCGAGCCAGATCAGCGACACGATCACGATGACCGTGATGAATACACCCCAGAAACCGCTATAAAAATCCGTCATCTCATTCTTCTCCGTACGGCAGATTTTCAGGCGCGCGGGCCATGCGGGGTGTCATCGTCGAGCAGCGGCGCCTGCGCGGCCTCGTCAAAGCCGGAGCGGCTTTTGCGGCCGTAGGCCCAGGCGCAGATACCCAGAAAACAGAAAAAACTGATGACGGTGACGGCGATGCGCGCGATGTCCTGAAAATCCATGATCCGTATTACCTTTTGTTCTTGAGGGCCAAACCGAGACCTTGCAGATAGGCAATCAGCGCATCCATTTCGGTCTTGCCTTCGACAGCCTTGGCGGAGCCGGCGATGTCTGCGTCGGTGTAGGGCACGCCCACCTTGCGCAATGCGGTCATTTTCGCCGGCATGGCTTCGGCGTCGACCTTTTGCGCGGCAAGCCACGGGAACGACGGCATCACCGATTCCGGCACGACATCCTGCGGATGGATCAAGTGCGCGCGATGCCATTCGTCCGAGTAGCGGCCGCCGACGCGCGCGAGGTCCGGACCGGTGCGCTTCGAGCCCCACAGGAACGGGTGGTCGTAGACCGACTCACCCGCAACCGAGTAGTGGCCGTAGCGCTCGGTTTCGGCGCGGAACGGACGGATCATCTGCGAATGGCAGTTGTAGCAGCCCTCACGGATGTAGATGTCACGGCCAGCCAACTGGACGGCCGTGTACGGTTTGACGCCTTCAATCGGCTTGGTGACCGATTTCGAGAACATCAGCGGCAGGATTTCCACCAGCATGGCGACACTGATGGTGGCGATCGTCAGCACGATCAGCCAGCCAACGTGTTCCTCAATGAGTTTCTGAGCCTTGTTCATTTTTTATATCACTCCCCTTTTTCAGCTCAAGCGTGGGCAGGCACGGCCGGAATCGGCGCATTGACCGGCTTGCCGTCGAACACGGTGCGCAGCACGTTGTAGAACATCAGGAACATGCCGGAGACAAAGCAGCAGCCACCCAGGAAACGGATGAAGTAGTACGGATGGGTTGCCTTGACCGAGTCGATGAAGGAATAGGTCAGCGTGCCGTCCGCATTGACCGCGCGCCACATCAGACCTTGCGTCACCCCGGCAATCCACATCGACGAGATGTAGAGCACGATGCCCAGCGTCGCGATCCAGAAGTGGGCTTCGATCAGCTTGATCGAGTACATCTGCTCGCGGTCAAACAGACGCGGAATCAGATAGTAGATCGAACCGATGGTGATCATCGCGACCCAGCCCAGCGCGCCCGAATGCACATGGCCGATGGTCCAGTCGGTGTAGTGCGACAGGGCGTTGACGGTCTTGATCGCCATCATCGGACCTTCGAACGTCGACATGCCGTAGAACGACAGCGCAGTCACGAGGAACTTGAGGATCGGATCGGTACGCAGTTTGTGCCAGGCGCCTGACAGCGTCATGATGCCGTTGATCATGCCGCCCCAGCTCGGTGCCAGCAGGATCAGCGAGAACACCATGCCGATCGACTGGGTCCAGTCGGGCAGAGCGGTGTAGTGCAGATGGTGCGGACCGGCCCACATGTAGGTGAAGATCAGTGCCCAGAAGTGGACGACCGACAGGCGATACGAGTACACCGGGCGACCGGCCTGCTTCGGCACGAAGTAATACATCATGCCGAGGAAGCCCGCAGTCAGGAAGAAGCCGACTGCATTGTGGCCGTACCACCATTGCACCATCGCGTCGACCGCGCCCGAGTAGGCCGAGTACGACTTCCACATCGACACCGGCACAAACGCGCTGTTGACGATATGCAGCAGGGCAACAGCCAGGATGAAGGCGCCGTAGAACCAGTTGGCCACATAGATGTGCTTGACCTTGCGCTTGGCGATGGTGCCAAAGAACACCACGGCGTAGGCGACCCAGACGATGGCGAGCAGGATCTTGATCGGCCACTCCATCTCGGCATATTCCTTGTTGAAGGTAATGCCGAGCGGATAGGTGATGACGCACAGCACGATCACCAGCTGGTAGCCCCAGAAGGTGAACGCGGCGAGGCCGTCGGAGAACAGGCGGACGTTACAGGTGCGCTGGACGACGTAATAGCTGGTCGCGATCAGGCCGCAGCCGCCGAACGCGAAGATCACCGCGCTGGTGTGCAGCGCGCGCAAGCGCCCGAAGTGAAAGTACTGACCCAGATTGAGTTCCGGCCAGACGAGTTGCGAGGCGATAAACACCCCGAGCAGCATGCCGACAATGCCCCAGACGACAGTCATGATGGCGAATTGCCGCACCACTTTATAGTTATATGTGGCTTGGTTTTCCATGGGAGCGCTCCGAATGTTCTCCAAGAACGGCGGTTTTATAAAACTGCTGAATGTGCGCGCAAACCTTTGTAGCGAACAAAGGTGCCCCGACCGTGGTCGACATGTGCGCAATAAGCCGGCGCGACTATAGCGAGGAAGGTGTTAGTTCAACCTTGATCCAAATCAAACCGGTCAACGACCAGCGTGCATTTTACCGTGCCATACGTCATACAGTCAGTTGTTTTTTTCCTCGTCGCCCTCATTGTAGGGCGATCGTCCCTCTGGGCGATCGTCGTCCTGCAGGACGCGGTGCGCAGGCCCTTCAAGGTCGTCGAACTGTCCGCCGCGAATGGCGTTCCAGAAGAGCGCGCCGATGACCACAACCAGCAGTACCGATAGCGGGATGAGCAAGTACAGGCTTTCCATCACAGGCCTCGTGGTGTGCGCGTCAGGCGCAGCGCATTCAGAATGACCAGCAGTGAACTCGCGGCCATGCCAGCGCTTGCCAGCCATGGCGTTACCCAGCCGGCCATGGCGACCGGTAGCGCGACCACGTTGTAAAGCAGCGCCCAAAGCAGGTTCTGCCGGATGATTTGCCGCGTTCGGCTTGCGAAGGCAATCGCCTCGGGAATGCGGCCAAGGCGGTTTTCGAGCAGCACAGCGTCGCCGGAGCCATGCGCAATATCTGCGCCCGCACCCATCGCCATCGACACATTGGCTGCGGCGAGCACCGGCGCGTCGTTGACGCCGTCGCCGACCATGAGTACTCGGGCACCTTGCTGTTGCAATGACTTCAGTTGCGCCAACTTGCCCTCGGGCGACACGCCCGCCTGCCAGTGATCGACACCGAGTTCGCGTGCGGTCGACTCGACGACGCCAGCGGCATCACCACTAAGGATGTGGGTACGTATGCCGCGCTGCTTTAGCACGGCAACAACTTCCGCAGCATCCGCGCGCAGTGCGTCGGCGAGCACGACCCAACCCAGCCATTCGGCATCACTGGCGACTGCCAGTAGCGTACCCGCCGCAGCGTCCGGCAGGGGCGGCAGCGGGGCGGATGAGAGGTGACGCACGAAATCCGGCTTGCCAACCGCGTATCGAACCCCTTCGATACGCCCGATCAGGCCGCCACCGGGATGATTGACGACATCCGTGGCGGCAATCGGGTAGGCCTCGCCTGCAAACGCACGTGCGAGCGGATGTTCGGAGTGACTCTCGATCGCGGCAATCACGGCAAGGAGCGTCGCCCCATCAAGCCTACCCAGCGGATAAACCGCGCGAATTTGCGGTTCACCCAGTGTCAGCGTGCCGGTCTTGTCGAATACGACATCGGTCACCCGTCCCAATGCTTCCAGCGCATGTCCACGGCCGATCAGTACGCCGCGGCGTGCTAAAGCGCCGGTCGCGGCGGTCAACGCAACGGGTGTTGCCAAGGACAACGCACAGGGGCAGGAGATCACCAGCACAGCGACGGCGATCGGCAGGGCATGAATCGGGTCATGCAGCAGCCAGTACAGCCACGTGGCTACGGCTGCGGCCAGAAGGATGGCGACAAAATAGCCCGAAACACGGTCGGCCAGTTGCGCCAGCCGGGGTTTCTCCGCCAGTGCGCGATCCAGCAAACGAACGATGCTGGCGAGCCTTGTCTCCTGGCCGACTTTCTCGACCCCAACGATCAGTGGCGAGGCCATATTGACCGTGCCACCGGTGACCAGATCGCCCGGCCGCTTGTCGACAGGCAACCCTTCGCCGGTCAGTAGTGATTCGTTGACCTGCGACTCGCCCTCGAGGACGCGCGCATCGGCCGGAATGGCTTCGCCCGGTTTGACCAGCAGCACATCACCGACATTCAGGCGCGTAACGGCCGCTTCGCGTGGCGTTCGGTTATGCGGATAGTCGACAAGGTGATGTGCAAATGCTGGTATCAGTGCCGCCAGCTGTTCAAGCGCGGCACCTGCTTTGGCGCGCGCCTGCGACTCAAGGTAACGACCGGTCAGCAACAGGAAGACAAACATGCTGACGGAATCGAAATAAACCTCGCCGTGGCGGGTGATCGTCGCGTAAACGCTAGCGATAAAAGCCAGCAGCACGCTGATTGCAACCGGCAGATCCATGCCGGTGCGGCCGCGGCGGAGGTCGCGCCAGGCCGAAATATAGAACGGCCAGCTGGAGTAGAGGACAACCGGCAGCGTCAGTACGCAGCTGGCCCAGTTCATCAGGTTCAGCCACCGTGGTTCGATTTCACCGGCGGACGACAGATAAACCGGCACCGCAAACATCATCACCTGCATCATCGACAGCCCGGCAACCCAGAGCCGGAACAGTGCGGATTTGCGCGCTCTGGCCTGCGTGGCCTCCTGACGGGCGCGATCGTAAGGCAGGGCGCGATAGCCGATTGCTGCGACCGCTTCAAGCACGGCCGACAGCGTGGTCTGCGCCGGATTCCAGCGTACGCGGGCGCGATGGCTGGTGTAGTTGATCAACACGTCGGCAACGCCGGGCACGCGGGCGATCTGCCGCTCGTTCAACCAGATGCAAGCGGCACAAGTAATGCCTTCGATCATCAGCGCGGCATCTTTCAGTTCGCCGTCATCGGCGACAAACCCGGCCTGCAGTTGCGGGTCATCGTAGAGTTTCAACTGTTCGCGCAGCGCCTGCGGCAGCGGTTCGGCGCGATCGGCAGGCTGTTCGCGCTGCGTGTAATACGCATCCAGCCCGGCATCGATGATGCTCTGCGCCACGGCCTGGCAGCCGGCGCAACAGGCGGGTTCGCTACGTTGACGATATCGGATGGCGAACTGGGTGCCGTCGGGCACGGCGTCGCCGCAATGAAAGCAACGTACGTCAACGGGAGGGGCAACAGCATTCATGCCCGCATTTTAACCGATTGGTCTTGCGCGATCGGCCTTGCGGCGGGCAAAAAAACGCCCCGTCGATGCGGGGCGTTGCGGATGGCGGTCAATATCAAGCCAGACCCTTGGGGAGAGAAAACACGACGTTTTCCTCGATGCCATCCATCGGTGATACCGATTCGGCGCCAAAGTCACCGATCCGCTGGATGACGCGCTGAACCAGCACGTCCGGTGCCGAGGCGCCGGCGGTGATGCCCACCCGTGCGCCGTCGGCAAACCATTCGGGCTTAAGCTCGGTTTCGTTGTCAACCATATAGGAATCGATGCCGAGGCTGGCGCCGACTTCGCGCAGCCGGTTCGAGTTCGAACTGTTCGGCGAGCCGACGACGACCAGCACATCGACATCGCGTGCCAGCTGCTTGACCGCATCCTGGCGATTCTGCGTTGCGTAGCAGATGTCGTCCTTCTTCGGGCCGACGATATCGGGGAAGCGCAGGCGCAGTGCATCGACGACACGCTGCGCGTCGTCGACCGATAGCGTGGTCTGCGTCACGTAGGCGAGCTTGGCGTCCTCGTTGACGACCATGGTCGGTACGTCCTCGGCTTCCTCGACCAGATACATGCCGCCATCGGCCTGGCCCATGGTGCCTTCGACCTCGGGGTGACCCTTGTGGCCGATCATGATGATCTCGAAACCCTGCTGACGCAGCCGTTTGACCTCGAGGTGTACCTTGGTGACCAGGGGGCAGGTGGCATCGTAAACGCTCAGCCCGCGTGCTTCGGCCTCGGTACGCACCGCCTGCGAGACCCCGTGCGCCGAAAAAATCACCGTATTGCCCGCCGGGACTTCGGCAAGCTCTTCGACGAAGATTGCGCCCTTGGCCTTCAGGTCCTCGATGACGAACTTGTTGTGCACGACTTCATGGCGAACGTAGATTGGCGCGCCAAATTTCTCCAGCGCCTTTTCGACGATGGCGATGGCGCGATCGACGCCGGCGCAGAAGCCGCGCGGCTGCGCGAGGATGATCTGCATGCTCATGCGGAATCCTTTTTGCGGAAATTGTCCCAAACCATCAGCGCCGCGCCGACGCAAATGGCCGAGTCGGCGATATTGAATGCCGGGTAGTACCAAGTCCGATAATAAACTTGAATGAAATCAATTACATGACCGAATAGCACCCGGTCGATTACATTGCCGATGGCGCCGCCCATGATCAATGCCAGCGCCAGCGAAAACAGCGTCTGCGTATAGTGTTTGCGCAGCGTCAGCACGATAAAAACCGAGACGCCGAGCGCCAGCACGGTGAAGAAGTGCCGTTGCCAGCCCCCGGCGTCGGCCAGGAAGGAAAAGGCCGCACCGGGGTTGTACGCCAGCGTCAGGTTGAAAAAGCCCGGAATGATCGGGCTGACATCGCCGTAGCTGAACGCGGCTTCAATCGCGTGCTTGCTCGCCTGATCGATCACGATGACCACGACCGCCAGAGCAATCCATTGCCAGAACCGCTTAGGCATGACGGCGCGCCTCGCCGGCACCGTGCAGATTGTCGTCGCAACGCGCGCACAGGCCCGGATGAGCCGCCACGGAACCGACGCTTGGCACGAAGTGCCAGCAGCGATCGCACTTGGTGTACGCCGACGGCGTGACGCCGATTGCCAGTGCATCGCCTTGCTTGAGCGTCGCCTTCGAAGTGATCAGCACAAAGCGCAGTTCGTCACCGAGGCTGGCAAGCGCGTCAAGCAGTTCGCCGCCGGCGGTGACGTCGACTTCGGCCTGCAGGCTCGAACCCAGCTTGCCGTCGGCACGCAGCACTTCGATGTCTTTTTGCGCGACAACGCGGGCCTCGCGGATCAGTGCAAACTGGCCTGACAGCGCCTCGGCATCGGCGACGGCCGGCAGTGTATGCCAGGTCGACAGGAAGACGCTGTCGTCGTCGCCGTTGAGTACTTCCCAGGCTTCGTGCGCGGTGAACGACAGGATCGGCGCGAGGATGCGGACCAGCGACTGGGTGATGTGCCACAGTGCGGTCTGCGCCGAGCGGCGGATCGCTGCGTCGGCCTTGGTCGTGTAGAGGCGATCCTTGATGATGTCGAGGTAGAACGAGCCGAGTTCTTCCGAGCAGTAGCGATGGATTTCCTGCACCGCCGAGTGGAATTCGTAGCGATCGAACAGCTCGGCAACGCGCTGCTGGAATGCGGCCAGTTCGACCAGCGCATAGCGGTCCAGTGTCAGCAGTTGCTCGGTCGGCAGGACCTGGTCGGCTTTGAAGTCGGACAGGTTGGCGAGCAGGAAGCGCAGCGTGTTGCGGATGCGGCGATACGAGTCGGTAGTGCGCTTGAGGATTTCCTGCGACAGCGACATTTCGCCCGAATAGTCGGCGCTGGCCACCCAAAGGCGCAGCATGTCGGCGCCGATGCTGTTGAAGATTTCCTGCGGTTCGATGCCGTTGCCCTTGGACTTCGACATCTTGTGACCCTTTTCATCGACGGTGAAGCCGTGGGTCAGCAGCTGTTTGTACGGCGCGCGGCCTTCGGTGGCGCAGCCGGTGAGCAGGGACGACTGGAACCAGCCTCGGTGCTGGTCCGAACCTTCCAGATACAGGTCGGCCGGCCAGCCGAGGTCTTCGCGCTGACGCAGTACGGCATAGTGGGTCGAGCCCGAATCGAACCAGACGTCGAGTGTGTCCTTGAGCTTGTCGTACTGTGCGGCCTCGGCGCCGAGCAGCTCGGCTGCGTCGAGCTTGAACCAGGCTTCGATACCTTCCTGTTCGATGCGCTGGGCGACGATCTCAAGCAGTTCGCCACTGCGCGGATGCAGGTCGCCGGTTTCCTTGTGCACAAAGAAAGTCATTGGCACGCCCCAGTTGCGCTGACGCGAGATGCACCAGTCCGGACGGTTGCCGATCATGGCCTCGAGCCGCGCGCGGCCCCAGGCCGGGAAGAACTCGGTGTCGTCGACGGCCTTGTTGGCATGCTGGCGCAGCGTGCTGCCGTTGACGATTTTTTCCATCGCAATGAACCACTGGGTGGTGGCGCGGAAAATGATCGGCGTCTTGTGGCGCCAGCAATGCGGATAGCTGTGCTTGAGCTTCTCGTTGGCGAACAGTGCTTCGTGTTCGGCCAGCGCGGCGACCACCAGCGGGTTGGCTTCCCAGACGGTCTTGCCCGGTGCAAATGCGGCGGTACTGATGTAGCGGCCATCGCCGCCCACCGGGTTATCGACCGGCAACTGGTAATGCAGGCCGACCAGATAGTCGTCGAGGCCATGCGCCGGTGCGGTATGAACAAGACCAGTACCAGCGTCGGTGGTGACGTGCTCGCCCAGGATCAGCAAGGATTTGCGGTCCAGGAAAGGGTGCTGCAATTCCAGCCGTTCGAGCTTCGAGCCATGCGCCTGGGCGATGACCTTGGCGTCGTCGATCCCATAGCGCTTGAGTGCGGCTTCGGCGAGGTCGGCCGCCAGCAGCAGCACGCCCTTGCTCGTGGCGATCAGGCTGTAAGTGACTTCCGGGTGGGCGCACACGGCCTGGTTGGCCGGCAGCGTCCATGGCGTCGTGGTCCAGATGATCGCGTAAGCCGGGCGCCCTTGCAGGTCGACGCCGCCGAAGGCCTTGGCCAGCGCGTCGGTATCGACAAAGCGAAAGCCCACGTCGATCGCCGGCGAAACCTTGTCCTCGTACTCGACTTCGGCCTCGGCCAGCGCCGAGCCGCAGTCGACGCACCAGTGCACCGGCTTCTGGCCTTTGACGATGTAATCGTTGGCGTGGATCTTGCCCAGCGTACGCACGATATTGGCTTCGGTTTTGAAGGCCATCGTCTGGTACGGATCGGCCCAGTCGCCCCATACGCCAAGGCGGATGAAGCCGGCCTTCTGGATTTCGATCTGCTTGGCGGCGTAGGCGCGGCACAGCTCGCGCACGAAGGCGGCCGGCAAGTGCGTTTCTTTTTCGTCCAGGCCGTTTTCCTTGCGGAACGCAACGATGCGGGCATGGATGTCCGGGTTGGCCTTGACGGCCTTGGCATCATTCTTGGAGATTTTTTCGATCTGGTGCTCGATCGGCAAGCCGTGGCAATCCCAGCCCGGCACGTACGGTGCATCAAAGCCGGCTAGCGACTTCGATTTGATGATGATGTCCTTGAGCGTCTTGTTCACCGCGTGGCCGAGGTGGATCTCGCCGTTCGCATACGGCGGGCCATCATGCAGGATAAACTTGGGGCGGTTTTCCAGCTTCGCGCGTTCGCGCAGCTTCTGATACAGCTGCTTCTCCTGCCATTGCTTCAAAAAGCCCGGCTCGCGCTTGGCGAGATCACCGCGCATCGGAAATGCGGTATCCAGCAAATTGACCGGGTATTTGTTCGATGCTTTTTCGCTCATGGTGTCTCTCAGTGTTGGGCGCGTGTCGCGAACCAGTCGCGGGCTTGGTCACAATCTTTCTGGATCTGGGCGATCAGCGGCTCCAGACCCGAGTACTTTTCTTCGTCGCGCAGCTTGGCGAGGAAATCCACCCGCAGGTGTTCGCCGTAAATCTGCCGATTGAAATCGAACAGGTGCACTTCCAGCACCGGCGCAGCATCGGCGCCTTTGACGGTGGGCCGTACGCCAAGGCTGGCTACGCCTTGCCAGGGGCGCTCCAGTCCGTGCGCCTCGACGACGAATACGCCCATCATTGGCGGACGGTTGTGGCGCAACTGGATGTTGGCGGTCGGAAAGCCGAGTTCGCGACCTAGTTTGTCGCCGCCGATCACCCGCCCCGAAATCGAATACGGACGACCGAGCAACGCAGCAGCATGCGCCATCTGCCCGCCGGCCAGTGCGGCGCGCACAGCGGTTGACGATACGCGCCCGTCGCCACTGGCGACCGTCGGCAGTGCATGCGCATCGAACACCGGAGACTGGGCGAGCAGGGCGATATTGCCCGCCCGGCGCGCGCCAAAACAGAAGTCGTCGCCGACAACCACAAATCGGGCGTTGAGCCGCTTGGCGATGATCTCGTCGCGGAAAGCCTCGGCCTCGTAGCTGGCGAAGCGCCGGTCGAAACGCTGTACGACCAGGTAATCAATGCCTTCGGCGGCCAGTAGTTCGGCTTTTTCGCGAAAACTCGTGAGGCGTGCCGGCGCAGAGTCGGGCGCAAACAATTCGCGCGGGTGCGGCTCGAACGTCAGCACGGCGGTCGCCAGACCGCGCGCGCGCGCGACATCGCGAACCTTGGTCAGCATGGCTTGGTGACCGAGATGCAGGCCATCAAAATTGCCGATGGTCAACGCACAGGGCGGAAGATGGGCTGCGGCTACACCGCGTACGACTTGCATGATCGGCAATGGCAATCGGTTGCAAAACCATAGATTTTAACGGTTAAGCGCCGGCTTGTCAGGCGCGTGGCCAGCGATGTTTTTGCGCTTTCGTCCTGGGTGCCCTCTATATTGAAAGCCATATGTCAGGGGTGAGCGATGAACGAGCTGTATCCAGCCGTACTCCGATTGATACCCATCCTTATCGCGGGGCTCTCGCTCTACGGTGGTTTGGCATGGCTTCGATATTGCGCAACCTGTCCGGAGTCGCAGCGCCCAAGGCTGATTGCGGCTGCGACGGTGGCGATAGGTGGCGGACTCTGGGCCGCTTCGCTTTGCCGGCTACTGATCAGTAGCCCTGAATCGTTCGACAAGCTCGCACCACTTCCACTCTTCGCCGCACTGGCCCTCTTCGTGCTGGGGGTGGGCGTTATCCTGCGTCCGCTCATTCTGAACAGACTGCGGATTGCCGGTCGAATCATCACCAGCCTCGCCCTGGCGCTGGCACTACTGTCTGCGGATCGCCTTCTTTTGTGGCAGTGGCCGCACTCGATCGAGACGCAGTGGGTAGTGGCCCTGCTCGCGCTGATCTCGGCATTCGTCATCACCTGGGGGGGCGATCGAAGTGCTCAAGGCATCCTCTCATCCGCTCAATGCGCCGTTGCGCTAGTGGTGTTTGCGTTGGCGGCAGGATCAATGCCGCTGCATGTGGCCGAGATCAATGCGCCGCAGGCCGGCGGGGAGGCCTGGCGGCTCTTGGTGCTGGCACTGCTCGGCACCTTGTTCATCGTGTTTGCGGCACTCTCCCCGACACTTGCCGAGCTCTTGGTCTCGACGAGCGACGAGAACGGGTCCATTCGGCCAGGGCAGGCGTGGCGCCGACAATCTGCGCTGGCAATTGCCGTACTGGTTGTTGTAATCGGCGCGGGTGACAGCTGGACCATTGCTCAGCATCGTAATGCGACGCAAATGTGGGCCCCTCAGCACGGCGTGTCGCTCGACGAACTCAATAATCTGCACCATGTGCGACAAGATCTTGCCGGCACGCCCTCGGTACAGGCCTGGCGTAGCGCTGAAGGCGAGCAACTGCGTCAAAGCTGGCTAAATTGGCGCAACCAGCCAGCAGCCGACCTTGGCGCCCGAGATGCGACTTTGCTGGCCCTGCCGACGCGCCTTGATGAAGCTGCGGGGGTGAAGGGTGCTGCCACGTCTTATCAGTCGGAGCGGGAGCGCTTGCTTCAGGCGATCGATAACCGCCAGCAGGCGCTGATCAAGCAGCTGGGGCAAATCCAGGGGGCGGCAGACCGCACCGGCGCCGCTACCCAAGCCATCGGCACCGCAACGCTGATCGTGTCGCTACTGCTCATTCCCGGTGCGTTCTGGTTGATCACCATCCTTGGGCGGCGAGCACGTTCGGCGCGTGCCGAACAGCATCATTTAAAGGCGGATATGCTCGAGCGCGAGGCGCTCAGCGTTACCCTTCAGCGCAGCAACGAGGCGCTTGAGCGCGGCTTGGAAGCCTTGCGCCGCCACCTTCAGGATGTCTCGCTGCAGCGCGAGCTTGGTCGCATGCTTGAGTGCTGTCAGACCTTCGACGAGGCGCGCGACATCATTCGAACCAGCATGGCGAAGCTGTTCCCCGAAAGCGCGGGGCAGTTGTTTATCGACAATCCGGTCACCGCGCAGCTTGAGGAGGCCTGTCGTTGGGGCGAACTCCCCAGGACACAGACCACGATGGCCCCTGACGATTGCTGGGGTGTGCGACTGGGGCAGGCGCACTGGCTTCAGTCGCCGCAGCACGGGCCGCGGTGTCGGCACGTACCCATTGCGCCAGCAAGACAAAGTCTCTGCATCCCCATGACCGCTCAAGGAAAAAACCAGGGGGTCGTCACGCTGCTCGGCTCGCTATCCCGCTCGGAAAATCAGTTCAGCGATGTAGAGCACCAATTGGCGCTATCGGTGGCCGAGCAGATCTCGCTCGCCATCGCCAACCTGCAGCTTCGCGAAACCTTGAAGCTTCAGTCGATATCCGACCCACTCACCGGCTTGTTCAATCGCCGTTATCTCGAAGAGTGTCTGCGGCGCGAACTGGCGCGCGCCAAGCGCAGCCATGGCACGCTGGGCGTGGCGATGATCGATATCGATCATTTCAAGCGCTACAACGACACCTACGGCCACGAAGCGGGTGACGCCGTACTTCGCGCCTTGGCGCAGTGCCTGCTCAACCTAGGGCGGGCGGATGATGTGGTTTGCCGTTATGGCGGCGAGGAATTCACCGTGCTGCTGCCGAGCATCGACCACGAAGGCTTGACCGACTGGGGGGAGCGATTGATGGCGGCCGTGCGTCTCTTGTCGGTCGACTTCCATGGTCAGCGACTGATTGGCATCACGATTTCAATTGGCGCCATGCTTGTTGGTGGCGCCGATTCGGATACCGACTCGCCACTGGAGTTGGCTGATGCAGCGCTTTACGCCGCCAAACGGGAAGGGCGGAATCGCCTGCGCTGGTGGACGCCGTCCGACCCAAGTCGCACAGAGGCCGAGCGGGGCGCCGCCACGCCCCTTCAGCCGGCGCACTGACTCAGGGGGCGGCGTCCACGGTGCCGTCGGCATTGGCAATACCCTGAAGTATTTGATTGCCGCCGAGCCGGACACGGACCACCTGTCCTTCTGTTGCATTGCCGAGTGCAGTGCCTTCGTTGCTGACATCGATGCCGCCGATCCGGACGATCAGTTTTACTCGCTGCCCCTGACGAATCACCGATGCGGCGCGCAGCATTTCAGCGCGAAAGGGCGCGCCGCTCGCCACGGCCATGCCCAGTGTTTGCCCTACGGCCTGATGCGTATCAAGCACGATACTCCCCGGCAGGTCGGCAAGATCTCCGCGGCGCAATTGCACATCCCCGGCCCCCAGTGCATGGCCGGCCGGCAACGGCCGGGCCGCCACGTAGTAGCTCACTTCCTGACCGATCCGCGCGGGCAGATTGATCGACCAGTCGGCGCCATCAACGCAACGAATCCGGATCTGCGTGTTCCCCAGGAGGCGATGGCCCGGAGCCAACTGGAAGTCACGCTGGGCGCACGCGGCTAGCCTGAGACGGCTATCCAGTTGGCCAACCTTGACCGTGGCCCCGGGCGAATTGGCAAGCTGCTGCTTCACCCAGGACTCGGCCTCGCGCCGCAAGACGTCATTGTCCGTCGGTGCGGCAAGCGCCGTATTGAAAGAGGCGGACAGCAGGAGAGAAGCAAGGAGGAATTTCATCGGGCCATTATAACGGGCTGTTGCAGTCGCGCTGCATGTCACCGCGCCTGTAAACAGCACGTCACGTTAACGCCTTAGCTTCAGCGCTTTTCGCGCAACGACTAAGGACTGGACCTGATGAAGCAACGCATTCCGCCGCTGGTGCTGGCGACTCTGATGACGGCAGGATTGGTCGCCTGCGGTGGCGGCGATGGCGACAGCAGCTCTGCGCCGACCCCGGCCCCCACGCCAACGCCCGCTCCGACCCCCGCGCCATCGGCCGGCGCCAAAACCGGCCAGTTCTTTGATGCTGAAGTGGCGGGGCTGGAATATGTCACCAGCTCTGACAATGCCACCAGAATGACCGACGCCAGCGGTGTGTTCGGCTACCAAGATGGCGACACGGTTACGTTCCGCATCGGCGACATCGTGCTCGGGCAAGTCAAGGGCAAGAACAAAATTACACTGGCCGATTTCGACCCGGCCGACCCGCTGTCGGACAAGGTCATTGCGCGGGCGCGCCTGCTGCAAACGCTGGATGCCGACCAGAATCCGGACAACGGCATTGCCATCGAGGCGGCCACGCGCAATGCACTGAAAGGCAAGACGCTGCCGCTCGACGATATGCAGGCGTTCGACGCAGCTGCCAGCGGCGTACTGGGCAAGGTGCCGGTCAGCGCGGCCAATGCGCGTGAACACTTCGAGTCAACGCTGGCCATGCTCGGCGGCGCGGCAAGCACCAAGGTCAACGCTTCGGGCGTGACGTTTGAAATCAGCAAGTATCGCGTACAGGTGCCGACAAATTTCTATGTCGCCTATCCGGGGAGCGATGCCGGCATCAAGGCTGCGTTCCCGCAGGGGTTTCCGCTTTCGATCGGTTCGAGCATTGCCTACAAGGGCAGGGAAGCCGACGGCAGTCAGCTGTTTTACATCCTGACCGACCGCGGCCCCAATGGTGATTCGCCGGATCAGGTCGACGGCAAGAAGAGCAAGGTCTTCCCGGCGCCGGGCTTCAATCCGAAAATTGGCCTGATGCGCTTGAAGAACGGTGTGGCCAGTGTCGAATCGACTACCGACCTCAAGGATGTCGATGGCAGCAATATGAGCGGCCTGCCCATTCCCGATGGCTCGGTCGGTGCGAGCAATGAAGTCGCCCTGAACGAGACGCTGGGCAAACTCGCCCCGGCATACAGCGCCCACGGCATCGACCCGGAAGGCTTGTCGATCGACAAGGACGGCAAACTCTGGCTTACCGACGAATACGGCCCCTTCCTGGCCCAGCTTGACCCGTCGACCGGCAAACTCCTGAAGAAGCTGGCGCCGGGCGCAGGCTTGCCCGCCATCATCGCCAAACGTCAGGCCAATCGCGGCTTTGAGGGGGTAGCGGTAACGCCGTCGGGCAAGGTTGTAGCCATGCTGCAGTCGATCATGTCGATGGATGACGCCAAGGACAGCAACAACAAGACGCAAAAAACCAGCAAGGCGCCGGTGATTCGTCTCGTCGAATACGACCCGGCCACCGGCGCGACGCGCATGCTGGCCTATCCGTTCGATACGTCGCTGTATGGCAAGGCGAAGGACGCCAAGCTGGGTGACCTGATCGCGCTGTCGGAAACCCGCTTCCTGCTGGTCGAACAAGGCGAGCAGAAGGACGGCATCGTTCACAATATGCTGGTCTTGATCGATACCAGCGCAGCGACCGACCTGACCGGCAAGGCGATCAACGGGCTTGAGGTGGAGTACCAGAGTGATCTGGCCGTCATCAAGGCCGGCGGCGTTACGCCCATTGCCAAACGGGTGCTGGCAGACCTGCGCGACGCAAAATTCGGCTGGGTGGCCGAGAAGGCGGAAGGCCTGACGTTGATCGACGCCAATACCATTGCGCTGATCAATGACAATGATTTTGGCCTGTCGGGCAAGATCATTGACGACAAGGGCGTGGCGCTCAAGGGTGATGATTGCAGCCAGGATGCCAATGGGGCGCTAACCGGCAGCAAGTGCGCGACACTGCTCAATCCGAAGTACAAGATCGGCCGCGGCAGCGATGACGAGCGCCCAAGCCGGTTGTGGGTCATCCGCTTTGGTACGGCCCTGAAGGACATCGCCCTTTAATACCGTTGTCTGCACAAGCAAAGAGCCCCGTTTTCGGGGCTCTTTGCTTTGCGACTGCGTGCCGGGGGCAGGTCACTTACAATGGCTGGCTATTCTCATGGAGTCCCCCAATGCTCGACCTGCTTTTTGGCATCACGACGCTGGTTGTCCTGATTGCCGGCGTTGTCGTGGTGCTGCGGCTGCAGCAGCTCGCCCGCACCCAACAGGACGTGCTCGACCTGCTGTCGCAGGAGTTGGAAGCCAAGCACCGACAGATGCTCGGTGACCTGCATGCCGGGCTCGCCAGGCAGAGCGAATCACAACACGCGGCCTTGGCGCAGCATGGCAGTTTGCTCAACGACGCAATCAGTCGTTCCGCAGGGCAGCTGCGCGACGCCATGGGCGAATCGTTCGACCGTTTGCGCGGTGGCGTGAGTGCCGAGCTGAAGGATACTCGTGAGGCGCTCAACCGTTTGGCCAGTACGCAAAGTGAATCGCTGTCGGCCATGCGGCTGTCGCTGACGTCGACTTTGTCGGAAACCCGGGAGCTGATGCTCAAGCAGCTGGCCGACATCGCTGCCGAGCTCAAGGGCAAGCAAGACGCGTTACGCGAGGACGTGCTGGTCAAGCTGTCGACCATGCTGGCCGAGCAGTCCAAGCGCGAAATGGAGCAGATCCAGACCCTGCTGCAAGCAACATCGCAGCAATTGACAACCACCGTTGGTGAACTGACCAAGACCGCCGATACGCGTTTGGCCGAGATTTCCGGCAAGGTCAATGAGCGCCTTGATGAGGGCTTCAAGAAAACCAACGAAACCTTCGCCAACGTGATGGCACGGCTGGCAACGATCGATGAGGCGCAAAAGAAAATCGACGGGCTGACGACCAACGTCGTCAGCCTGCAAGAGCTGCTTGGCGACAAGCGCTCGCGCGGGGCATTCGGCGAAGTGCAGCTTGAGCATCTGGTGCGTAATGTCTTGCCCGCACAGGTCTACGAATTTCAGGCGACCTTGTCGAACGGGACCCGTGCCGATTGCGTACTGCGCTTGCCGGAGCCGACCGGTTTGGTGGCCGTGGACGCCAAGTTCCCGCTGGAAAACTACCACCGGATGTTCGATCCGGCGTCGGACAAGGTCGTCGCGACACGTGCCTTCAAGGTCGACGTCAAAAAACACATCGACGATATTTCCGGCAAGTACATCATTGCCAATGAAACCGCCGATGGTGCGGTGATGTTCGTGCCGGCCGAGGCGGTATTTGCCGAAATCCATGCTTACCACCCGGAGCTGGTGCAGCACGCACTGGCCAAGCGAGTGTGGATCGTGTCGCCGACCACGCTGATGGCGGTGCTCAATACCGCCCGTGCCGTCATCAAGGATGTCGAGACCCGCAAGCAGGTCCACATCATCAAGGAGGCGCTCGGCCGCCTGTCGCAGGAGTTCGGCCGTTTCGATGAGCGGATGAAGAAGCTGGCGACACATATTCGCCAGGCGCATGACGACGTCCAGAACGTGGCCATTACCAGCGAAAAAATCTCGCGGCGCTTTGTTGAAATCGAGCAGGTCAAACTCGAGGGAGATGGCAGCGACTCTCCCCGAATCGAGGCATAAAAAAATGCCCGCTGGCAGGCGGGCACGCAAGTCATGAGGAGAGATGAAGCTTTGCCGTTTGTTCCTGTGTGGTTCAAGCGGCACAAATCCATCTTAGGCCCAAGCCGTCGCGCCCCCCATGGACAAACTCACACTTGTGAGTAGTGCCACTCGGATATGTCAGGTGTGGTCTTTTACGCAATTGAATGGCCGCTTTATTTGCGCTGCTTGCACCGCACCGGATTAAGCGTTATTAGATTTGGCGATTCCACGTACCAACAGAAAGATTGGAGAGGTCGAATGAAACTGAATCTGGCGCTGCTGGCGCTTTGCCTGGTAACCGGGGTGGCGCATGCCGAAATCTATAAATGGAAGGACGCCAGTGGTAATTGGCAGTACTCCGATACGCCGCCGGCCGGGGCCGACAAGGGTAAGGCGCAGGTCGTGAAAACGGCGAAGCAGCCCGTGACCGTTGCGCCCGCTGCCGCAGCGTCGAAGGCCAGTGCGCCGGCAGCTGCGGCATCCGCCCCGCAGGCGGCGCCTCAGGCAAAAGACGAGAGCAAGAAAGACCCGAAGGCGTGCGCCGAAGCCAGGAAGCGGCTCGGCTACCTGCAAACGGCCCGTTACAACAGCCTGAACGAGAAGGGTAAGGTCGAGTTCATGACCGAAGAGCGCAAAAAAGAAGAAATTGCCGCCACGCAGGAAACCATCAAGGAAGCCTGCGGCTAAACCGCTCTAAAGTTCGCCGCCGCCTTTTTTCATCGCCTTGCCTTCGGCAACGCGGCGGCGGCGCACTTCCTTGGGGTCGGCGATCAGCGGCCGGTAGATTTCAACCCGATCTCGGTCACGCAATACGGCGTCCAGCTTGATCGCTTTGCCGAAAATGCCGACCTTGTTCTGCGTCAGGTCGATTTCGGCAAACTCATCCAGCAATCCCGACTGCACGATGGCCGCTTCTGCCGTCGCGCCTGGCGGCAGGCGCACCGTTACCAGTTTTTGTTTGTCGGGCGTGGCGAACACCACTTCAACGCTGATTTGATCGCTCATCGATTCACCCATGGCGCCGATCCGCTTCCTTGACGAAGCAATCGACGAAAGTGCTGGTGATTTTTTCGAACACGGGCCCGATCAGCATCTCCAGTGCGCGATTCTCGAACTGGTAATCGAGTTCGAACTCGACCTTGCACGCATCGTCCATCAGCGGCGTGAACCGCCAGACGCCGGTCAGGGCCTTGAACGGGCCGTCGGCGAGCTGCATTTCGATCTGGTTTTCGCTGTTGACGTTGTGGGTGCGGAAAAACGATTTGACCCGCAAAAAATCGATGCGCAGCGTTGTGTCGAGCGTGGAGGCGGTGCGTTCGTGCACTTCGACGCCGCCACACCACGGCAGAAAACGCGGGTAGTGCTCCACGTCGTCGACCAGGTGGAACATGTGCGCTGCGGAATGGGGAACGAGGACGGACTTGCGGATTTGCTTCATTGGGCAATGGCATCGCGCCAAGGGCTGCAAGGGGCTAGAATAGGCAGCCTTTTCGCCCACGGAACGACTGTCGAAAATGACCGAGTATCCTACCGCCCCCCAGGGGGGCATGCAAGCCGGGCTCGCCGCTGACGTCGCGGCACTCCGGCTGCCGCCGCACTCGATCGAGGCCGAGCAATCGGTGCTCGGTGGGTTGATGCTCGACAACACGGCGTTCGACAAGATCGCCGATGTCATCAACGAGAACGACTTCTACCGCGAAGATCACAAGAAAATCTGGCAGCACATCGTCAAGCTGATCGAGCACAATCGGCCGGCCGACGTGATTACCGTGGCCGAATCGCTCGACAATTCGAACGATCTGGCCTACGTCGGCGGTTTGGCCTACCTCGGCTCGCTGGCATCGAACACGCCGTCGGCGGCGAATATCCGGCGCTACGGCGAAATCGTCCGCGAGCGCTCGGTCATGCGGCAGCTGGCCGGTGTTGGTGCTGAAATCGCCGAGTCCGCCTACAACCCGAACGGGCGTGAGTCGGCCGACCTGCTCGACGAAGCCGAATCCCGCGTTTTCCAGATCGCCGAGCAGTCGGCGAAGGGGCAGAAGGGTTTCATCTCGATGCCGCCGATCCTCAAGGAAATCGTCGAGCGCATCGACCACTTGTATCAGCAGGACAATCCGTCCGAGGTGACCGGTATCGCAACCGGCTTCATCGACCTCGACAAAATGACCTCGGGCCTGCAGAAGGGCGATCTGGTCATCGTCGCCGGCCGGCCGTCGATGGGCAAGACGGCGTTCTCGGTTAATATCGCCGAATACGTCGGCGCCGAGCTGAAGCTGCCGGTCGCGATCTTTTCGCTGGAAATGGGCGCGGCACAGCTCGGCATGCGGATGGTTGGCTCGATCGGCAAGATCGACATGCACAAGCTCAAGACCGGCCGCTTCGAGGACGAGGACTGGCTGCGCCTGACGCACGCGGTGAACAAGCTGTCCGAAGCGCCGATCTACATCGAGGAGACTGGCGCACTGTCGGCAATGGATATTCGCACCAAGTCACGAAGACTGGCGCGACAGGTCGGCGGCCAGCTAGGGCTGATCGTGATCGACTATATCCAGTTGATGTCGGGTCGCGCCGGTGCAAAGGATCAGAACCGGGCGACCGAAGTCGGTGAAATTTCCCGCTCGCTCAAGGGTTTGGCGCGCGAACTTCAAGTGCCGATTGTCGCGCTGTCGCAGTTGTCGCGCGCGGTTGAACAGCGCACCGACAAGCGTCCGATGATGTCCGACTTGCGTGAATCTGGTGCGATCGAGCAGGATGCCGACGTGATCATGTTCATGTATCGCGACGATTACTACAATCCTGATTCGCCGCACAAAGGCTTGGCCGAGTGCATTATCGCCAAGCACCGGAACGGGCCGACCGGCAAGATTCCGCTGGTGTTCATGGGGCAGCATTCCCGCTTCGACAATGCGCTGATGCGCCCCGAGGGCTGGTCGAGCGACCTCGAATAAATACCTCATCCTGCACCACAATACAAAACGCCATCCCTTTGATAGAGATGGCGTTTTGTATTGCAGTTAAAGTAATGCTTTAACTTTAACGGAAGTAGTTGAGCACACCTTCAAGCCCGACCTGGTTGATACAGAACGGTGCCTCGGTCTGCACCTTGGGTTTGGCGTGCGCGGCAACGCCGAAGCCCGCCTCGTGCAGCATCGGCAGGTCGTTGGCGCCATCGCCGATAGCGACAACTTGCTCGCGCCGCAGGCCCAGCGATTCACGCAGCGCGATCAGTTCGGCCTGTTTGCGTGCCGCATCGACGATGTCGCCGTTGACGTGACCGGTGAGCTGGCCATTTTCGATCTCGAGGACATTGGCGATCGCCCGGCTCAAGTTCAGTCGCGCCTGCAGCCGATCGGTGAAGAAGGTGAAACCGCCGGAGATCAACAGCGTTTTTGCGCCCGCAGCCTGAAAGCCTGCCAGCATTTCTTCGGCGCCAGCCATCAGCGCAAGGCGCTCGTCATAAACGCGCTGCAATGCACTTTCTTGAAGTCCGGCGAGCAATGAGACGCGACGCGTCAGGCTTTCTCGGAAATCGAGTTCGCCGCGCATGGTCGCCGCGGTGATCTCGGCAACCTGCGGCTTGATGCCGACCATGTCGGCGATTTCGTCGATGCACTCGATCGTGATCAGCGTCGAATCCATGTCCATGACGACGAGGCCGATGTCGCGCACGCCGAGTTCTTCGGGAATGAAGGCGTAATCGAGCTGGTTGCTTTCGCAGAAATCGGCAACCGCCTCTTCGTTGTCGATGTGTGCGCCGTGCAGCTTGAAAGCACGCTGGCTGATGGCTTCGATCTGGTGCGCATCGGAGAGGCGCGCCAGCTGCTTCAGATCCTGTGTGGCAATCTCAGGTGCTTGAATGACGAGACGATGCATGGTGAGCTTCTGGGGCGTAATTGAACGGGCGGCGACGATTATAGCGGATCGCCGATATGGGCTAACCGAACAGGCGTGCGGGTAGTTCAGATAGCGAGAAAATGGTGTCGTAGCCAGTGCCGGCGCGATGCTCCTGCGTATCGCGATTGAGCCAGAGCGCATTCAGCCCCGCGCGCGATGGCGCGATCACGTCACCATCGAAATCGTCACCGACCATCAGCATCTACTGCGGCGGCAGATCAAGCTCGGCCTGAACGTGTTGCCAGAAGCGCGGATCCTGCTTGCCGAAGCCCAGTGACTGTCGCGAAAACACGTGCTTGATTCCGTCTGCAAGGCCGACGCGCGACAACGCGTTCCACACCTCCTCGTCGCGAGAGACCGTTGCATTGGTGGCGACGCAGACAGTGATGTGCGATCGGCAGGCGGCCAGGGCCTCGAGGGCCCCGGGCACGCGTTGCACGTCAGGCCACTCGGCCATCGCCGTGGTGTTTGCCGGATCGTCCTCCATCAGCGTGCCGCCCCAGTCGAAAAGAATGGCTCGCAGCAGACGGGGGCGATCAGGCGCCATGGCACTTCTTGAATTTCTTGCCCGAGCCGCAGGGGCACGGGTCGTTGCGGCCGACCTTGGGCTCTTCGCGCTCGATGCGTTCGACCTGGCCGTATTTTTGCTCGAGCCAGTAGAACATCACGTCTTCGACGATCCACGGCAGCTCGGAAATGCGTTCCTCGCGCTGCTTGATGGTCAGCGGATTGGCTTCGTCGCCATCTTCGTGACCATCTTCGAGCGCCAGTACCGACGCCACCGAGTCGAACAGTTGCTCGTCCTCGTCGAGTGCCTTTTGCCATACTTCTTCGCGTGCCAGCAGCCCCAGCCGGAAGCCGCTGGCCCAATAGGCGCCCAGCGAATCCTGCCACTTTTCGTCGGCACCTTCGTCCGACAGCACCAGGGGGAAGTACAGCGGCTCTTCACCGATGTTCTCGCGGCGTTTCGGCGCAAAGGCGGTCTTGATCGCGGCGGCGTGCCGGCGGATCAGGCTGAAGGTTTCCTCGGCTTCCACCGCATCATCGAACTCGGGCGGCGTGCCATCAAACACCTGCGGCAGCCATTCGTCTTCGGGCACCTCGTCCGGGCCGATGGCCAGCGCCACCAGAAAGCCGTCGAGCATTTCCAGGTCCATGGTTTCGGCCGGCGTGCGCGGCGACATCAGGAAAGCGTCGAGACGGTCGAGTTCGTCTTCGGAGAGTGGCTTGAGCAGATCGGTCATGGGGGTTCCAGTTATTTGGTCAATTCGACGAGCAGTTCCTTGATACGGACTGCGCGCAATGGGGGTTCGGGCCAGTTGCCTTCGATCCGCATCCGGTCGGGAGGCAACATCTTGTAATTCTTTTTGCTTTGAATCAGCTGGATCAGCTTGAACGGCTCGACGACGGTGTTCGGTGCGAACGTCAGCACAATGGCCGAGTCGGCCGCGTCGATCTTCTGGATGCCCATCGGCTTGGCGTGCATGCGCAGCCGGTGGCAGTCGAGCAGCACCTTGGCCGGGTCGGGCAGCAGTCCGAAGCGGTCGACCAACTCTTGCAGGATGTCGTCGAGTTCGTCCGGTGTTTCGCAGTTCGCCAATCGCTTGTACAGCGATAGTCGCTCATGAACGTCGGGGCAGTACTCGTTGGGCAGTAGCGCTGGCGCATGCAGATTGATTTCGGTGGTGATGCCGAGCGGTTGCGACAGATCCGGTTCCTGGCCCTTTTTCAGCGATTTCACCGCCTCGTTGAGCATCTGGCTGTACAGCGAGAAGCCGATTTCCTGCATTTCGCCCGATTGCGAATCGCCCAGCACCTCGCCGGCGCCGCGGATTTCCAGGTCGTGCATCGCCAGGTAGAAGCCCGAGCCCAGCTCTTCCATCATCTGGATGGCTTCGAGGCGTTTTTTCGCGTCGACGGTCAGGCCTTCGACATCGGGGACGAGCAGATAGGCATAGGCCTGGTGGTGCGAGCGGCCGACCCGTCCGCGCATCTGGTGCAATTGCGCCAGGCCGAATTTATCGGCGCGGTTCATGACGATGGTGTTGGCGTTCGGAATGTCGATGCCGGTCTCGATGATCGTCGTACACAACAGCAGGTTGAAGCGCTGGGCATGGAAATCGCGCATCACATGTTCCAGCTCGCGCTCGCGCATCTGGCCGTGCGCGACGCCGATGCGCGCCTCGGGCAGTAGTGCGCCGAGTTTCTCGCGCATGTTTTCGATCGTGTCGACTTCGTTGTGCAGGAAGAAAACCTGACCGCCGCGCTTGAGTTCGCGCAACACCGCCTCGCGGATGATGCCTTCGCCGAATTTGGCGACAAAGGTCTTGACCGACAGTCGTTTCGACGGTGCGGTGGCGATGACCGAGAAATCGCGAATACCCTCGAGACTCATCGCCAGCGTGCGCGGAATCGGCGTCGCCGTCAGCGTCAGTACATCGACGTTGGCGCGCAGCGCCTTCAATTGCTCTTTCTGCCGTACGCCGAAACGGTGTTCCTCGTCGATGATCACGAGGCCGAGATTTTTGAACTGGATGTCCGGCTGGACCAGCTTGTGCGTGCCGATCACGATGTCGACAGTGCCGTCGGCCAGGCCCTTGAGTGCGGCGGTGGTCTCCTTGCCGGAGCGGAAGCGGCTCAGCTCGGCAATCTTGATCGGCCAGTCGGCAAATCGGTCGGCAAAGGTCTGGAAGTGCTGTTCGGCAAGTAGTGTCGTCGGCACCAGTACGGCGACCTGTTTGCCGCCGGCGACCGCGGCAAACGCTGCCCGCAATGCGACTTCGGTCTTGCCGAAGCCGACATCGCCACACACCAGCCGGTCCATAGGTTGGCTGACGCGCATGTCGACCAGCACGGCCTCGATCGCAGCGGCCTGGTCGGGCGTTTCGTCAAAGCCAAAACCTTCGGCGAAGGCTTCGTAATCCTGGTGCTTCCATTCGAATGCGTGTCCCTGCCGTGCCGCGCGGCGCGCGTACAGGTTCAGTAGTTCGGCCGCGGTATCGCGCACCTGCTCGGCCGCACGGCGCTTGGCTTTTTCCCAGGTGCCGGTGCCGAGCCGGTGCATCGGCGCAGCGTCGGCAGCGCCGCCCGAGTAGCGGCTGATCACGTGCAGTTGCGATACCGGCACGTAGAGCTTGTCGCCGCCGGCGTACTCAAGCAGCAGCAGCTCGGTTTCGCCTTCACCGAGGTCCATCGACGTCAGACCCATATAGCGCCCGATGCCATGCGCCTCGTGAACAACGGCGTCGCCGATCTTGAGTTCGGACAGGTCGCGCAGCATGGCGTCGGTATTGCTGCGCTTTTGCTGCTTGCGTCCGCGGCCCTGCGCCACTGTCGGGTACAGGTCGGCCTCGGTGATGATGGCCAGGCCTTCGGCGTCGAGGATGAAGCCGTTGTACAGCGGCGCGGCGGCGAGCATCAGCCGGGTCTTGCTCGCGGCTAGCGCATCCGACCACGCCTCGACCAGTACGGGCTTGACGCCGTACTCGCCGAAAAACTGCGCCATTGTCTCCCGGCGACCCAGACTCTCCGCCGTGACGAGCACCTTGCCCAGGTAGCCGGCGACAAAGCTTTCCAGTCTCGCCAGTGGATTGTCGGCGCGTCGGTCGACGGCCAACGGCGGCAAGGCCGATGTTGGGCGCGGCTCGTTGCCGTCGCCGATCAGCTCGACACGGCGCAAGGACTTGATCAGACCGAAGAGCTCGTCCGGTGCCAGATACAATTCGCCGGGCTTGAGGATGGGGCGGCTTTTCTCGCCGGACAGGTTGCGATAGCGGTCTTGCGTGTCTCGCCAGAAGCTTTCGGCTGCATCGAGCACTTTGCCGTGCAGAGCGACAACGGTGTCTTTCGCCAGGTAGTCGAACAGCGTCGCAGTGTGGTCAAAAAACAGCGGCAGGTAGTACTCGATGCCTGCCGGCGTTACGCCATTGCTGATGTCCTTGTAAAGTTGAGACTTACTCGGATCCCCTTCGAATGTTTCGCGAAAGCGTTGACGGAAACGGGTACGACCCGCTTCATCGAGTGGGAACTCCCGCGCCGGCAGCAAGCGGATGTCCGGAACCGGGTAGAGGCTGCGCTGGGTATCGACGTCAAAGGTGCGGATCGTCTCGATTTCGTCGCCAAACAGGTCGAGGCGAAAGGGCAGTGTCGATCCCATCGGGTAGAGGTCGACCAGGCCGCCACGGATGGCGAATTCGCCGGGGCTGAAGACCTGGGTGACATGGTTGTACCCGGCAAAAACCAGATCGGTGCGGAGCTTTTCGGGGTCGAACGCGCTGCCCTTGGTGATATTGAACGTGTAGGCGGCAAGATATTCGACCGGCGCGAGCCGGCCGAGCGCGGTCTGTACCGGAACGATGATGATGTCGGCTTGCTGCTCGCGGATTTGCCAGAGGCTGGCAAGCCGTTCGGAAATCAGGTCGTGGTGCGGGCTGAGGTGGTCGTAAGGCAGTGTTTCCCAGTCCGGCAGCTGTACGACGGTCTGCTTCGGTGCAAAAAAGCGGATTTCATCGCCGAGACGGGCTGCGTCTTGCGCCGAGGCGGTCAGAATGAGCAGGGTCGAGGCTTGGTTGCCCAGCTGATCGAGGAGCCAGGCGTCGGCCGACCCGTGTGGGGTGGCAAGAAGCAGGCGCTCACCGGCGCGGGGCAGGACTGGGGAGTTCATGAGGATCATTGCTGTGATCGGTCGAGCCACGATTATACCGGCGTAGCGGCGTCAGGAATGCGAACCGAACAAGGTCGCCAATAACAAAGCGCAGGCAGATAAAAAGGAGGGGCAATGTCGGCAAGATGGCTGCGCGAGGCGCAACTGGCAGCGCTCTATGCGCTGGCGCAATACCTCAGCTGGTTGTTTTTTGCGCCGGAGCAATACGGCGCCCTCGTCGCGCCGCAAGCCGGCGTTGCCGCTGCCGGGTTGTTGCTGTTTGGTTTGCGGGCCTGGCCGGCGCTAGCGGTAGCATCCTGGGTTCTGCCCGTGCTGGCCGGCTTGTCGCTCCCCAGTGTTGTGCTGGTTTCGGTCATTCAGGTTCTGCAGGCGTTGATGGTCGTTAGCTTGCTGCCCGGGTTGGCGACGTCGGGCGATGTCCGGGTTCGGGACGCATTGCGCCTGCTGGTTGCGGGCCCGCTTACCGGCGTTCTGTTGCCGGCAATGCTGACGGCCGTCGTCTTTGGCTTGTTCGAGCCGGCTCGCCACCTGAACACGTTCGACGGCTGGGTCGAACGCGCGATGGGTGAGGCGCTGGGCCTGTTGATCGTCGTGCCTTTTGTCGCCGGATTGCGCTCCGAGTTGCGCAGCTTTAGTGCCAATCGCCTGATCGAGCTGACCTTGCTGGTGACGGTGACGGCCGTCAGCACCATGCTCATCTATCGCCATTACGGCGATGGCATGGCCAATCTGCAATTCCTGCTGTTCCCGCTGGTGATCTGGTCGTCGCTGCGACTGGGGCATGTCGGCAACGGCTGCATGATGATGGCTGCAATCATGGTGGCATCTGCCACGCTGCAGACCCGTAGCCTGCCGGGCGGGGATGACCTCTCGATCATTCTGCATCTGTTTACCGTTACGGTTGCCGGTCTGTTGATGGCAGCATCCTATCGCGACGAGGCGGCCGCTGCGCGCAGTGTGCGTCTGGCTGCGCAAGTGTTCGACAATGCCTCCGAAGGCATCCTGATCACCGACGCGCAAGCACGCATCATCGCCGTCAACCCGGCATTCAGCCGCATCACCGGCTTCGATTCTGGCGAAGCCATCGGCAAGATTTCGCGGATGTTCGGCGTGCACCGCCGCTCGCGCGAGCGCAACCGCGAGATGGTGGCCCGGCTGGCCGATCTGGGGCACTGGGAGGGCGAGATGCTCGACCGCCGCAAGAACGGCGAATCGTACCCGGCCTGGTTGTCGATCAGTGCGGTGCGCGACGAGCTTGGTGGCGTCAGCAACTACGTGGGTGTGTTCTCTGATTACACGCACCGTAAAGAGGCGGAGATGCGACTGCATTTCCTCGCCAACCACGATGCACTGACGCAGTTGCGCAACCGCAGCGCCATGCACGCAGCGCTCAAGCATGCGGCCACGCGCGAGGGCGCCCGGCCGTTTGCGTTGATGTTCCTCGATCTTGACCGGTTCAAGGCAATCAACGACAGCCTCGGCCACGATGTCGGCGACGAACTCCTGAAGGTGATTTCGCAGCGACTGCGTGCCTCGGTCAAAGAGGGGGACGTGATCGCCCGGCTTGGCGGTGACGAGTTCACAGTCATTTTGAATGACATCGAGGGCGCCGACGACGTCGCCGCAGTGGCCGAGCGCCTTTTGTCCAGGCTGGGGCAGCCCGTGCTGATCCAGGGGCAGGAGCTGTTCGTTACCTGTTCGATCGGCATCAGTCTGTATCCGAGTGACGATCTGCAGCCTGCTCAGTTGCTCAAGAATGCCGACGTCGCGATGTACCGGGCCAAGGAACTCGGCAAAAACACCTACCAGTTCTTTGCGCCGGAAATGAATGTGCGGGCGTTCGAGCACCTGATTCTCGAAAACAGCCTGCGCCACGCACTGGAGCGCCAGGAGCTGTGCCTGTATTTCCAGCCGCAGATCGATCTGGCGGCCGGGACGCTGTATGGCGTCGAGGCGCTATTGCGCTGGTCGCATCCGCAGCTCGGGCTGGTGCCGCCGGCGAGTTTCATTCCGTTGGCGGAAGAAAACGGTCTGATCGTGCCGATCGGCGAATGGGTGCTGATCGAGGCGTGTCGCTGCATGCGTGCCTGGCTTGATGCCGGTCACGACATCCCGCGCGTTGCGGTCAATCTGTCGCCGCGGCAGTTCATGCGAGAGCAACTGCCGCAGCAGGTCGCCACGGCGCTGGCGCTGGCCAACCTGCCGGCTGCGCGGCTGGAGCTTGAAATCACCGAAAGCATGATCATGCAGAACCCGGAGCGGGCCGTGCGCATTCTCGTGCAGCTGCGCGCCATGGGCGTGAAGCTGGCGATCGACGACTTCGGCACCGGCTACTCGTCGCTGGCCAATTTGCGACGTTTCCCGCTCGACACGCTCAAGATCGATCGTTCGTTCATCGAGAACACGCCGGAAGACGAAGACAGTGGCGCCATTGCCGAGGCCATCGTCGCGATGGCGAGGAAGTTGCGCCTCAAGGTGATCGCCGAAGGCGTCGAGACGCACCAGCAGGCGTATTTCCTGCGCCGGACCGGCTGCCATGTCGTGCAGGGCTATCTGTACGCGCCGCCGCTCGAGGAGTCCGACCTGTTGCACTACCTGGATCAGCACGCATTGCTCAACCCGGCGGGCGGTGAAGCGGCGGCATTGGCGGGCTAAAGCCACGGCGCAGCGGCGGAGTTTGTTAGAATTGCGGTTTCCCTCCCGCGATCGCTGCGAAGGTGGCGATGGTGCAAGCCATGCAAAACAAACTCATTCACGGTTTTCACGCCGTTTCCTCGCGACTCAAGCGCTTTCCCGATAGCGTTCGCGAGCTTTACCTGAACGCGGCGCGCATCGATGTCCGTGCCAAAGAGCTGATCAAGCTTGCCGAAGAGCAGGGTGCCAAGGTCGTGCTGGTCGATGTCGCGCGTCTGGATGGCCTGACTGGCAAGGCGCGCCATCAGGGCGTCGCTGCACTCATCGATCCGACCAAATCCTATGTGGCGCTCGACGATGTGCTCGAAACGCTGGACGAGCCACCGTTCCTGCTGGTGCTCGACGGCATCACCGACCCGCACAATCTCGGCGCCTGCCTGCGCGTTGCAGACGCAATGGGCGTGCATGCGGTGATCGCACCCAAGGACAAGTCGGTCGGCATCAATGCCACCGTCTCGAAAGTCGCCTGCGGCGCTGCCGAAACCGTGCCCTATGTGATGGTGACCAATCTGGCCCGCACCTTGCGCGAACTGAAGGAGCGTGATGTCTGGATCGTCGGCACGGCGGCCGAAGGCGACACCGATCTGCACCACTTCGAGGTGCGCGGTGGCATCGCCTGGGTACTTGGCAATGAAGGCGAGGGCATGCGCCGGCTGACGCGTGAGCACTGCGATCAGCTGGTGTCGATCCCGATGTATGGCTCGGTCGAAAGCCTCAACGTCTCGGTGGCGACCGGCATCGTGCTGGCAGAGACCCGTCGGCAGTTGTCGCTCGCTCCGCGCTGATTGCCTGCGGCGCGCAACAAAAAGGCCGGCATATCGCCGGCCTTTTTCATTTCACGCTTCGCTCAATCTTCGCGACGCATCTGCGGGAACAGGATGACATCGCGGATGCTGGCCGAATCGGTCAGCAGCATCACCAGGCGATCGATGCCGATGCCGCAGCCACCGGTCGGCGGCAGGCCGTACTCGAGTGCGCGGATGTAGTCGGCATCGAAGTGCATGGCTTCGTCATCGCCCTTGTCCTTCAGGTCGACTTGCGCTTGGAAGCGCGCAGCCTGGTCTTCGGGGTCATTCAACTCCGAGTAACCGTTGGCGTGTTCGCGACCGACCATAAACAGCTCGAAACGCTCGGTAATGCCGGCGTTGGTGTCGTTGGCGCGAGCCAGCGGCGATACTTCGGCCGGGTAGTCAACGATGAAGGTCGGCTCCCAGAGCTTCTCTTCGGTGGTTTCGTCGAACAGGCTCAGCTGCAGGCCGCCGATGCCATCGGTCAGTACCGGCTTGGCGCCAAGGCGGGCCAGCTCGGCCTTCAGCCAGGCGCGGTCATGCAGTTGTTCGTCGGTGTATTGCGGGTTGTAGTGGCGGATTGCGCCGGCGATGGTGAAGCGGGCGAACGGCTTCGACAGGTCGACGGTCTTGCCCTGATATTCGATCACGGTATGGCCGATGACTTCGCGCGCGGCGTAACGGATGACACCTTCGGTCATGTCCATCATGCGCTGGTAGTCGGCGTAGGCCTCGTAAAACTCCATCATCGTGAATTCGGGGTTGTGGCGCGTGCTCATCCCCTCGTTGCGGAAGTTGCGGTTCACTTCGAAAACACGCTCGATGCCGCCAACGACCAGACGCTTCAGATATAGCTCCGGCGCAACGCGCAGGAACAGCGGCATGTCGAGCGCATTGTGATGCGTCGTAAAAGGCTTGGCCGTGGCGCCACCCGGGATCGGGTGCATCATCGGCGTTTCGACTTCGAGGTAGGACTCGTTCACCATGTATTCGCGGATCTTCTGCACGATGCGCGAGCGCTTGATGAAAGTGTCGCGGCTCTGCTCGCTGACGATCAGGTCGACATAACGCTGACGGTATTTCTGCTCCTGATCGGCGAGGCCGTGGAACTTGTCCGGCAGCGGGCGCAGCGACTTGGTCAGCAGGCGCAGCTGGGTAACCTGAACCGACAGCTCGCCGGTCTTGGTCTTCATCAGCGTGCCGACGGCACCGAGGATGTCACCCATGTCCCAGGTCTTGAACGCGGCGTAGACGTCTTCACCGACCGAGTCGCGGCTGATGTAGAACTGGATGCGGCCGCTGACGTCCTGCACCGTGGCGAAGCTCGCCTTGCCCATCACGCGCTTGAGCATCATCCGGCCGGCGACGCTGACGGTGATGTTCTTGGCTTCGAGGTCTTCCTTCTCGATCTCGCCATACTTGGCGTGCAGCTCGCCTGCGACGTCTTCGCGCTTGAAGTCGTTCGGGAAGGCGATGCCTTGTTCGCGCAGTGCGCCAAGCTTGGCGCGGCGCTCGGCCATGATCTGGTTTTCGTCCTGCTGGACGACTTGCTGTTCGCTCATCTTTCTTTCCATCAGTACGGGGCGAGCTGGCGCGCCCCGGTTCAATTCGTCGATCAAACGCCTTGCTTGAGGCTAGCTTCGATAAAGCCGTCGAGGTCGCCGTCCATCACGCCCTTGAGGTTGCCGACTTCGTAGCCGGTGCGCAGGTCCTTGATCCGGCTCTGGTCGAACACGTAGGAGCGGATCTGATGCCCCCAGCCGATGTCGGACTTGCCGGCTTCGAGCGACTGCTGCGCTTCCATCCGTTTGCGCAGTTCAAGTTCGTACAGTTTGGCGCGCAGCATCGCCCACGCTTCGTCGCGGTTGCGGTGTTGCGAGCGGTCGTTCTGGCACTGAACGACGATGCCGGTCGGCGCGTGCGTCAGCCGGACCGCGGAGTCGGTCTTGTTGATGTGCTGGCCGCCGGCGCCCGAGGCGCGATAGGTGTCGGTGCGCACATCGGCCGGGTTGATTTCGATCTCGAAGCTGTCGTCTACCTCGGGGTAGACGAAGACTGAGCAGAACGAGGTGTGGCGGCGCGCGTTCGAGTCGAACGGCGACACGCGCACCAGCCGGTGCACGCCGGTCTCGGTGCGCAAGAAGCCGTAGGCGTACTCGCCGGTCAGCTTGATCGTCGCACTGGTGATGCCGGCAACTTCGCCTTCGGACTCTTCCATGACTTCGACATTGAAGCCCTTGCGCTCGCCGTAGCGGACGTACATGCGCAGCAGCATGCCGGCCCAGTCCTGCGCTTCGGTGCCACCGGCGCCCGACTGGATGTCGATAAAGCACGCGTTCGGATCCATCGGATTGCTGAACATCCGGCGGAACTCGAGTTTGGCGATTTTTTCTTCCAGCGCCTGCGCGTCGTCGTTGATCGCGGCGCAAGTGTCGTAATCGTTTTCGCTGCGCGCCATGTCGAACAGCTCTTTGGCGTCGGCAGAGCCGCCGGCCACTTCGTCGAGCACGACAACAACGTCTTCGAGCGCCTTGCGCTCGCGGCCGATTTCCTGCGCTTTCTTCTGGTCGTTCCAGATGTCCGGGTCTTCGGAGAGGCGGACAACTTCCTCGAGCCGGTCACGCTTGCCCGGATAGTCAAGGTAACGCTTCAGCTCCTCGGCGCGGCTGGCCAAGTCTGCGAGGTGGTTGTCGATCTGGTTGAGCTGTTCGGCTTCCATCACGGTCTATATCGGTCGGAAAACCGGCCATTATACCGGATTGCCTTGATGGATCGGGGCAATGCTTTGCAGCTGCGATGGCAAATGTCGGGGCGAGCCGATGAAGATGGACGCCAGAACTAAGGGCGACGCCCGAAAGCGTTGCCCTTAGTGCCCGGCCGGCTCCGATCAGGCGGACAGTCGCGCCCGCATCTCGCGCAATGCGGCCGAGATCATCGCCAGATCCGGCTGGCTCTCGCGCAACTCGTCGAGCATGCGCAGCCATTGCGCCAGCGGCTCGGCCACATCCTCCTGCCACGTTGCCAGCTTGGCGTCGGCATCGGCCTGCGGGCGCTGCCAGACCCGATCGGTCAGCATCGCGTGCAGCCGTTGCAGATCATCGCGTGCGGCAAGTCGGGCGAGCGTCTGCCAGCGATTTTCGCGCGGCAGCTTTTCGATCGCCATGGCCAGCCAGTCCAGCGACAGCACCTGCCCCAGAGAGAGGAACAGCTTCATCCGCTCGGCCAGCGTGCCGGTGTCCGACGCGCTGCGCGCAAGTTCGATAAAGGGCATAGCATGCTCGATCGCCAGCACTTGGCCAGCCAGTTCGCCCGGCACACCGGCTTCGACCCAGTTGGTGCGGCGCGCTTGTGCGTCGGCACTGCCGATCAGCCATTCCGGCAGCCGCGGCAGACACAGCTCGGCACACGTACGCAGATGCTCGTGCGCAGCCGTATCGAGCGGGTGCTGCAGCAACCAGCGCGCCACGCGCTCGGTCTGGCGCCGGGCCGACGACAACAGCTCGTACTGCTCGGCGACCGGCACGGCGGCAGCCGCTTCGATGCTGGCAACCAGCCTGTCGACGGCAAGCAGCTGCTGCGAATCGATCAAGGCAGCCACCACGGCATCGGCCGGGCGTTCAACCTCTTCGGCGAGCCGGAACACGCAGGTAATGCCGTAGCGGTTGACCACATGATTGGTCAGCAATGTGGCGACAATTTCGCGCCGCAGCGGGTGCTCGGGAATGCGGTCGCCGTAGCGCTGCACCAGTGCCGTCGGGAAGTAATCCTGGAGCAGGGCATTCCAGCGTTTTTCGTCAGGCAGGTTGCTGGCAAGCAACTGCTGCTTGAGTACGATTTTGGCGTAGGCGAGCAACACCGACAGCTCCGGCCGGGTCAGTCCCAGCTTCGCTTGCTGGCGTTCAAGCAGCAGGCTGTCGCTCGGCAAATACTCAAGCCGGCGCGACAGTTTGCCCTGGCGTTCCATCGCGAGCATGAAGCGCTGGTGCACCGACAGCAGCGACGGCGCCTGCATCCGCTCGAGCGAAATCGCCTGCGTCTGCAGCCGGTTGTCCTCGAGCACCAGATGGCCGACTTCGTCGGTCATCTCGGCCAACAGCTGGTTGCGCTGCTTCAGCGTCATGTCGCCGCTAGCGACGATGCGGTTGAGGAAAATCTTGATGTTGACTTCATGGTCCGAGCAATCGACGCCGGCCGAGTTGTCGATCGCGTCGGTGAAGATGCGGCCGCCCGACAGGCCGTACTCGATCCGCCCCAACTGGGTGAAGCCAAGGTTGCCGCCTTCACCGACGACCTTGCAGCGCAGCTCGCGCCCGTCAACACGGACGGCATCGCTGCCGCGATCGTTGGCTTCGGCGTGGGTTTGCGTGCTCGCTTTCACATAGGTGCCGATGCCGCCGTTGTAGAGCAGATCGATCGGCGCCTTCAGAATGGCCTGGATCAGCAGATTCGGTTCGAGTTCGTCGTCCTCGACCTGCAGCAGCGCCTTCATTTCGGCGGAGAGCGGGATCGATTTGGCGCTGCGCGGCCACAGGCCACCGCCTTGGGAAATCAGTCGCGCCTCGTAATCGGCCCAACTGGAGCGGGGCAGGGCAAACAGCCGTTCACGCTCCTTGTACGACAGGGCCGGATCCGGGGTCGGATCAATGAAGATGTGCCGGTGGTCGAATGCGGCAACCAGCTTGACCGCGGTTGAGCGCAGCAGGCCGTTGCCGAATACGTCGCCCGACATGTCGCCGACGCCGGCGATGGTGATCGGATCGACGGCAACGTCGATACCCATTTCGCGGAAATGACGCTCGACCGACACCCAGGCGCCGCGTGCGGTGATGCCCATTTTCTTGTGGTCGTAACCGACCGAGCCGCCCGATGCAAACGCGTCGTCGAGCCAGAAACCGTACTCCTGCGACAGCGCATTGGCGATGTCCGAGAACGTGGCCGTACCCTTGTCGGCGGCAACGACAAGATAAGGATCATCCTCGTCGCGACGGGTGACGCCCTGTGGTGGCACGACCTTGCCGTCGACGAGGTTGTCGGTCAGATCGAGCATGCCGCGGATCAGCGTCTGGTAGCACTCGACCCCCTTGGCGAGGAATGCCTCGCGCTCGGCCGGCGGATTCTTGACGACGAAGCCGCCCTTGGAGCCTACCGGCACGATCACGGTGTTCTTGACCATCTGCGCCTTCACGAGCCCGAGCACCTCGGTGCGGAAGTCCTCGCGCCGGTCGGACCAGCGAAGACCGCCACGCGCGACCTTGCCGCCGCGCAGATGCACGCCTTCCATTTCGCTCGAGTACACGAAAATTTCGAACAGCGGCACCGGCTGCGGCATGCCCGGGATCTGTGCCGAGGCAATCTTGAACGATACATAGGGCTTGGCGTTGCCGGCCGCGTCCTGTTGCCAGAAGTTGGTGCGCACCGTGGCTTCGATCGCCGCGCGGAACTGCGACAGCATTTTTTCGTCGTCGAGGTTCGGCTGGTCGGCTGCGAATCGTGCCAAGGCCTCGCTGAGTGCATCGACCCGCGCAGCGTCGGTGCCGGGCTTCAGTCTTCCATCGAACAGCGCGACCAGTTGCGAAGCCTGGGCAGGGAAGCGCAGCAAGGTGTCGGCGAGCGTTTCCTGGCTGAATCGCAGACCGATTTGCTTCAGATAACGCGCGTAGGCGCGCAGCACCAGCACGTCACGCCAGGCGAGCCCGGCTTGCAGGATCAAGCGGTTGAACGAGTCGTTCTCGCACTGGCCGGCAAAAATCGCCTCGAAGGCGTCGAGCAGTCTGGCTCGCGCCGCGGGGCTTTCCAGCTCGCCGGCCTGCGGAATCTGAATGCCGATATCGATGATCCACGCGGCGCTGCCGTCGGCAAAACCGAGCCTGTACGGCCGCTCGTCCTGCACGCGGGCGCCCAGGTTCTCCAGCAGCGGCAGGCAATCGGACAGCTCGATCGCCGTATTGCGGTACAGCTTCAGCCGCCACAAACGGGTATCGGCCTGGCTGCCCGGAACGATGGTCGTCGTCAGCCTGCCGGTATCGAGCGCCGTTTCCAGTGCGTCGATATCGTGCACCGCCACGCGCGCCGGGTAATCGGCGCAGTAGGCCGCTGAAAATGCATTGGCATAGCGCTGATAGCGGACCGCGCCTTGCTCCTCGCCGCCGTGGGCGACGAGCTGGCGACGCAATTCATCGGGCCAGCGCTGGGCGATTTCGGCGATTTCGGCCTCGATCTCCTGCGCGTCGTACTTCGGGTGCGTGCCATGCGGAATCCGGGTGATGAAGTTGACGCGCGCCAGCGGGCTGTCCGACAGCAGGACATTGAACTCGACGCTCTCACCGGCGAGCCGCTCCAGCAGCAATTGCTGGACCTTGACCCGGACCTCGGTGGTGTAGTTGTCGCGCGGCACGTAGAGCATGGCCGAGACATAGCGGCCGTAGATGTCGTCGCGGAAGAACACGCGCGTCCGGTTGCGTTCCTGCAGGCCGACGATGCCGGCCGAGATCCGCGCCAGTTCGTCGGCGTCGGTCTCGATCAGTTCTTCACGCGGATAGGTATCCAGTACATTCAGTAGTGCCTTGCCGCGGTGGCCAGTCAGATCGGCGCCGGATTGCGCTGCGGCGCGGGCGATTTTTTCGCGCAGGATCGGGATCTGCCGCGGCGGCGCATTGAAGGCACTGGCGGTATACAGGCCCAGCAAGCGCAGTTCGCCAACAACGTTGCCGTCGGCGTCGATGCGCTTGAGGCAGACCATGTCGAGGTAGGTCGGTCGGTGAATGACCGAGCGGGTGTCGGCCTTGGTCAGGATCAGCAGCGTATCCGGACGATAGGCGATCTTGCGCAGCTCGGGCGTCAAAGACGCCCAGGTGCGCGACGGACCGCCGACGCCATCGTCGCGCAGCATGCCCAAGCCGGACCCCGGGGTGATCCACATATTGCCATCGCCCTGCGCGTCGTCGATCCGATAATCGCGACAGCCGAGAAAAATGAAGTGGTCGTCACGCAGCCATTCCAGATAGGCAATGGTTTCGGCGATTTCGGCGGTCGCCAGCGGTGGCGGGGCGTTGCGCAGCTCGGTCAGCGTGACGCCGAGGCGCTCGGTCATTTTCGGCCAGTCGGCGACGGCCACCGACAGCACCTCCAGCGCGCCGAGGATTTCCTGCGCCAGCGCGGCCAGCGCCTCCGGGCGGGTGACGCGATCGATCTCGAAGTGCATCCAGGATTCGTGCACGCCCGCGTCGTCGAGTCCGTCGGCCTGGCCCACGGCATTGCGCACCACCCGCAGGATCGGGTGCACGACGAGGTGTACGCCATAGCCAAGGCGGTTGATCGCCATGCTGACCGTATCAACCAGAAAGGGCATGTCGTCGACGACCAGTTCGACAACGGTGTGCTTGCACTCCCAGCCGTGTTCGATCAGCGTCGGGTTGTCGGCGCGAACCAGCACCTCGCCGGCTGTGCGTTTGGCGCCAAAACGCCAGTGCGACAACGCCGCACCAGCCCAGTTGTCGGCATCCCGGGCATCGAAGTCCTCGGCGGGAAGATCCGCGTAATAGCGCGCAAACAGCGAGCGGATATTGTCGGCGAGGGGTTCGCGTGCCTGAGCCAGTGCATCCAGCTGCGGACGGGGAACGGAAAAGGTCATTTCAGCCTGCTCTGCGTCGTTGAAGCTGACTTGACTCTATACCCCGGCCTATGGCGTCGCCAGACCGGGTTTTCCTCAACCTTGTTTTCCCCAATCGCTAAAGCGAGACAAGGTGGGAACGCCCGTCAGTGTCTCTTTGCCGCCCAGCCGCCGGTGATCAGTTTGACCTGCAAATTTAGTAAACATTACCATAACCTAATATACGTCAATGACATGCCGGCACCCCCATGCACACCGTACGCGCCCGACCCGAAGCCAGCCCGCAAGCGGGAACGCTGATCGCCTGCCGCGACCTTGCGCTGGAGATGCTGACCGAGTCACTCGACGAGTTCTTCGAAGAGCTCGAGGAAACCTTCTTCCAGCTGGCCGAAACGACGACCGAGCGCGGCCTGCGCGATCAGTACTTTGACGCCAGAGTTGAAGCCCGGACCAAGAAAGACGCCATCGTCGCAGCCTTCAAGCAGCAGTTTCTGGCCAGTTTCGAAGCCAGCCTGCAATCGCGCGACCCGCGCGGCGACAGCAGCTATTACCAGGTCAACCTGACGCCGGATGCGCTGTCACTGGTTGCCAACGACGAATACGAGGCCTCGCTGACGCTGAGTAGCGTGACGAACGCAATGCAGCAAAAGGGCGGCGACACGCTGACCCAGCTTGAGCAGCGGCTGGCCACGCTCCTGCCCGAGCGCGATGACTCATCGGGCCCGCTCAGCCCCAAGGCCATTTGCGAAGCTTTTCTCAGCGCCTGCCAGCAGCTCGAAAGCGGGCTGGCCGCGCGTCTTGTCGCGTTGCGGACGTTCGAGACCGAGCTCTCGGGCCGCGTCGCCGGCGTCTATCAGCAGCTCAACCAATATCTGATCCAGCAAAACGTGGCGCTGCCGGCGCTGACCCGTCGTGCCAGCGCATCTCGTGTTCGCGGCCCCGGACCCGCGCAAGAAGGCGGTGATGATGCCGTGGGCGCACAGAACTACGCAGCAGCAGCCGGGGAGGGCGCCCATGTCGGTGGCGGTGGCTATCCGGGCGAGACTGCTGCCGCCTCCCTCTTGCGTCCCGAGCTCATTGCCCACCTGAACCAGCTGTTCTCGAACGGCGGTGCCCCCGTCTCCCAGCGCCCGGTCCGGCCGGACTGGTTCAATTTCCTCGATCATTTGCAGCAGGATTCGTTCGGTACGTCGCAGGACGTGCTTGCCCAGCCGGAAAACCTGCTGGCCCTGCTGCGCGGTAGCCGCTGGACTCAGGATCTGGATCGCGTCGACACGATGACGGTCGAACTGGTCACGCTGTTGTTCGACCGCCTGTTTGACGACACCCGGCTGCCGACCGCCGCCAAGGGTCTGCTCTCACGCCTGCAAGTCCCCGCCCTGAAAGCGGCAATGCTCGACAACGGCTTTTTCAGCGATAAATCCCACCCGGCCCGGCGGTTGATCGACCGGATTGCCGAAGCCAGCCTCGAATGGCAGAACGAGCCCTCCGAGGACGATGCGCGGCTGCACAAATTTGCCGAGTTGATCGGTGAGGTTGCGCACACCTTTAGCGATGACGCTTCGGTCTTCCAGACGGCACTCGACTCGCTCAACAACTGGCTGGAAGCCGAAAGCAGTGCGCTCGACGCGTCGATCAGCGAGCAAGCCGAAGCGCTGCTGGCCGGAGAGATCAGCGAACTCGCGCAAGCCACCGTTCAGGCCTTGATCGAGCAGCGCCTGCAGCCGGGGCACCCGCCGGTCGTTAGCGGCTTTATCCACGAGCAATGGCGCGCCGCACTGGTTGCCGCCTATGACACCAATGGCGAAGCCGCGCCGCTGTTCGTAGAACGGCTGGCCGTGGTTGACGACCTGCTGTGGAGCGTTGCGCCGAAAGTCCGGCCGGAGGATCGGCTCCAGCTCGTCAACACGCTGCCAGCGCTGCTTGCCCGGCTCGAAAAGGGAATGCGCGACACCGACGTCGCCGACGAAGTTCGCAAGGCGTTTTTTGCCGAGCTGGTACAGCTGCACGCCAGCGCCATTCGGCAAGGCTTGAAACTGGCACTCACGGCAGTGGCGCCGGCCCAGCCTGCTGCCGAAGCCATCCAGGCGCCAGTAGTGCCTGCTGCGGCGCGGCTTGACGTTGTACTGCCGGTTCGCGCGGCCGCGCCGGAAATCGAATACATCACCGATGAAGCGATCGAGCCGGATCACGAATCTGACGATCAGGCCGAGTTGGTCACGCCGGTCGAAACCGACTCAGCCCACTCGGCGTTGCCGAGCCGCGGCGACTGGGTTGAATGGCTTGACGGCGATGCTGCCCCGCGGCGCTTGCGCGTCGGCTGGATCAGCCCGCAAGGGTCCCGCTTCCTGCTGACCAGCCGTACCGACAAGGGCTTGACGCTGATGCGGCACGAAGTCGAAGCGCACCTTGCCAGTGGCGCGTTGCGGCGCATCGACCTGGGCGCCGGCGTAACCGAGGACGCGTTCAGCCAGCTGCGTGATGCACTGATCGCCTGATTCCGCCACGGCGCGTCGCTACGGAGGTCTGGTAAACTCCGGCGCATGATCCGACTTAAATCCGCCACGTTGCGACGTGGCCTCAAGGCCCTGCTTGACCAAGCCGACCTGACACTCAATCCCGGCCAGAAGGCCGGCGTCGTCGGCGCCAACGGCGCCGGGAAATCCTCTTTCTTTGCCTTGCTGCGCGGCGAGCTGCATCTTGATGGCGGCGATATCGAGATGCCGCCACGGCTGACGATCGGCCATGTCGCGCAGGAAACCCCTGCGCTCACTGAACCGGCACTCGACTACGTGCTGCGCGGCGATGCCGAACTCAGCGCGCTTGAACGCGAGCTGGCACTGGACCACGACGACGGCGTCCATCACGCCGAGCTGCTGTCGCGCCTCGAAGCCATCGATGGCTACACCGCCCGGGCACGCGGCGCCAAGCTGCTGGCCGGGCTGGGGTTCAGCGAAGCGGAAATGCAGCGCCCGGTTGCCGATTTCTCGGGTGGCTGGCGTATGCGGCTGAATCTGGCGCAAGCGCTGATGTGCCGCTCTGATCTGTTGCTGCTCGACGAGCCAACCAACCACCTGGATCTCGAAACCGTTGTCTGGCTCGAAGGCTGGCTGCGCAGCTACCAAGGCATGCTGCTGGTCATCTCGCATGACCGCGACTTCCTCGACGCTACCGTCGGCAGCATCCTGCATGTCGAGCAGGGCAAGCTCAATCTCTACACCGGCAACTACGCCAGCTTCGAAGCGCAACGCGCCGAAAAACTGGCGCAGCAACAGCAGGCGCATGACAAGCAGCAGCGCGAAATCGCCCACCTCGAGTCCTTCATCACCCGCTTCAAGGCCAAGGCCAGCAAGGCGCGGCAGGCGCAGAGCCGGGTCAAGGCGCTCGAGCGGATGGAAGTCATCGCCGCTGCGCACGTCGACTCGCCGTTTACTTTCTCGTTCCGCGAACCCGAATCGAGCCCGAATCCGCTGTTGCGCATCGAAGGCGGCGCAGCCGGCTACAACCCGGGCAAGCCCACCCTGGACAAGCTCGAACTCAGCCTGCAGAAGCAAGCGCGAATCGGACTGCTCGGCGTCAACGGCGCCGGTAAATCGACGCTGATCAAGACACTGGTCGGCGAGCTGTCCTTGCTTGCTGGCGAACGCCTGGAGGGCAAGGGACTCAAGGTCGGTTATTTTGCCCAGCATCAGCTCGAGCATTTGCGGCTTGATGAATCGCCGCTGTGGCACCTGCAGAAACTGGCGCCCGATACTCGCGAACAAGAACTGCGCGATTACCTCGGCGGTTTCGATTTCCGTGGCCCGATGGCGTCCAGTCCGGTTGCACCGTTCTCGGGCGGTGAAAAAGCCCGCCTGGCGCTAGCGCTGGTGATCTGGCAGCGGCCGAACCTGCTGCTGCTCGACGAGCCGACCAACCACCTCGACATCGACATGCGCCAGGCGCTGACGCGCGCGCTGACCGATTTTGACGGTGCCATTATTCTTGTTTCGCATGATCGCCACTTGCTGCGGGCGACTGTCGACGACTTCTGGTTGATCGAGGCGGGCAGGGTGCAGCCTTTTGATGGCGACCTCGACGATTACTCGCGCTATAGCCAGGAAAAACGCGCAGAAACGGCAGCGGTCAGCCTGCAGGCATCCGATGCCGGGCTCGACCGCAAGGCGCAGAAGCGCGCGGAGGCCGAGGCACGCCAGGTGCTGGCACAGCAGCGCAAGCCGCTGGAACAACGTTTGGGGAAAATCGAGAAAGCGCTGACGCCCAAGCAGGCCGAACACGCGGAGCTGACGATACAGCTGCAGGATGCAGCGCTGTACGAAGCCGGCCGCAAGGACGAGCTGCAAGGGGTGCTGCGTCGCGAAGCGCAGCTGAAAAGCGAAATCGACGAGCTGGAAGTCGAGTGGCTGATGCTGAGCGAGCAGCTTGAGGCGCTGGTGCCGGCCTGAAGCGCCAGCACCACAAACCGCTCGCCAGCCCCGGTCTCGTTTATTGCTGACGGTGCACGTCGTGCGTGCGCACCGGTTTGTCGGTGGTAGGCATATCGAGCCAGTCAGGGTGCCCCAGGCTGTGCTCGATATCACTCAACCCGCTGCGCCAGTGGTCACGCATGGTCAGCGCGCCGAACTGGAAATCCTTGTAATGCCCCTCGCACGCCTTGTCGTTGTAGATGAGGTGAATGATGTTGAAGCGGCGATCGCACGCTACCGCGGTGGCGCGTCGGCACCACGGGTTGTCCTTTTTGACCTCGTCCGGCACCAGCTCCAGCAGTTCTCGCAATAAACGCCGGTACTGCTGGGTGCGCTCCATATGGGTCGTGATCAATCGGGTCCGGCTTGAGTACTGAATGTCTTTTTGCCGCAAAGCCACGGTGCTTAGATTGCTTGGTAGATCCCCGTGCGCACTCCAGAGATCGACCTGAAAAATGAGCGAGTTTTTACGTGGTTCGGTCGATAGCACCTGGTAAAGCGGCGTGTTCGACACCACGCCACCATCCCAGTAGTACTCGCCATCGATTTCCACCGCCGGAAAGCCGGGCGGAAGGGCACCCGACGCCATGAAGTGCTCGGCGCGCAAGCGCTCGGTCGTATTGTCAAACGACACAAAGTTGCCGCTTTTGACGTTGACGGCGCCGACGGTGACGCGCATTTCACCCGCATCGTTGATGCGATCGAAATCGACTAGCGATTCCAGCGTCTGCTTCAGTGGTGCCGTGTCGTAGTAACTGATCTTGGCCGGCGACCCGCTCGAAGGCTGCATGAGACGCGGCAGGAAGAAGCCTTTCTGGCCCTCGATCAGCGCTCGCCAAGCCTCCCAGCCGTTAAACCATTGGAGAAGTTCGCTCGGCAAGTCGTCAGCCCCGTTCAGCGCGGCCATCGGGCTGGGCGGAAGGAAAGGGGGCTGGCAGATCGTCTGCCAGAACTCATGCAGGCGTTCGACACGCTTTTCCGGCGGATTGCCGGCAATGATGGCTGCATTCAGCGCGCCAATTGAAATTCCCGCCACCCAGTTGGGGTGAAGATTGGCCTCTGCCAGCCCCTGATACACGCCGGCCTGATAGGAGCCAAGTGCACCACCACCCTGAAGGACAAGCGCGACTACCTGATAGCCGTGATCGGCGGGCAGTCGGGGGCTTTGGTAGAAATCGCTGCTGTCGTGACTGGCCGCATTCCGCTTCTGTGTTGCCATGGTTCCCGTCCCCGCTCAAGCCAGATAGTCAAATGCAACCTCACCCAAACCAAGGGTCAGGTCGGCAACGATGTGGCGCGCTTCGAGTACCTCCAGCACGGGAAGGTCAGCCACCGGCGCCAGGGCATGCGGAAAAAGCGATAGCGCCGCCGGCCCGGTCCACGCGCCCCGGACCGAAACATCCTGCAGGTGATAGCGCACCAGTTCGCAGATGCGCGGCGTGCCGTCGACATGAGGAATGATTTTCAACAGGAAGTTCGGCGTACTGGCGAGCCCCTGTTCGACGACCCGGGCATCAAGCGTCTTGTGCTTGTAGCCCATCGTCGCCGTTGCTACCCGGACCGGGCCGTAGTCCAGCTCGCCAACCAGGGTGTCGTCGTGGACCTGCATGCGCGGTGCGGCGAGCTTTTTCGGAAACCCCCACAATTCCCGGCCACCTGCGATCGGCGGATGGTTGTCGAGATACATGGCATGCGTGTAACTGCCGGCCTGCCCCTTGTAGGTCACCGGAATGACCTGACCGCTTTCGGTGTAATCCCCGAAACCGGTCGAATCGGGCATGCGGATGAATTCGTAGTGCACCAGCGCTTCGGTGACTTCAAGCGGCTCGGGAACGACTTCGCGCAGCTTGGCCATGTCGGTGCGATAGGTGACGATGAAATATTCGCGATTTATGAACCGATAGGGGCCGACAGGAAATGCCGGGTTGGTGAAAGGCATGGCGAACGCTTGTTCGCGGATGGTTCCGATCTTCATGAGCAACGGTTCTCCTTGGCGTTATCTGACCTCATGAAGAATAGAACGCTGATATTAATCACGTAGCTTGCTGGCAAAAAAAGAAAGCAAAGGCTTGTGGCCTTTGCTTTCTTCTTGCCCGGTACTTGGGCGTTCTGGCGGACGCAGATGCGCTTACTTGGCTTGGTCGCGCTCGTAGGCTTCAACGTACGGGCGGCCATAGTAGCTGTCGAGCAGCAGCTGCTTCAGCTCCGAGATCAGCGGGTAGCGCGGGTTGGCGCCGGTGCACTGGTCGTCGAAGGCTTCTTCGGCCACTTCGTCGAGCTTGGCAAGGAACTCCTTCTCCGGCACGCCGGCGGCCTGGATCGACATCGGAATGTCGAGGGCAGCCTTCATCTCGTCGACCCAGGCGATCAGCGCTTCGACCTTCTGGTCATCGTTCTTGCCCGGCAGGCCGAGATGCTCGGCGATGTCGGCATAGCGGCACTTGCCGATCGGACGGTCATACTGGCTGAACGCGGTCTGCTTGGTCGGAATGTCGACCGAGTTGTAGCGAATCACGTTCGAGATCAGCAGGGCGTTGGCCAGACCGTGCGCCAGATGGAACTCGGCGCCAATCTTGTGTGCCATCGAGTGGCAGACACCAAGGAAGGCGTTGGCAAACGACATGCCGGCGATGGTGGCCGCGTTGTGCACCTGCTCGCGCGCCTTCGGGTCCTTGGCGCCATTGGCGTAGGCAGAGGGCAGGTACTCCTTCAGCAACTTCAGCGCCTGCAGTGCTTGCGGGTCCGAGTACTCGGTCGCCATCACCGATGCGTAGGCTTCAAGCGCGTGCGTCACCGCGTCGATGCCACCAAAGGCGGTCAGGCTCTTCGGCATCTCCATGACCAGATTGGCGTCGATGATTGCCATGTTCGGCGTGAGCTCGTAATCGGCAATCGGGTATTTCATGCCGGTTTTCTCATCGGTCACCACCGCAAACGGCGTCACTTCCGAGCCGGTGCCCGACGTCGTCGGGATCGCCACGAGTTCGGCCTTCACCCCCATCTTCGGGAACTTGTAGATGCGCTTGCGGATGTCCATGAAGCGCAGCGCCAGTTCCTCGAAGTGGACGTCCGGGTGCTCGTACATCACCCACATGATCTTGGCTGCATCCATCGGGCTGCCGCCGCCGAGTGCAATGATCACGTCCGGCTTGAAGGTGTTCAGCAGCGCCACGCCCGCGCGGACCACTTCAAGGGTCGGGTCGGCCGGTACGTCGTAGAAGACTTCAACTTCCAGGCCCATCTGCTTGAGGATGCGGATGGTCTCGTCGCAGAAGCCGTTGTTGAACAGATAGTGGCCGGTCACGATGGCGGCGCGCTTCTTGTTGCTCAGCTCCTCGAGTGCGATCGGCAGGCAACCGCGGCGGAAATAGATGCTCTTCGGCAGTTTGTGCCACAACATGTTTTCGGCCCTCTTGGCGACGGTTTTCTTGTTGATCAGGTGCTTCGGACCAACGTTCTCGGAGATCGAGTTACCGCCCCATGAACCGCAACCCAGCGTCAGCGACGGCGCGAGTTTGAAGTTATAAAGGTCGCCGATGCCGCCTTGCGACGATGGCGTATTGATCAGGATCCGCGCGGTCTTCATCTTGTCGCCGAAGTAGTTGATGCGTTCGGTTTGCAGATCCTGATCGGTGTAAAGGGCAGAGGTGTGGCCAATGCCGCCGAGCGCCACCAGCGCCTCGGCCTTGGTTACCGCGTCGTAGAAATCCTTGGCGCGGTACATGCCGAGCACCGGGCTGAGTTTCTCGTGCGCAAAGGCTTCTTCTTCACCGACCGAGGTCACTTCGCCGATCAGCACCTTGGTGTACGGCGGCACCTTGATGCCCGCCATCTCGGCGATCTTGATCGCCGACTGGCCGACGATATTGGCATTCAGACCGCCATTGATCAGGATGACTTTGCGAACGGCTTCAGCATCCTTCTTGCTCAGGATGTGGCCACCGTTCTTCGAGAAGCGTTCCTTGGCGGCTTCATACACTTCATCAACGATGATCACCGCCTGTTCGGACGCGCACACCACGCCGTTGTCGAAGGTCTTCGACATCAGGATCGACGCGACCATGCGCTTGATGTCGGCGGTTTCGTCGACCACAACCGGGGTGTTGCCGGCGCCGACGCCAATCGCCGGCTTGCCGGACGAATAGGCGGCCTTGACCATGCCCGGGCCACCGGTCGCGAGGATCAGATTGACGTCCGGGTGCTTCATCAGGTGATTCGAGAGCTCAACGCTCGGCGCATCGATCCAGCCGATGATGTCGCGCGGGGCGCCGGCTGCAACGGCGGCCTCGAGCACCAGTCGCGCGGCGGCATTGGTCGAATCCTTGGCGCGCGGGTGTGGGCTGAAAATGATGCCGTTACGGGTTTTCAGCGAGATCAGTGCCTTGAAGATGGCAGTCGACGTCGGGTTCGTCGTCGGCACGATGCCACAGATGATGCCGATCGGTTCGGCGATCGTGATCGTGCCGAACGCGTCGTCGGTAGACAGCACGCCGCAGGTCTTTTCGTCCTTGTAGGCGTTGTAGATGTATTCGGATGCGAAGTGATTCTTGATGACCTTATCTTCAAGCACGCCCATGCCGGTTTCGGAGACGGCCTGCTTGGCCAGCGGAATCCGCGCATCGGCGGCAGCCAGGGCTGCGCACCGGAAAATATTGTCGACTTGCTCCTGGGTGTAGGTCGCAAACAGTTGCTGCGCTTTCTTGACACGCGCAACCAGAGCGTCGAGTTCCTGTACCGAAGTAACAGCCATGGGTATCTCCTTGGTTTTGAAAATAATGCCTTGAACGGATGGCAGGGCCGATTCAGCTTGACTCAGCTGGGGCTGCATAAAACCTTGCACCAAAGAATCGGACAGCCATCAGTACCAATGATTCAATGTCATATTAATTCTTGGTCGCCAAGATAAAACTGATCCAGATCAAACCGCAACAACAAACACATCTTTAATGTCGCATAATGTATATTATGTAAAGTTAACTAGGTGACGCACGCGCCTAACACCTCACCACACCAGCTCCCCGCCATCGACGAGCAGCATTGACCCCGTCATGAACGCAGACAGATCACTGGCCGCGAAGAAAACCGACCGCGCCACTTCATCCGGCTCACCCGGCCGGCCCAGCGGAATGCGATCGATGAATGCCTCAAGCGCCTTGCGGCTTTCCTCGCTGCCCGCCAGTCCCGTTTCGACGCCCGGTGTGCGGATCAAGGTGGGTGCGACAGCCATCACCCGGATTCCGTGCGGCGCGAGGTCGCGGGCAAAGGCCTTAGTTGCTCCCGCGATGGCATGTTTGCCCGCGACGTAATGCGCCGAATTGGTCGCTGCGATCAGTGCCGAAACGGAAACGATGTTGATGATGACGCCGCCGGCCGGATTGCACACCATTTCGCGCGCGGCGTCACGCGCTGCGAGGAACATGCCGCGCTGGTTAAGGTTCATCAGGCGATCATAGTCGGCATCGGTAATGTCGAGCGTTGAAATCTCGGGAAAAATGCCTGCATTGTTGATCCAGATATCCAGTTTGCCAAATTGCGCCACGCAAGACGCAATGGCTGCTCTTGCTTTGCAATCCACTTCGTCACCCGCCCCGGATTTTGCGATTAGCCAGTACGAATCAATCCCGATTGCATGCCCGACAAGCTGCAAGGAGACGGGCTCACATTTCTTCAGTCAATGCATACTTGATGAGATCCTGGCGCACTGGCGTCCAGACCGAAATCATTTCGCCGGTCGGCGTCAGGCACTCCATATTGTGTTCGGTATTGGGAGCGACTTGTACGACCTGCCCGGGGTGGGCGGGGTATTGTTCGCTCCCGTTGGTAGCCATGAATTCACCGTTCAACACGACATTCACTTCTTCATTGCTATGCTGATGCGTGCCATCAAAGCCTTTGCCTGCAAACCAGAACCTTGCCGACATCATTTGCTCGGTAAATTCGATGACCTGCATGGTCACGCTATCGTTAAGCTGTATTTTCCTATAAGCCATCATCGCGCCCCCGTTCATGCCGATGGGATCAATCACCTGCCCCACTACTTCGGGCTGACCACATAGGGAAATGTGTCCGGGTGGTGATCAAAGGTGTTTGCATAATCCGTTACCGGCCTACCCAAAAACCGGCTGAGTTGCACGTCCATCGCATCGTCAGTGGGTTTGCGGCCGTTGATCTTTTCGATTTTGAACGACGCTGGTGTACCCACCCGATAGGGGATCACGTCAGGCAACAGCTCCTCGGCTAGGCGATCCGCATACGCCACCTTATCCTTCACGGTGCTTTCCTTATCCAGACTAAGCGCTCGCAGCGTGTAGTCGGAAACGACATAGCGCTGTTTGATATCCATATCCGGTCGATGTCCGACGTGTTCGGAGATTTCCATCTTGTTGTTGAACATGAACAGATGAGTCATCAACGGATTGGCCATTCGGTTGACCTGTTCCCATTTGTCCACGTTGTAGAGTGCTGTCGTTGCGTACACATAAATTTCCGGCGGAAGCATTTTGTTCGGAACCTCCATCACGATCACGCTGCTATAGAGGGTTTGAAATAGATTCACGCCGTCTTTGAAACTGGTCAGATCTACTTTTCCGGCCGATAGTTCGTTCCTGAATTTGTTGATCCCCGCCGAATTACCGACAAACTGATCACGGGCACTCCCCGTCCAGACACGAACGCCATTGGAAAAAGATTTTGTTGTTCCAATTGACGCCTCACCAAATGCACTGCCTATCGTGCCGACAGCCAGGTTGGCCCCCTCTTTTGTCAGGCCAAAAATGGCACGATCTTCTTTGAACTGCACCGTAAACGTCATACCTAGCCCCGACAGGGCTTTATCATTGCCAATGTGGAAGCTGTATATGCCGTTTTCACCAAATTGGGGCTTGCCATCACTACCGGTTCTTGGGTTTACGTCCATACTGAAGACCGTATAACCTTTTTTCTCCGACTCAAATACATAGACATCCGTCAAGTCAAACTGAGGATGGTCTATTGCAATCTTGCTCTCAAAATGGTGACTGGCTTTTGTTGCCAATGGCACTGACACCATTATCGACGCCGTAACCATGGTCAGGGTAATTGTGCGAATATTCATTCCCCCACCCTTTCTTGAAAATAAATAGGCTTCAAATAATTCGCAACCAATGGTTCGCGACTCCGAAGCTATGACCATAGATCAGTTTTTATTTTTTCCTTTTTGAACCTGATAGAAGGATACGCCTCACCTGGTAAATCAAGCCCTTGTTTGAAACGAGGAATCAAGGGCACCAAGAACTGGGGAGTGACAGGAAAGGGGCTAGGAGAGTCTGCGGCCGGGCTCAATGCGCAGACGCTCCGGCCACGACGGGCAAACGCCAAACACTTTGCAAATGAAAGGCCGGGGAGGTCTCCGCCGCCGCAACAAAGCGCAACGACGGAGGCCGCCCCGGCCCCTGGTCCTACTCAGATGCGTATACATCCCCCATTCGCGACGGTAGTTCAGGCCTCTGGCAGCTTTTTGAGGGCCACGGCGTTCATGCAATAGCGCAGGCCGCTGGGTTCCGGGCCATCGGGAAAAACATGGCCAAGATGGGCATCGCAGACGTTGCACGTGGTTTCGATCCTGACCATGCCGTGACCATCATCCCGGTGATAGGCCACCACGCCGGGTGCGATGGCCTGAGTGAAACTGGGCCAGCCGCTGCTGCTCTTGAATTTGCTGGCCGCGTCGAACAGTTCGGTTTCGCAGCACACGCAAGCGTAGCGACCCGGCTCGAACAGACTGCACAAATCGGAGCTGTGGGCGCGCTCGGTGCCGGCCTGACGGGTGATGCGGTACTGCTCGGGTGTGAGGACCGCGCGCCACTGCTCGTCGGTGCGTTCCACACGGCGGGGTGGTGGCGGATTGCCATCGCGTGCCAGCTGCAATACCTCGCGCCAGGTCAGTATTCCTGGCGGCACGGCCGCTGGTGGTGGCTGCGTTTCGGCCCGGCGGAAGAAAGCGATGGTTTTGTCCGCGTCGATGTGGAAGTGGTTGTAGACCACGTTGCCGTCGGGGTCGATCACGATGAACCAGGGCGTGCCGCCATTTCGGAAGCGCTCCATCAGCACCGAGCCGGCCCCATGCCGCCCTTCGCCCGCATCATGGCCAAAAGGGATCAACAGCGCGTACCGCTGTTGGGCGGCCAGCATGCGCTCATAGTTGTTGGCTTCAAAGTCTTCAAACGCCGTTTGAACGGCCGCAAAGCTGACGATGCGCGAGCCGCGCAGACCTTCCACCAATTTAATCAGGCTGGGAAAACCGTGGCTATGGCAACCCGGGCAGGCATCTTGAAAACAAAACAGCAGTTTGTAGGCACCGGGCATTTCCGCCAGCCCATAGGAAGCCAGTGGCTGGCCGGCTGCATCCACCCATTGGCGCACACCCAGCTCAGGCGCGGCCTGACCAAGGATGCCAGGCAGGCCGGGGTCTGTATCGATTTGCATGAAGTGCTCCTTGCGTTGGTGAGAACGAGGGAAACGCCAATACATCAGGTACCACAAAACGTTTGATAGACCCGGGTTTGCTCCGGCAATGCCGGCTGCGCGTACTCCTTGTGCTCGGGCCGCGCGTCAAAAGGATTACGCAGCACGGTCAGCAGCTGCTCAAAAGGGCCGAGATCGCTATCGTGCACGGCGGCTTGCAGGGCAGCCTCCACCAAATGGTTGCGGGGGATATAGGCTGGACTGGCGCGACGCATTGCAAGCAGAACACCCTCCTCGCCCGCGCCCTGATTGCGGCGGGTGTGCCAGCGCTGTAGCCATGCTGCGGCCTCGGCGTGCACGGCCTGCGTCAGGCTCTCAAAAGCCTCGGCGCGCCCTTGTGCCGCATCAACGAGGCTGCGGCAACCGAGGGTGAAATCGACCTGACCACGCTGCAACAATGCCAGCCAGTCATCGCGCAGGACGGCATCCCCCTGTTGCTCGCCCACCAAGCCGAGCTTGGCACGCCAGAGCGCCAGATCGTGCAGCGTGTAGCGATCGCCAAACCCCTTCAGCACATCGAAAGCCAGCGTAGCGGCGCGCTCGGCATCGGCATCGATCAGCGGCAGGAGCGCCTCGGCAAGACGCGCCAGATTCCATTGCGCGATACCGGGCTGACGACCGTAGGCGTAGCGGCCGTCACGGTCGATCGAGCTGAACACCGTGGCCGGGTCATAGGCTTCCAGAAAAGCACAGGGACCATAATCGATGGTTTCGCCGGAAATCGTCATATTGTCGGTATTCATCACACCATGAATGAAACCCACCGACATCCATTGCGCGATCAGCCGCGCCTGCCGTTCGCACACCGCGCCCAGCAAGGCCAGCGCAGGCCGCTCGTGCGTGGCCAGCGCCGGGTCGTGGCGCGCAATGGCGTAATCGGTCAGCCGTTGCAGTCTGTCCAGATCCTGCCGCGCTGCAAAGTACTGGAAGGTGCCCACGCGCAGGTGGCTAGCCGCCACGCGCGTGAGCACCGCGCCGGGCAAGGGCGTCTCGCGGAACACCTGCTCTCCGGTACTCACGGCAGCCAAAGCCCGCGTAGTGGGAATGCCCAGTGCGTGCATGGCCTCGCCCATCAGCACTTCGCGCAGCACCGGCCCCAGCGTGGCCTTGCCATCGCCGCCACGGGAAAAAGGCGTGCGCCCGGAGCCCTTGAAGGCAATGTCACGCCGCTGCCCGTGGCGATCGACGACCTCGCCAAGTAGCAAGGCCCGGCCATCACCCAGTCGCGGCGAGAAGCCGCCGAACTGGTGGCCTGCGTAGGCCTGCGCCAGCGGGCTGGCGCCCGTCGGAACGCGGTTGCCGGCCAGTACGGCAACGCCGCCGGGCGCGGCCAGGTCATCGGCGCTCAGGCCCAGCTCCGTCGCCAGCGGCCGGTTGAGGAACTTCAGCGCGGGCTGCGGCACCTCGGCCGGCTGCCAGTCCACGTAAAGCCCCTGCAGCTCGCGCGCGTAACTATTGTCAAAATCAAAGGTGGCAGCTTGGCCTCGGCATTGGCGTGGGACATGAATGGCTTCCGTGCGTCAGTGAGCGGGAACGGTCAATCGCGCCGACCGGGCATCCCGAAGCCGGCTCAGGGCTACGACATGCTTGACCCCGGATCTCATGAAAGTTGGCTCCGCACTGGGCTGTGTGGAACAAAAGAAACATGGGGGCATATCGCCTTTTTCAAAGCCCCGAGGCCTTGGCCACCGTGGTCCGGAGAAGGCTGGCGTGCGACAGAGTTCCGGTGCCGATCGGCTTCGACACCATTGCGGCTAAATTCACACGCCCCGGCAGGAATCCGTTCACTGCCAATCACCCGTCACGTTATGCTTCGCCCATGAGAAACCGAAACATCCTCAAAGCCATATTGGCGCTGTGCGCCGCCCCCATGACCACGCTTGCATTCGCGGCGTCAGTGCCTGCGTCTGACGGGCCGGTGACGCAGGCGTTTGTGACGTGCTTGCGGGCCATCCCCGAGAGCATCGATCCGGCAAGCAGCGAATTCGGCCGTCGAGCCATTCCTTGCTACCGTGCCGCCAAGCGTGATGCCATCGCTTTCGGGCGCCAGCACGGACTGAGCGAAAAGCGCTTGGCCGAACTCTGGCAAAAAGCCTCTGCCGACAACGGCACGATGGATGATGCCTGGACGCTGGGGGACGATACCGTCGAGCCGGCGCAGTTTTTTGTTTCGTACGTCGAACTATCGGTGCTGGAGCAAAAGCCGGACTGATCGTCCGTACGGTTTGACGCCCATTCAACGTCGGGGCGTAGGCGCGCTCTGCGGGACAAGTTCGAATGCGGGGCGCTTCGCCTCTTCCTGCCGGTGGCGCTCTGCCGCCACCAACTGATCAATCAGTTTGCCGACCGTCGTACCCTGCTCCCGCGCTGCCGCCACGAGGTAGCGCCGTGTCGATTCGTCGACCACGGCGTTCAGCTGGGCGGGGATCTGCGTATTGGCGACGTCCTTGCTCTGCAGCGCGCGCTGCAGCTGATTGAACCGGCTGCGGCGCTTGCGCTCGGCCGGGGTCATGGCCTTGGCACCAATCGAGGGGCGGCCTCTCTTTTTGGTGACGGGAAGTCCCGGCAATTCGGCGGTTTGGCGGTCGTCTGGGTGGCGCATGGCTGAATGAGTCGCTAGTCACAAAATACCCGTCACCATTGTATGCGGGTAATGAGGGGAAAGAAAACGGCCTCGATGAGGCCGTTTTCCGGAGGGCACGTTACTGGCGGCGCCAGCTGGTTCCCTGCGGCCCATCCTCGATCACGATACCGGCGGCGGCCAGCTCGTCGCGCAGGCGATCGGATTCGGCCCAGTTCTTCGCGACTCTCGCAGCCTTGCGTGCCGCAATCGCAGCCTCGACCTTGTCGGCGGTCCACTCGCCGGCATCGCCCCCCTGCCCCTGCAGGAAGGCTTGTGGATCACGCTCAAGCAGGCCCAGCACGGCGGCCAATGCTTTCAACTCGCCCGACAATTGCGCCGATTGCTGCCGGTTGGCCTCGTGCGCCAGCTCGAACAAGACCGCCATTGCCTCGACGGTATTGAAATCGTCATCCATCGCGGCTTTGAAGCGCGCCGCGTACGGGCTCTGCCAGTCGATGGCGACCTCGGCCGGCGGCACGCCCTTGAGCGCGGTGTACAACCGGGTCAGCGCATTCTTGGCGTCGTTCAGGTGTACGTCCGAGTAGTTGAGCGGGCTGCGGTAGTGAGCGCGCAGGATGAAGAAGCGCACCACTTCGGCGTCGAACTTCTGCAGCACTTCGCGAATCGTGAAGAAGTTGCCCAGACTTTTGGACATTTTCTCGTTGTCGACGCGGATGAACCCGTTGTGCATCCAGTAGTTCACGTAAGCGTGACCGCTGGCGCCTTCGGACTGGGCGATTTCGTTCTCGTGGTGCGGGAACTGCAGATCCGCGCCGCCACCGTGGATATCGAAATGACTGCCGAGATGGTGGCAGCTCATTGCCGAGCATTCGATATGCCAGCCCGGACGGCCTTCGCCCCACGGCGACGCCCATTTGGCGTCGGCCGGCTCGTCGATCTTCGCGGCTTTCCACAACACGAAATCGAGCGGATCCTGCTTGTTGACGTCGACATCGACGCGCTCGCCGGCGCGCAGGTCTTCCAGGCTTTTGCCCGAGAGCTTGCCGTAGCCGTCGAACTTGCGCACTGCGTAGTACACGTCGCCATTCGGCGCCGGGTAAGCGAGGCCGTTCTCGATCAACTTGCCGATCAACGCGTGCATCTGGCCAACGAACTCGGTCGCGCGCGGTTCGTGATCGGGCTTTTGCACGCCCAATGCGGCGGCGTCTTCGTCCATTGCTGCGATGAAGCGCGCGGTCAGCGCATTGATCGATTCGCCATTTTCCAGCGCGCGCTTGATGATCTTGTCGTCGATGTCGGTAATGTTGCGTACGTAGTTGACGTCATACCCCGACGCACGCAGCCAGCGCGCCACCATGTCGAACACCACCATCACCCGCGCATGACCGAGGTGACAGTAGTCGTACACCGTCATGCCGCAGACATACATGTCGACCTTGCCGGCATGGATGGGGGTGAAGACTTGCTTCTCGCGTGCGAGGGTGTTGTAGAGGCTGAGCATGGTAAGTGCGTGAGGTGGAACGAACCGCCGATTCTAACAGAGTGCGCCCGCCTGTTCGAAGACGCTCGGCATCGTGCACACGTGAAAAAGGCGCCCGAAGGCGCCCTTGATGTCGGCGAGAAGGTTTACTTCTTCAGCGCATCTGCCAGCGTCTTGCTGAGTTCACCGTCGGCGGTATCGTTCGACAGCTCCCAGAACATCACGCCGCCGAGTTTGTTTTTCTTCACGAACTCGACTTTTTCCTGCAATACCTGCGGATCGTCGTAGTTCCAGACTTCGTTGCCGTTCAACTTCCAGACGGCGCGGGTCTTGTCGTCGCGGAACACCTGGCCCGGCGCGGTCTTGATCTGCGCATACGGCTTGCTACCCTGCTCGACCGGCCCCTTGGCCGGACCACTGGCCGGCTGATACATGCCGTTGTTGTCGGTACTCTTGACCATCCAGCCGTAGCCGTAGAACGGCACGCCCACCACCAGTTTCTGTGACGGCACCTTGTCGAGATAATCCTTCACGGTGTAGTCAATCGCGAACTGGTCCTTCTTGCCGCCGTACAGATTGGCGTGCGGCTGACTCTGGTTGCCCCAGCCGTTGCTGAAGTCGTAGGTCATGATGTTGATGAAGTCGAGCGACGGATGGATTTTGTCCAGCTCCATCATTGCCGATTTGTCACTGGCTGCCGGCGTCGCGATCGTCAGCAACAGCCCCGGCTTGACTGCATCGAGTTGCTTGCGGAATTCGGCAAGCAAGGCGGTGTAGTTCTTGGTGTCTTCCTTGCGGACGATATTGCCCTTCTCGCCTTCGGCCGCCGGGTATTCCCAGTCGACGTCGATACCATCGAAGACACCGGCAGCAAGGCCGTTGACCAGCTTGCCCTGCTTGTCCGGCACATTGCCCTTGATGTAGGCGTCGACGCAGGATTTGACGAAGGCCTCGCGGTTTTGCGGCAGCGCGGCGTCGGAGAAGTACTTCGACCAGCTCCAGCCGCCCAGGCTGATGACGACCTTGAGGTTCGGGTTGGCTTTCTTCAGCTGTTTGAGCTGATTCCAATGACCGAACAGCCCCTTGTCACCCTGATCGACCTTGCCGTCGAGCGTATGCTCTTTTGGCACCGAATCCCAGTAGTCATCGGCTGCGGCACCAACGCCCTTGGCCTCGACCCCGACGACGCAACGGTTGTCCTTGACGTTGCCGAAGGCGTAATTGATGACGGTCAGGCGTTTTGCCGCGCCGGACGTATCGACATCCTTCACCCAATAGTTGCTGTTGTGCTTCGCCCACGCGGGAAAGTAACCGACCAGTTGCGGCGACTTCGGTGCCGGCACGCCGGTGACGGCAACAGCCGCGACTGCCTTGGTGCCGGCCGACGCTGCGGCGTCGCCCTTCTGCACCAGTTTGATGTTGTCGAAGTAAATGTCCTTGCCGGCACCCGCCGAGCTGGTCCATTGCTCAAGCGCCAGATGGAAGTCGAAGCGGCCCTTGAAGTCGAGGTCGTAGTGCTCCCACTTGCCGGTGTCCTTGATCCGGTCCGGGAAGCCCGAATTGGCCGTACCGGCCAGCCACTGGTCGCGCCCCGGGAATTCGGCGGTCACGCCGATCACGCCGCCGCAGTTGCCGCCGCAGGTGCCGAGGTAGTCGAACGACAACACGTACTTGCCTTCGGGAAACTGCTGCTTGGTGAAAATATCGCCGCCGTAAACCGGCTTGTCGAAGCGCGCGACTTTGTTGCCGGGCTTGAGCGGATCATCGATCAGCGTCACGTTCATCGGCACCGAGCCGTCGCCGCGCTGGCCGACCCATTTGGCCAGATCACCCTCGAAGTTATCCTCGAACACCACGCTGTCTGCGTGTGCAAACGCCGCTGCGAGCAAGAGCGGCAAGACCAGACGTTTCATTCAACAACCCCCCATTTATTAGAATACTGCGCGACGGTGAAGCCGCCGCGGATGGCGAGGTCAGTGTAGCGTCGGCCTTGCCGACTACCGACGATGCTGCATTGCGCTGACGCGCAAATGTCACACGTCGTGCGGCGTTCCGGCTGCGGCGCCGCGCCGCGCCTTGTCGGCCGCGCGGCGTTCGCGGAAAAACGCCCGCAACTGCTCGGCGGCTTCATCGGCAAGCAGCCCGCCAACCACGTCGGTCTGGTGGTTGAGGCGTCGATCGGGGAAGGGATTGATCACGCTGCCAGCTGCACCGGTCTTCGGGTCGGTGGTGGCATAGATGATGCGTGCCAGCCGTGCGTGCAGCATTGCGCCGGCGCACATCAGGCAGGGTTCCAGCGTCACGTACAGCGTTGCACCGGGCAGCCGGTAGTTGCCCAGCCGCTGCGCAGCATCACGCAGCGCCAGCATTTCGGCGTGGGCGCTCGGGTCGTGCAAGGTGATCGGCTGGTTGCAACCGCGGCCGACGATTTCACCATCGAGCACCACGACAGCGCCGACCGGCACCTCGCCCAATGCGTATGCACGCCCCGCTTCGATCAGCGCTTCGCGCATGAAGCCGGCATCGGCGTCGGTCCAGGCCGGCGCCGACGAAAGAACAGCGTCGCTCATGCGGATTGAACCAGGCCGAGCAGCTCGGCCGCGTGGCGCCGCGTGGTTTCGGTGATTTCGACGCCGCCAAGCATCCGGGCGATTTCCTCGATGCGCTCGTCGCTGGATAGCGGCCGCACCGCACTGACGATGCCGGCCGGGGTATTGGCCTTGCTGACCTGCAGGTGCTGATGGCCACAAGCAGCCACCTGCGGCAGATGGGTAATGCACAGCACCTGCCGATTCGCGCCCAGATCGGCCAGCAACCGGCCGACGATTTCGGCCACGCGGCCACCGATACCGACGTCGACCTCGTCGAAAACAAAGGTCGAAATGCCACCCTGCGTCGCCGCAATCACCTGCAAGGCCAGACTGATCCGCGACAACTCACCGCCCGACACGATCTTGGCCATCGCCCGTGCCGGCGTGTCACCGTGGCCGACCAGGAATTCGATGCCTTCGGCGCCGTGGGCCGAGAGTTTGTCGAGCGGCGTCAAAGCGATCTCGAAACGGCTGTCGGCCAGCGCCAGCGGACGCATCTCGCGCGTCACCGCCTCGGCCAGTTTCGGTGCCGCGGCCCGACGCTGGCTGCTCAGCGATTTGGCCAGCGCCTGCGCGGCCTTTTCTGCTGCAGCGACATCGGCTTCAAATCGCGCCAAGCCATCGCGACCGCCGAGCGTATCCAGCCGTGCTTGCCATTCCGCCAGCAAGCCGCCCAGTTGTTCGGGCTCGCTGCGATACTTGCGCGCGGTGCGCCAGATCGCATCCATCCGTGCTTCGACATCGGCAAGGCGCTGCGGATCGAGCTCAAGCCCATCGGCATAGCGGCGCAAGGTGTTCACCGCTTCGGTCAGTTGTGCGTCGGTCGATGCCAGCAGTTCCCTCGCCTCGGCCAGACCATCGTCGTAGCCCGCCAGTTCGTCGACACGGTGCTGCGCACCGCCGAGCCAGCCTTGGCAATTGTCATCGCCGTCGGCCAGCGCCAGCAAGGCGGCTTGCACGCCGTCGATCAGGCTGGCCGCGTGGTGCAGCCGCTTGTGCTCGGCCTGCAGCCCCGACCACTCGTCATCAATCATCGCCAGCGCGGCGACCTCGTCGATCTGCCATTGCAAGCGCTCACGCTCGGCTTCGAACGTCGCGGCATTGCGATGCGCCGCATCCAGTTCGTCGGCCAGCTTGCGCCAGCCGCGCCATGCATCGGCCAGCTCGGCCGCCACCGCCTCGGCGCCGGCATAGCTATCGAGCACCTGGCGTTGCACTTCGGCACGCAACAGCCGCTGATGCGCGTGCTGGCCGTGGATGTCGACCAGCAGCTCGCCGACGGCTTTGAGCTGTGCCAGCGTGGCGGGGCTGCCGTTGATGAAAGCGCGGTTTTTGCCGTGGACGTCGATGGTCCGGCGCAGCACCAGCCGCTCCGGGTCGGCGTCCACCAGGTCCGATTCGATCAGCCACGCACTGGCTGCCGGCACATCGCTCAGTTCGAACTCGGCGGCCAGCTCCGCCCGTTCGCAGCCGTGACGAATGATGCCGCTTTCGGCCCTGTCCCCGAGCAGCAGGCCGAGCGCGTCGAGCACGATCGATTTGCCTGCGCCGGTTTCGCCGGTCAGTACCGTGAGGCCGGCCGTGAAATCGAGCGCGAGTTCGTCGACGATGACGAAGTTCTTGAGCCTGAGCGAGAGCAGCATGCGTTGTGGATATCCCGAGTCGTTTTGACGGTTATTGCAGCTTGTGGCCCCAGTGCAGCTTGGCCCGGAGCATGTCGTAATAGTTGTATCCCACCGGATGCAGGATACGCAGTGTGTTGCGGTAGCGACGGATGCGGACGCGGTCATGCTCGCGCAGCTCGAAATCCGACTGATTGTCGAAGTACACCCGCGCATCGTTGGCGCGGGTCAGCAGGAACTCGACCTCGGCATCGTCGCTGACGACGATCGGCCGGTTCGACAGCGATTGCGGGCAGATCGGCACCAGCGTCACCGCCGGCAGGCTCGGGTGCAGGATCGGCCCGCCCGACGCCAGCGCGTACGCGGTCGAGCCGGTCGGGGTACTGACGATCAGGCCGTCCGAGCGCTGGCTGTAGACGAACTGGCGGTCGATGATGATTTCGAATTCGATCATCGAACCGGTCGAGCCCCGACTGAACACGACGTCGTTGAACGCCAGTGACGGGCCGAACTCCTCATCGCCACGGCAGATCGTCGTTTCCAGCAGGATGCGTTCCTCGGGAACAAAGGCGCCGGCCAGCATATCGCCGATGACCTTTTCCATTTCACCGAGCGGCACATCGGTCATGAAGCCCAGTCGCCCCTGATTCACGCCGATCAGCGGAATCCGGTACGGCGCCACCAGCCGCGCGACGCCCAGCATGGTGCCGTCTCCCCCCATCACGATCACGAGATCGGCGAGCCGGCCGATCATGTCTCGCGCCACCTTCGGGTGGTCGGCGATGCCGTGCTCGACGGCAGCTTCCTCTTCGATCAGCACGCTGGCGCCGCGGGCGGCAAGCATTGCGGCCAGGCGTGCCATCGGCTCGGCGATGGTTGGGGTATTGCGGCGGCCAACCAGCGCCACGGTCTTGAACAAAATTGTCATGGCTTTTCCATATGGGCAGCCGGATACAGGACGCCGGCCACCACGCATGCCCGGAATTAAACCATAGCCACCCCGGGCACGCACACGGCAACGGCGTTAGAATCTGAGCATGCTCAGCGAACGCGCCCAACACCTGCTTACCACGCTTGTCGAACGGTATATTGCCGATGGCCAACCGGTCGGGTCGAAGACCCTGTCGCAGGCCAGTGGTCTCGTCGTCAGTCCGGCGACGATCCGCAACGTCATGGCCGAGCTCGAAGACCTCGGTTTCATCGCCAGCCCGCACACCTCGGCCGGGCGGATTCCGACCGCGCGCGGTTACCGGTTCTTTGTCGATTCGCTGATGATCATGCAATCGCTCGACCGGCTCGAACACAATGCCACGCCGGGCGTCGGCGGCCTGCCCAAGGGCAATCCGCAACGCTCGATCGCCGCGGCCTCGCAACTGGTCTCGCAGCTGACCCACTTTGCAGGCGTGGTCATGCTACCCAAGCGGCAGGAAGCCATCCTGACGCACATCGAATTCCTGCAGCTGGGCGAGAACCGCGTCCTGCTGATCCTGGTGACGGCCGATGGCGACGTGCAAAACCGCATCCTGACCACGCAAGCAGCGTATTCGCCGGCACAGTTGACCGAGGCCGCCAACTTCCTCAACGCCCATTGCGCCGGCAAGACCTTCGGCCATCTGCGCGGCGTCGTCGAAGCCGAAGTGCACGCGCTGAAAGGTGAGCTGGTCACCCTGCTCAACGCGGCGGCGCAAGATGCGATGGCTGCACCCGGCAACGATACCGTGCTGATTTCGGGCGAACGCAACCTGCTCGACAGTGATGATCTGGCGTCAAACATGGGCCGGCTACGTCAGCTGTTCGAACTGTTCGACCGCAAGACCGCGTTATTGCAACTACTCGACGTCGGCAATCGCGCCGATGGCGTGCAGATCTACATCGGCGGCGAATCCGGACTCGAACCACTGGGCGACTGCTCGGTCATTACTGCACCGTACCGCGCCAATGGCGAAATCGTCGGCACGCTCGGCGTGATCGGCCCGACCCGGATGGCCTACGAACGCGTCATTCCGATCGTCAACGTCACCGCCAAACTGTTGTCGAGTGCGCTGTCACAATAATTCCGCTACACACCTAGCCCGGCGCTGCCGGTTGAGGACCTCATGCGCATTACCCTGCTCAGCACCCTGCTCTCCTTTGCCCTGGCCGCGCCGGCGTTCGCCGACGACGCACTGATCGCCCGACCCGACGTCCGGCAGTATCTCGACGAAGTCGCCGCCAGCGAAAACCTGTCGCGCGACAAGCTCGATACCTTGTTCGCTGCGGTCCAGCTCAAGCCGAACATCATCGACATCCTCGATCGCCCGTCGACCAGCCGCCCGTGGTACCAGTTTCGCGGCAACTTCGTGAACCCGACGCGCATCAAGGCCGGCGCCAAGTTCTGGCGAGCGAATGCCGCTACGCTCGCGGCGGTCTCGACGCGTTACGGCGTGTCGCCCGAAGTCATCGTTGCGATCCTCGGCGCCGAAACCAATTACGGCAGCAACACCGGCAGCTTCCGCGTGATCGACGCGCTGTCGACGGTTGCCTTCGACTACCCGCGCCGCGCCGACTTTTTCAGGAAAGAACTGACGCAGTTCCTGCTGCTGGCGCGCGAGGAAGGTGAGGACCCGCTGTCGTTCAAGGGCTCGTACGCCGGCGCCATGGGCTGGCCGCAATTCATGCCGTCGAGTTTCCGCCAGTACGCGGTCGACTGGAATGGCGACCATCATCGCGACATCTGGAACAATGCCGACGACGCCATCGCCAGCATCGGTAATTACCTGGCCGCGCACGGCTGGGAGCAAGGCGGGCCGACGATGGATGTCGTCAATGTCGACAGCGACCAGATCGAGGCCTTGCTGGCCGACAAATTCAATCTGCATTACACCGTGGCCGAGATGATGGCCAAGGGCATTGCGCCGCTGAACGAGGTCGACCCGCAGCGAAAAGCCGTGCTGTTCGCGCTCGACACCGAGCCCGACTTCACTCGCTACTACCTCGGCTACACGAATTTCTACGTCATCACCCGCTACAACAAGAGCACGCTGTACGCGAGCGCGGTGCTTGAGCTGGCCGAGGGCATCAAGTCGGCCTATCTGAGCGCGGACGATAGTGGCACGGCGCAAAAGAAAGCGGCGCCGGTCAAGAGCAGCGGCAGCTGGGGCAAGCCCAAGCATTAGCCGCCAGTTCGCCAGTCATACATATAAAACGGCCCGATAACGGGCCGTTTTTTTTCCAACCTTCTCCTGCGTACTCGAATAAACGGGGCCGGATGCAGCAGCCTCACCGGTCAGATCCGGTATTGCGCCGTCTCGCGCTGCATATTGGTTGCCACTTCACCCAATTGCCTGGCCGAGCCATTGGTCTGCTCGGCTATTGCACTGTTTTCCTCGGTCATCTGCGCAATCCGCTCAACTTGCTGGGCGATATTGGCACTCGCCAGGGACTGCTCACGCAGCGCGGCCGAGATATCGTTGACCATCTGTACCGTTTGACCCGCCTTGTCACCGATCTGGCCAATCACATCGCGTGCCATATCGGCTTGCGCCACGCCGGATTTGACCAGTTCAACGGCCTGGTTCATCCCGGCGACCGAACGCTGCGCCCGTTCGCCGACGGTTTCGATGATCTGCGAGATCTCCGACGTCGACCGTGCGGTACGTTCAGCCAGCTTGCGGACCTCGTCGGCGACGACCGCGAAACCGCGACCCTGCTCGCCGGCACGCGCCGCTTCGATCGCCGCGTTCAGCGCCAGCAGATTGGTTTGATCGGCCACGTCGCGGATCACGCCGATCACCGACGAAATCTGCTGTGTCTGCCGCTCAAGCTCTGTCAGCCGCGCTGCCGCCTCGCCCACCCCTTGGGCGATCTGGTTGATTTCGTCGACAGTGCGACCGATGACATCGCGTCCCTGCTGTGCCAACTGGCCCGATTCACGCGCCAGATTGTTCGCCTCGCCAGCCCGATCGGATACATGACTGATACTGACGGTCATCTGTTCGACCGACGACGCCATGCTGGAGGTGGCATCGCTCTGGGCATTGGCGCTTTTGGCCACGTGTCCCGATGCATCTGACAACTCGCCGGCCGAACCGGCGACATCACCGGCCGCGCGCTGCAACTGGCCCAGGCTACGGTGAACGCGGTCCATCAAGCGATTGAACGCAGTGATCGCCTCGCCAACTTCACCCTTGCCATCGGTCGTGGCACGGCGCTTGAAATCCAGATCCTGCTCGACACCGCGAATCGCATCACGCATGCCGTTGAGCGGCAGCACGATGGCGCGATAGCTGATCCAGCCAAATACGCCGGCGCCGGCAAGACCGACCAAAAGACACAGCAGGGATTGGGTAACGGCACTGCTGAATGTCTCGTGGGCCGCCTTGGCCTGCTGGTCGGACCACGCTTCGTTGTACTTGGCGTGCGCATCGAGTGCGGCCGCAACGCGCTGCGAATCGCCGTAACGCTTCATCAGCAGATCGTTTGCATCACCACGCTGTGCCAGCCGGGACAGTGCCAACGCCTCGTCCTGGATTTGCAGGTAGTTCCGAATGCTGTCGCGATCGGCCGCAAGCAGGCCGACGTCTTTCTGGTCCTGAGTGTCGAGTACGTTCTTTTCGTAGTCGTTGAGCGCCTGCTCGATTTTGTCCTTGTAGCTCGTGATCCGTTTCTCGAGCTCGGACTGCTCCTGTGTGCTCATCGCGTTGATGTGGCGGAAGGTCGTGACACGCATCCGCTGAAAGGAAACGTTCGCTTCGTTCAAATGCCGGAGGCCGGGAATCACGTTGTGATTGATTTCAACAACGTGGTTATTGATCCGGTTCAATTGATAGATGCCCAGCCCGGAAAGCAAGGCCAGTACGGCGGCGAAGGCCGCAATCAGTGTGATTAATCGTGCTTTAACTGTCATGGTGTCCACCCACAAGCATCATTCCTCTCCAAAGGCATTTAGTAGTTTTCAAGAAAGTTTTTGTAATAATTGTTGCCAACACCATTGCTACCGAATGATATTAGGGACTGATGATATACGCAAAAGAAATGCCCCTCATTGACGTAGGGGCATTGCAGTGCGGGAGTGTCCTTGTGCGAGACTTATGTCAGCACGCAGGAACGCCGACGGTGAGCGCAAGCCCGCCCAGCGAGGTTTCCTTGTACTTGTTCTGCATATCCATGCCGGTGCGGTACATGGTTTCAATGACCTGATCGAGGCTGATCTTGTGACGGCCATCCTCGATGATCGCCAGTTGGGCGCATTTGATCGCCTTCTCCGCCGCCACCCCATTGCGCTCGACGCAGGGTATCTGCACCAGCCCGCCGACCGGGTCGCACGTCAGCCCGAGGTGGTGCTCCATGGCGATCTCGGCGGCATTCTCGACCTGCGCCAGATTGCCGCCGCTGACCGCGCAATAGCCGGCTGCCGCCATCGAGCACGCAACGCCGACCTCGCCCTGGCAGCCGACTTCGGCTCCGGAGATCGACGCGTTCATCTTGTACAGCATGCCAACGGCCGCCGCGGTGAGCAGGAAATCGACGATGCCCTGATCGTCGGCGCGCGGGTGGAAGTTGCGGTAGTACTGCAAGACCGATGGAATGATGCCGGCCGCACCATTGGTCGGCGCCGTGACGATGCGCCCGCCCGCGGCGTTTTCTTCCGAGACGGCAATGGCATACAGCATCGGCCAGAGCATCACATCGGTACGCCCCGCCAGCTGCAATGAGACGATGCGGCGGAAAATCGCCGGCGCCCGGCGTTTGACGCCGTAGCCACCGGGCAGATCGCCTTCGTGGCGGCAACCGCTTTCGACGCAGTCCTTCATCACTGCGGCGATTTCCAGCAAGCCGTCGCGGATTGCCGCCTCGTCCAGCCAAGTCATTTCGTTGGCCATGACGATCTGCGCGATCGACTTGCGTTCGCGCTCGCAATGCGCCATCAGCTCCTGCGCATTGGCAAACGGGTAAGGCGGTGCCGCGCGCTCGCTACTTGGCTGACCGAACTCGTCATCGGTCACGATGAAGCCACCACCGATCGAGTAAAACACCGTCTCGGCGATCAAGACGCCGTCTTCGCTTCTGGCACGGCAACGCAGGCCGTTGGCGTGCTTCGGTAAAAATGCATGCATGTGCAGCAGGACATCGCGGCGGCCATGGAACGGCACCGGCAGCCGCCCGCCGAGCAACAGGGTCGCGCCTTCCTGCATCAGCGCTTGTGCACGCGGCACGACCGATGCCGGATCGACCGTCTTCGGCTCCTTGCCTTCCAGCCCATTGAGCATGGCCTCGACGGTGCCATGCCCCTTGCCGGTCAGCGCGAGTGAACCATACAGATCGATCGTGACGTGGGCGATCCGTGCGCGATCAGGGTGATCCAGCAGGGAATCGGCGAAACGTTTGGCGGCCAGCATCGGGCCGACGGTATGCGAGCTGGATGGCCCAATACCGATTTTGAACATATCGAAGACGCTGAGCATGGCAAGTTCCAGCCGGACAGGATCGCCGCCCGGCAAACAATGTGGAAAAGGCCGCGCGGTGGGCGCGGCCTGCATTCACGATCGAAGGATCAGAGATAGCTGCCGACAAAGTCGCCGGCAATCCCCACGAGACCCATGACAAAGACGAAGCTGGCGAACGACGAACGATAGATCGTCAGTCGTGGCACACGCTTCATCAGCATCACCGGCATCAGGTAGGCGTAGATTGCGATGATCGGTGCCGACAGCGCGCCGATGATTTTCAGGATCGGCGGGTTGTATACGGCGAGGAACCACAGGCCGACCATCATCAACACCGTCACCACCCGGTTGATGCGCTGCTTGTCGAGATTCGCTTCATCGGCAGGGTTCTTCCAGGTCATCAGTCGCGTGATGATGCCGACCAGACCCTCGCGGGTGCCGACGAAATGGCCGAAGTACGAACTGGCGATCGCCAGAAAGGCGATCAGCGGGATCACGTATTTGAGGAAAGGTTGATCCACGGCCAGCGACAGCACGGTCAGGATGTCGACGTTCTTGGCCTGCGCTTCGGCCAGCATCGCCGGCGTTGTCGTCAGCAGCATCGACACCACGAAGAACATCACGAACACGAGCAGGATCAGCGACGTCCACTTGATGATGCCGTCCGTGCGCTTGACCGCCTCTTCAACCGGGTATTTCGCGCGATACGACGCGCCGAGCGTCGAGCATACCGGCGAGAAATTCATCGCGAATACCAGCACCGGGAACAGCAGTAGCAGGTTTTTCATCACATCGCCGCCGGTGGTCGGGGCGGTGATCACGGCGCTGTTCCAGTGCGGAATCATGTACAGCGACAGCAACGCCAGCAGGATGATCAGCGGAAAGGTGATGATCGAGGTCACGCGGACCATGATCTTTTCGCCAGCGAGGATCACGCTGGTCAGGCCAACCAGCAGCACGAAGGTCAGCACCGGGCGGGACACTTCGCTGACGCCCATCTGGTTCGTCAGAAACGACGACACGATGTTGGTTATCCCGGTGGCGTAGCCGACGCAAATCGTGATGATCGACAGGAAATAGAGTACCGAGGTGGCAAAGCCGACATTGCGGCCCAGATCATGCTCGACCGCGCCGACGATGTCGGTCGCCTTGCTGCACGAAGCGACCACCCGGGTAATGCCGCGGTGCGCGACATAGGTCACCGGGAAGATGATGGCGGTCAGGATCAGCGTCGGCCAGATACCGCCGAGGCCGGCACGGATGGGAAGGAAGAGAATGCCGGCGCCTACGGCGGTGCCGAAACACGTCAGCACCCACTCCCAATCTTTACGATCAAGTTTCATGCGACCCTCCTGAGGTCTGTTTTGTTATTGGCATGTGCGGGGTACGCACACGCCACGGTGACCTTTTTAAGGCCTGCAGGAGGATGACGGTTGTGACTTAGTTACGCAGTGCGCGCTTTCCCTTATGCAATTTGCGTTCAAACAAAGTAATTAATCGATATAAGGCAATAGTCTTGTCTTATATTTGCCGTCTCAGGACACCTGATTGGCCTGCTCCGCCGGTTCTTCATGTTGCTGCAGCGCCCACAGGCGGGCGTAGTGGCCGTTCTTGACCAGCAGCTCGAGATGCCGGCCACGCTCGACGATGCGACCGTTGTCCATGACCGCAATCTCGTCGGCATCGGCAATCGTCGACAGCCGGTGGGCGATGATCAGTGTCGTGCGATCGGCCGATACGGCCTTGAGTTCGGCCTGGATACCCTTCTCGGTCTTCGAATCCAGCGCGCTGGTCGCTTCGTCGAAAATCAGGATCGGCGGGTTCTTGAGAATGGTGCGTGCAATCGCAACGCGCTGCTTTTCTCCGCCCGAGAGCTTGAGCCCGCGCTCGCCGACCATGGTGTCGAAACCTTCCGGCAGTTTTTCGATGAAATCGTAGATATGTGCCGCCCGCGCCGCCTCGATCACTTCCTCGCGGCTGGCACCGGTCTTGCCGTAGGCAATGTTGTAGTAGATCGTGTCGTTGAACAGCACTGTATCCTGCGGCACGATGCCGATGTGCGCGCGCAGGCTTTCCTGTGTCATGTCACGCAAGTCGATGCCGTTGATCGTCACCCGTCCTTGCCAGACGTCGTAGAAACGGTACAGCAGACGGGAGAGCGTCGATTTGCCGGCGCCACTGGCCCCGACTACCGCCAGCGTCCTGCCCGCCGGGATTTCAAAGCTGACCTCGCGCAAAATCTGGCGATTGCGCTCATACCCGAAATCGACCGATTCGAAACGGATCGCCGCACTGCTGGCCTGCAGCGTGCGCGCATCCGGCGTGTCCTTGACCTCGGCGTTCTGCCGCAGCAACGTGAACATTTTTTCCATGTCGGCGAGCGAGTGCTTGATCTCGCGATAGACGAAGCCGAGGAAGTTCAGCGGCGCGTACAGCTGCAACAGGAAGGCGTTGACGAGGACCAGATCACCCAGCGTCATCCGGCCGCTGACCACATCTCTGGACGCCAGCCACACCAGCGCAGTCACGCCGGCGGCGATGATCACGGCCTGACCCGCGTTGAGTAGCGACAGCGACACCTGGTTCTTGACCGATGCGCCCTCCCATTTGGCCAGGCTGCGGTCGTAACGCTCGGCTTCCCAGCGCTCGTTGTTGAAGTATTTGACGGTTTCGTAGTTCAGCAGCGCATCGATCGCCCGGGTATTGGCCTTGGAATCGAGCTCGTTCATCTGCCGCCGGAACGCCATGCGCCACTCGGTCACGCCCAGGGTGAAGCCAATGTAGATGACGATGGTGCCGAAAGTGATCGCCGCGAAGTACCAGTCGTACTTCTTCAGCAGGATGATCGCCACCAGCGCGATTTCGACCAGCGTCGGCAGGATGTTGAACAGCATGAAGTTGAGCAGGAAGGCGATGCCCTTGGTGCCGCGATCGATGTCGCGGCTCATCCCGCCTGTTTGCCGCTCCAGATGGAAACGCAGGCTCAGCGCGCTCAGATGTTCGAACACCTGCAGCGCCACGCGCCGGATCGACCCCTGCGTCACCTTGGCAAACACGGCATCGCGCAATTCGCCGAAGACCGACGAACACATCCGCAGGGCGCCATAGGCGAAAACCAGTGCAATCGGCATCACGATAATGCCCTTGCTGCCGTCGAGCGAATCGACGATGCCCTTGAGCACCAGCGGCACGGCCACGTTGGCGAACTTGGCCGCAATCAGCAGGCTGAGGGCCAAGACGACGCGGTTTTTGTAGCGCCAGAGGTAGGGAAACAGGGTGCGCAGCGTGTGCCAGTCGTTGCGCGGGGCGGAATCGGGAGCGGCCATGATGGTTCTTATCGAAAAACGACAAGACTAGATGCGGCCAGGATCGCGGAATTGCAAGCCCGCACGCGGGCGGATCAGATCAGTGCAATGTGCGTGGAATCGACAGCACGAACTCGGGAATATCGACATGGAATTCGGCGCCGTCCGGCGTGCGCATCAAATAGCTGCCGCGCATGGTGCCGACCGGCGTCTCCAGGGTCGCGCCACTCATGTATTCGAACGACTGACCGGGTTCAAGCACCGGCTGTTCGCCCACCACGCCCAGGCCGCGCACTTCCTGCACACGGTTTTCCATATCGCGAATCACCCAGTGCCGGGAAACAAGCTGCGCCACCCCGTCACCGGCATTGGTGATCCGGATGTGATAGGAGAAAACGAAACGCCCCGCTTCTTCGTCCGATTGCTCGGCAACGAAACTCGCGCGCGGCACGACGTCGATTTTGTACTTGGGATTTTCGCTCATGCACACTTCCCGGTTGATGGTGGACAATCTTAGCAGGCCGGCACCCTCGCGGTGTTCCTGGCAACGGTACAATAGCGCAATCCACCCCGGAGCAGCCCCATGAGCCCATTCCGAATCGCCCCGAGCATCCTGTCCGCGGATTTTGCCCGGCTTGGCGAGGAAATCAGCAACGTCATCGCCGCCGGTGCCGGCCTGATCCATTTCGACGTGATGGACAACCATTACGTTCCCAATCTGACCATCGGCCCGCTGGTCTGCGAGGCCATCAAGCCCTACGCGACCGTGCCGATCGACGTTCACCTGATGGTGAAACCGGTCGACCGCATCGTTCCCGATTTTGCCAAGGCCGGCGCCAACATCGTCACCTTCCACCCGGAAGCCTCCGATCATGTCGATCGCACGCTCGGGCTGATTCGTGAGCATGGCTGCCAGGCCGGTCTGGTCTTCAACCCGGCAACATCGCTCGACCACCTCGACTACGTGCTCGACAAGGTCGACATGGTGCTGCTGATGTCGGTCAACCCGGGCTTCGGCGGCCAGGCCTTCATTCCGGCCATGCTCGACAAGGCCCGCGCAGCGCGCGCCAAGCTCGATGCCTACAAGGAAAAGACCGGCCGGCACATCAACCTCGAAGTCGACGGCGGCGTCAAAATCGACAACATCGGTGCAATTGCCGCCGCCGGCGTCGACACCTTTGTCGCCGGCTCCGCCGTCTTCGGCAACCCTGACTACAAGACGGTGATCGACGCGATGCACACCGAAATCACCAAGGCACTCGCATGACGATCCGCGCCCTTGCCTTTGACCTCGACGGCACATTGATCGATTCGATTGCCGACCTTGCCCGCGCCGCCAACGCCGCCCGCGCCGACCTCGACCTGCCGCCACTGGCGGAGGCCACCGTCGAAAGCTATGTCGGCGACGGTGCGCACAGCCTGGTGGCGCGCACGCTCGCTGACGACTACGCGGCCCCCTGGACCGACGCACCGGAGCAGCAGCACGCCATGCAGCGCTTCGATCTGCACTACAAGGCCGGCCTGACGATCGCCACGCGCTTCTATCCGCAAGTACAGGAAACGCTGCACGCGCTGCACGAACTGGGCTTGCCACTTGCCATCGTCACCAACAAGCCGGAGCGCTACACCTTGCCGCTGCTGCGCGAACTCGGCGTATCGGAGCAGTTCGACGTCATCGTCGGTGGCGACACACTGCCGGAACGCAAGCCGTCGGCCCTGCCACTCCAGCATGTGCTCGATCGTTTCGGGGTGGCCGAAGACGAAATGCTGATGGTCGGCGATTCGAAAAACGACATCCTCGCTGCCCGTGCGGCCGGCTGCCCGGTTGTCGCAGTAGCGTATGGCTATGGCAGCGACGTCAGTGCGCTTGGCGCCGACCACGTGATCGAACGGTTTTCGGACCTGCTTGAGTTCGTGGATTCGTGACTTCGAATCAGCATAAAGAAAACGGGCGTAAAGCCCGTTTTCTTTTGAAATGCCGGATCGACAAAATCAAGCGCGCTTGTAGGTCACGAAAGCAAAGTCGATGTCCTTGCTGCTGCGTTGCGCCACTCGCTCGACCTCGCGCCACTCATGGGCCGGCACATCCGGGAACGTAGCATCACCCACTGGCGAGAGTGATACCTCGGTCAGGTAAAGCGCATCCGCCAATGGCAGCGTCTGCCGATAGATTTCACCGCCACCGATCACGAAAACTTTTTCATCGTCAGCGCATGCGTTCAGCGCGGATTCGATACTGGTAAACGCCTCGGCACCGTCCGCCCGCCAATCCGCGTTGCGGGTAATCACCAAATGGCGCCGGCCGGGCAACAAACCGGGCAGCGACTCAAAGGTTTTACGCCCCATCAGCATCGGCGCCCCCATGGTCAGCGCCTTGAAATGCTTGAGATCTTCTGGCAAATGCCAGGGGAGCGTGTTGTCGATGCCGATGACACGGTTTTGCGCCAGCGCAGCAATGAGAGCCAGTTCCATCTCAGACCGCCACCGGCGCTTTGATCGCTGGATGCGATTGATAATTTTCGAGCACGAAGTCTTCGTATTCGAACGCGAAAATATCCTTCTTTTCCGGGTTCAAGGTCATCGTCGGCAGCGGCAGCGGCTCACGACCAAGCTGCGTTTGCACTTGTTCGAGATGGTTCAGATAGATGTGGCAGTCGCCGCCGGTCCAGACAAAATCGCCCGGTTCGAGGCCGCAAACCTGAGCCATCATCAGCACCAGCAAAGAATACGACGCGATATTGAACGGCACACCCAGAAAGAGGTCGGCGCTGCGCTGATACAGCTGGCACGACAATTTGCCGTCGGCGACGTAGAACTGGAAGAACGCATGGCACGGCGGCAGCGCCATGTTTTCGATCTCGCCGACATTCCATGCCGACACGATGATGCGGCGTGAATCCGGGTTGGATTTCAGTGTTTTGACCACGTCGGCAATCTGGTCGATATGACGGCCATCGGCCGTCGGCCAGCTGCGCCACTGGTAACCGTAGATCGGGCCGAGTTCGCCATCGTCGCGCGCCCACTCGTTCCAGATCGATACGCCGCGCTCTTTCAGCCAGTTGTTATTGGTTTCGCCACGCAGAAACCACAGCAACTCGTAAATGATCGACTTCAGATGCGCTTTCTTCGTCGTCACCAGCGGGAAGCCCTGCGAGAGGTCGAAGCGCATCTGGTGACCAAACACCGACAGCGTGCCAGTGCCGGTACGGTCTTCCTTTCGGGCACCGTGATCGATGACGTGCTGCAAGAGATCGAGGTACTGCCTCATGACATTGCTCCGTCCGGGGCGATCCGGCCCCGGGTAAAATCGCATCAAACGCCGATTTTACCGTCCGAAGCCGTCAACGTCTCGGCCGAATTGCCGCTCCTTGGTGCCCCTGGCGCATCCGGCTGCGGGAGCGACACGGTGAACGTCGTGCCGTGACCAAACAGGCTGCCGCAATGCACGCCCCCGCCCATTTCCTCGGTCAGGCGCTTGACGATCGACAAGCCCAGACCGGTCGTATGCTCGCCACCGGTAGGCACCGCCGACAGACGACCGAATTTGCGGAACAGTTTGTCCATTTCGTGCGGCGCAATACCCGGGCCATAATCGTGCACCGCGATCTCGACCATGCCGAGCGACAAGCCCGCGGTGATGTCGATCTTGCTCTGGTGTGGCGTGTACTTGGACGCATTCGAGATCAGGTTGTCGAGCACCTGCCACAAGGCCTGCCGGTCGGCCTGCACGATCAAGCCGTTCGGCTGATAGTGGCAACGCTGCTGTTTTTCTTCCAGCCGCCCTTCCCAGCTCGCCAGCAACTCGCCCATCAGCTCATCGATCAGCACCGGCTCAAGCGTCAGCCGGTACTGCCCCGATTCCAGCGTATTGATATCGAGCAGGTTGCCAAGAATCCGCTGAATCCGGTTGGCCAGCTGGCTAATACCAGCCAGCCGGTCGCGTACGCGCTCCTTGGGCCATACGTCGAACTTGCTGCCGATCAGGCCGGCCATACCGGCGATGCTGGCGACCGGGTTCTTGAGGTCATGCGCCGCTATGGTCAGCAGTTCGTTCTTTTCCTCGTTCAGCCGCGACAACTCGGCGTTGACCAGTTCGAGTTGCACATTGCGCTGCGCCAGCTCTTCAGTCCGGGTCGCGACCTGCGCCTCCAGATTCTGCCGATGGTGCGCGATCGTCGACGCCATCGCGTCGAAGTTGCGAGCCAGCTCACCGAGCTCGTCGGTTCGTTCGGTGTCCAGCGGGTGGGTGTGGCGGCCTTGCGCCAACGACTGGATCGCAGCCTTGAGGCGTCCCAGCGGACGGGCAACGTCAACCTTGAGGACCCAGGCCATCAAGCCCAGTTCGATCAGCAGCGCAATCAGGCCGAGCAAGAGCACCATGCTGGCGGCCAATGCGGCTTTTTCCTGCAGCAAACGCTTCGGGTACACCGTGACGAACAACCAATCCGCGCCGCGGATCTGAGCCATGCCAAGCCACGATTGCCCGTCCGGGCTTTCGACAAACAACTGCTTGGGTGTCGCGTTCGCGATGGCCGAGTACATGTCCCGTAGCGTTGCATCATCCGCATCGCGCAGATTGTAGTGCCCGCGCATGGCTTCGATCTGCGGCATTCGGTCTGGATGGGCAATCAGATCGCCCTCTCGCGTCACGATGAAGTTGGTCGTCCCGGGAATGCCGACGCTGTTGGTCCGGGCGATCAGCTGGTCGAGCAGCAAATCCTGTCCCGCGCCACCGAGATAGCGCCCCAGATAGTCGATCGGCGTCACCACCGACACCATCCATTGCATGGCCTGCTTGTCGAAGTAAATGCCGGTCCAGAAGGTTTTGCGCTCGGGATTGCGCGCCGGCGTTGCCCCCACCTCGGTTTCCAGGTCGAACTCGAAATCCGCAACGGAGCCATTGCGGGCGTAGTTCAAATCCGGCAGAAACATCAAACTGCCATCGGATACGTTGAGATCGACGAAAGTATCGTAATACCGGTTGCGGAATGCCGGGCCGTACTGGCTCAGCAACTCGTAGCCGAGCATCACCTGCCGCATGAACTCGGGCGTCAGCTCAACCCTAGGCAACAGGGCGACGGTCGCACGGTACTCGAAGTCATCGCGTTCAACCCGGACACGCCACATGCCGTCGCGGTCTTGCTTCATCAGGGCGTGGAACTCGCCACTGACATCGGCGCCTTGCATTTGCGCGTAACGGCGGATGAACTCGTTGCGCAGCAGCTTGGTGTTGGTCTCGGCCTGAAGGAAGGGTTCGCTCTCGATCTGGCTGCGCGCCTTGATGTACTTTTCAAGGTTGCCCAGTGCCTCTTCCTGCAGCCGCATATAGCTGTAGTAATAGCTGACGGCCGAGATCGCCAGCGAAACAACGGCGATCCGGAACGCCATGTTCCGGAGGACGCGCCGGAAAAGGCTGCTGTGTTGAGTGCGCTTCATGCGCGCAGCATATCGAATCGGAAAGCCTTGCGCAAAACAGAAATCAGCTCTGTATCAGCTAGGGTTTTCCGTCTCCAGTGCGAGATAGCGGACCTCGATGATTTCGATATCCTCCACGCCGCCCGGCAGCCGCAAGGCCACCGTCTCGCCTTCGCGCGCGCGCAATAGCGCCCGGGCAATCGGCGCGGTCCAGCTGACGTAGTGTCGTTTCAGGTCGGTTTCGTCGACGCCGACGATCGATACCGTTTCCTCGTGGCCATCTTCGCGCAAGTAAGTGACGGTCGCACCGAAGAACACCTGATCGGTCTCCTCACGCACTTCAGGATCGACAACTTCGGCATTCTCCAGCCGCTTGGTCAGAAAGCGGATGCGTCGGTCCGTCTCGCGCAGCTTTTTCTTGCCGTAGATGTAGTCGCCATTCTCGGAGCGGTCGCCGTTGCTGGCTGCCCAATTGATGATCTGGGTCAGCTCGGGCCGGTGCTTGGTGACGAGGTCGTGCAGCTCCGTCTTGAGCCGGCGCCAACCACCCGGAGTCATGTAATTCTTGCTACCAACCGGCACCTTCAGCTCGGCTGGCAGCTCATCGTCGTCACGATCGTCTTCGCGGGTGAACGCCTTGCTCATGGGATGCTCAGTGATCCTTGGCTTCGCCGTTGAGCTTCAGGTCGGCCCACTTCATCACCGCCAGCACCTCGGTCTCGGACAGTTCATAGAACTGTCCGCGCTTGAGGCGTCCCGGCAAGGTCAGTGCGCCAAAACGCACGCGCATCAGCCGGGATACAGTCAGGCCGAAGTGCTCGAACATCCGCCGCACTTCGCGGTTACGACCTTCCTTGAGTACCACGCGATACCAGTGGTTCGTCCCCTCGCCGCCTTGCGCTTCGATATGGGTGAACTTGGCCGGGCCGTCTTCGAGCGTGATGCCCTTGCGCAGTTCGGCGATTTGTTCGTCACTAAGCTCGCCAAGTACGCGCACCGCGTACTCGCGCTCCATCTCGAAGCGCGGATGGGTCATCCGGTTAGCCAGATCGCCCGAGGTGGTGAAAATCAGCAGGCCACTGGTATTGAAGTCGAGGCGGCCGACGGCCACCCATTTGCTCGACGACAGTCGCGGCAGTCGATCGAACACCGTGAGGCGGCCCTGCGGGTCGTCACGCGTCACCAGCTCACCTTCTTGCTTGTGATACAACACAACGCGTGCCAGTCGGTCCGCCCAGCGCATGGTGACGCGCTTGCCATCGACACGAACCTCGTCGCCCTGCTTGACCTTGGCGCCCAGCTCCGCAATCTTGCCGTTAACGCTGACTCGGCCTGCTGCGATCAACTCTTCCATGTCCCGACGCGAGCCGACACCGCTGAATGCCAGCGCTTTTTGCAAGCGTTCCTCGCCCACTTGGGCCGAGGTCAGCCGCTTCGCGCGCAACTGTTTTTGCACCGCAACTTCGTGCTGCGAACCGGCGCGCATTCTCATGCGCTTTGCCTTGGTCGCAATATCCCGACCGCCGCGGGCAGGTTCCGCAGGCGCGGCACCTGCTGCGGCGGTGCGCGGCGCCTGCCCCAAAGCGGGCTTGGCGCCACGTGGCTTGCGCCCGCTGGTGAATTCATCCGCAGCGGACGGCACCGGCTTGCGGCCCTTGAGCCCGGCTCGCTGTTGGTCAGCCGCCTTCTGTTCGCGAATCGCCGGCTGAGGGCGACGGGCACGGGTGGTTTTCATGTGTTCAGTAATCCGGAAATAACAGGCGATTATATCGCGGACAGCCCGCAAGCATCACGCCGGCCGCCAAACAAACAGGGCCGCAGCAAAGCGGCCCTGTCACACCTGCTTGAAGCCGATCAGGCCTCGGTAAAAAATGCAATGCTGCCAAGGCTTGTCAAACCCAGGTTGAAATGTTGCGACTTGAAGCGCTCGGTATCGCGCAATTCGGCTTTACGAAGGATTTCGAACAACAATTCGACTTCCTTGAACGTCTTCAGTACCCGCGTATCGCCATTGATTCGCGCTTCGATTGCCGCTTTCGCACCGTGCTCACTGGCGACCACGATCCGTCCCACTTCGCCGCCGACCAGTTGCAGGGCCGGCGGGATGCGCACGTCGATCGCATCGAGGTGCGCGACCAACGCGTCGCCAAGCGTCTTGAGTTCGGAAGTGGCTTTATTACGGACGTCGGCCAGCCGGAATGCATCCGAACCCGGATTTATCCCCAGAAATCGTGCAATGCCCTCATCGATTTCCGACGGATCGATTTCCCGTTGGTCGTTGTCAGACTGCCCATTCTGTACGGCTTCCACGTTGTTGCTCCTCGTTGCGTTCGCTACTGAATATGGTTTTAGCTTAGTCCGGCGAACGGTATTTTTGGTCTAGTTGTGAATATGAACTTTATGGCGCCAATCAAAGCATCGCCTTGAGCTCGAACAAAAGCTGCAGCGCGGCGCGCGGGGTCAAATCATCCGGATCGATCGCCGTCATTTTTTCGACGAGCGGATGTGTCTCGGGTTCCACAGACGGCGCGAGCGGCATGCTGAACAGATCGCCCTGATGCGCATGACCCGGACTCGACTGCTCAAGTTCCGTCAGCTTGCGCTTGGCTTGACGAATCACCTCGCGCGGCACGCCGGCAAGCTGCGCCACCGCGACGCCGTAGCTTTGCGACGCCGGCCCTTCCTGCACTGCGTGCAGGAACACGATGCGGTCTTTGTGCTCGACAGCGTCGAGATGGACGTTGGCGACCATGGCGTAATCCTGCGCCAGTCGGGTCAGCTCGAAATAGTGCGTTGCAAACAGCGTATAAGCGCGATTCTTTTCGATCAGCTGTCGGGCGATCGACCACGCTAGCGCCAAACCGTCGAAGGTCGACGTGCCACGCCCGACCTCGTCCATCAGCACCAGGCTGTGCTCGCTGGCATTGTTGAGGATGTTGGCGGTTTCGGTCATTTCGACCATGAAGGTCGAACGCCCGCCGGCCAGATCGTCCGATGCGCCAATCCGGGTAAAGATCCGGTCAACCCGGCCGATCACGGCGCTATTGGCCGGCACGTAACTGCCGACATGGGCCAGCAGCACGATCAGCGCCACCTGACGCATATAGGTCGACTTACCCCCCATGTTCGGCCCGGTGATCAGCAGCAGCTTGCGCATCGGGCCAAAGGCCACGCCGTTCGGAATGAAGTCGTCGATCTGTGCCTCGACCACCGGATGGCGGCCGGCATCGATGTCGATGCGTACTTCGTCGACAAACACCGGCGCGACATAACCACGCGCCTGTGCGTGCGCAGCAAAGCAGGCCAGCACGTCGACCGTGGCGACAGCCTGTGCCGCCAGCCGCAGACTGGCCAGCTGCGGCAGCAAGGCATCCAGCAAAGTCTCGAACAGCTGTTTTTCCAGCGCCAGCGCACGATCCTGCGCCGACAGCGCCTTTTCTTCGAAGACCTTGAGTTCGGGCGTGATGTAGCGCTCGGCGTTCTTCATGGTCTGCCGACGGCGGTACTCGGGCGGCACCTTGTCGACGTTGGCGTTGCTGATCTCGATGAAGAAACCGGCAACCCGGTTGTATTCGACCCGCAAGGTTGGAATGCCAGTGCGTTCGCGCTCGAGCAACTCCATCCGTTGCAGGTACTCGCCGCAATTGGCCTGAATGCCACGCAGCTCGTCAAGGTCGGCCGAATAACCATCGGCGATCACCCCGCCTTCGCGCAGCACCACCGACGGCTCCGGCTGAACCGCTGCCACCAGTAGCGCATGGATTTCGGCGTCGGGCAGCAAGGCCTGCGCCAGCGCTGCGAAGAACTCGGTCTTCGGTAGCGCGCTCCGCAAGGCAGGCAGCAAGGCGAGGCTGTCGCGCAAGCTTGACAGGTCGCGCGGGCGCGCGCTGCGCAAGGCGATGCGCGCCGCAATGCGCTCGACATCGGCAATGCCGGCGAGCGTTTCCTGCAGCGCTTCGGTCGTACCCGCGTCCAGCAAGGCAGTGATCGCCGACTGCCGCTCAAGAATGGCGACGTGCTGGCGCAACGGATGATGCAACCAATGCCGCAAGGTCCGCGAACCCATGCTGGTAGCGCACTGGTCCAGCAGCGAAAACAGCGTCGGTGCAGTCTCGCCGCGGATGGTTTCGGTCAGCTCGAGATTGCGCCGCGTCGCCGGATCCAGCTCGATGTACTGGCTGGCATGCTCGACGCGCAGCCCGGCCAGCGCGGGCAGCACGCCGCCCTGGGTGGTCCGGACATACTCCAGCAAGGCACCGGCGCCGCCGATCGCCAGCATGTCGTCGGCGACGCCGAAACCTGCCAGATCGTGCGTCGAGAAATGGCGTGTCAGGGCACGAATCGCACTGTCGCGATCGAACTGCCACGGCGGCATCTGCCGCACCGGCACACCCAGCGTGTCGAACAAGGCCAGACCGGTATCGGCCGACACCACGACTTCGGCCGGCCGCAAGCGCTCCAGCTCCGTCGGCAAGCGCTCGACGTCGGTATCCATCAGCGCGAAATCACCCGACGCCAGCGACAGCCACGCCAGACCCAGCCGGCCTTTGAGCGCGACGATCGCCAGCAGGCGGTTCTCCTGCTTGTCGTCCAGCAAGGCGGCATCGGTCAGCGTGCCGGGCGTAACGATGCGCACGACCTTGCGCTCCAACGGCCCCTTGGTCGTGGCCGGGTCGCCGAACTGCTCGCAAATCGCCACCGACTCGCCCAGCTTCACCAGCCGGGCCAGATACCCCTCGCAAGCGTGATAAGGCAGCCCGGCCATCTTGATTGGCTGTCCGGCGCTCTGTCCGCGCGTCGTCAGCGTGATGTCGAGCAGCTTGGACGCCTTGACCGCGTCATCGTAAAACAGCTCGTAAAAATCCCCCATCCGGTAGAAAACCAGCTTGTCCGGGTGGTCCGCCTTGAGCTTGAGGTACTGGGCCATCATCGGCGTATGGGCCGAAGCCTTTGTTTTGCTTGTATTCGTGTCCAATTCTTTACAACCTGTCTGATGCTTCGCGGCGCTTTAAGCGGAGATTTTAACGCGACAGCCGCCACGAGTAAGGTGAATACGTAAGAAAAGACTTGCCCGCGGTGGCTCGACCGGCTGCAGCGGCCGTCTGAACGCCATGTGCACCATCTGCGGGCGCGATATCGCGGAGGACGTTCAATGCACGCGTATCGTCCCCCAATCACATCACGCCATGGGAAGCTGAACTTCAGAGCGGCACACCCTCGAAATCGCGGCAACGACCACCAAGTCTAGGTGACTTGATCGCCGGGCATGCCGCAGTGGGACCGCCGCCGACAAAACGCTACGAACTACCAAGTCTAGCCAACGGCCGACGCCTCGGTATGCGGTAACGCCGGCACCCGGCTTGGCGCGAGCACGCCGACGACGAGCGCGAGCACCAGCAGCGCCACCACGCCGCCGACCGTGTATTGAAGCCAACGCCGCACGCCTTTCTGCGCCAGTTGCGCCACCAGCCACTTCCAGGCCAGGAACATCGCAACGGCGCCGATGCCGACCGCCATGCTTTCATTCATTTCGTTTTTCCAATGTAAGTACGGATTCGCTGTTGCGGACTGACCGGCAGCCTTCCGTCGACGCGCCACCCGCTGGATCCATGATTATTCGCCGCCACCCTCACCAGGCTCGATCAACCCCGACATTTCGGACAAGGGCGGCAAGTCCGACAAGGCCTGCAATCCGAGCTCATCCAGAAAGCGCTTGTTGGTTGCCAGCAACTCCGGCCTGCCCGGCACATCCTTGTGGCCCACGACATCAATCCAGCCTCTTTCCTTCAAGGTCTGAATGATTGCGCTCGAGACCGTTACGCCCCGCACCTCTTCGATGTCGCCGCGTGTCACCGGTTGGCGGTAGGCGATGATGGCCAGCGTTTCCATCACCGCGCGCGAGTAACGCGGGGGGCGCGCCAGATTGAGCCGGTCGAGATAGGGCTGCAATGCAGCCCGGCTGCGAAAACGCCAGCCGGACGCCAGCTGCACCAGCTCGATGCCGCGGCCGCACCAATCGTCTTCCAGTTCCGCGAGCAAGTGTTCAATGTCGCGGCTGGCTAGCGTGTCGGCAAACAACTGCCGCAACGCCGGCATGGCCAGCGGCTCTTGCGCAACCAGCAAGGCGGTTTCCAGCACCAGCTTCGGCGTCAGTTCAACGCTCATTCGACACCCCCGATCGGCTTCGCGCCCACCAGCCGAACATAGATGGGCGGGAAGCCATCATCCTGACTGACAACGATGTGCTCCTCTTTCACCAGCTCCAGCACCGCAAGGAAGGTCACCACCAGCAAAGGGATGCCGGCGGTTGTATCGAACAGAACGGTAAATTCATGCGGGCGGCCATCTTGCAGCAGGCGAAGGATAGCGCTCATCTGCTCGCGCACCGACAGCGAGTCCGGGGTGATCTGATGATGCTGGTTACGCTTGGCGCGCGCCAGAATGGCTTGCCAGGCCGTTCGCAGGTCGGCGGCGCCCACCTCGGGCAAACGCAACACCATTTCGCGCTCGAACAGCACCGCCACGAACTCGAAATCACGTCCTGCCAAGGGCTGTTGTGACAGCGTGTAGGCGGCCTGCTTGATCTGCTCGTACTCCAGCAGCCGGCGTACCAGTTCAGCGCGCGGGTCTTCCGCCTCGAAGTCCGGGCCGTCATCCGGACATTCATCGTGTCTGGGCAGCAACAAACGCGACTTGATTTCGATCAGCACCGCAGCCATCAGCAGGTATTCGGCGGCCAGCTCCAGACGGCTTGTCTGCATCGCATCGACGTATCGCATGTACTGCGCGGTGACCGAAGCAAGCGGAATATCAAGAATGTCGAGGTTTTGCCGCCGGATCAGATACAGCAGCAGGTCCAGCGGGCCTTCGAACGATTCCAGCAGTACGCGCAGCGCATCCGGCGGAATGTACAGGTCGGCCGGCATGTGATGGACCGGCTCGCCAAGGACATGCGCTAGCGGCGGCTCCACCACGTCGATCTCACTCACAATGCAGCAAACTCCGGGGCGTAGCGGACGACGCCGGCGGCAAAGGCCAGCGCATCCGGCACCAACTCCAGCGCCATGAAGTATTCGGGCGGCACGTCGTATTCGCAGCTCAAACCAAAACGATCGGCGGGAACGAAGCCGAAGCGGCCGTAGGTGGCCGGATCGCCCAGTACGACAACGGCGGTGACGCCCTGCGCTCGCAATTGCGCCAGACCGGTGTCGACCAGCGCCCTGCCAATACCCTGACGACGCCAGTCCGCCGCGACCGACAGCGGCGCCAGACCCGTGACCGCACCGGCAACGCCCTCTACGGTTACCGGCGAAAACAGCAAGTCCCCGACGACCAGACCACCGGCATCGGCAACGAGCGCCAGATCGGTTCGTCCTGCTGCGTTCAGCGCCACAACGAGGTCGGCCTCGCCGGGCTGGCCGAATGCGGCGGTGACCAGTTCGTGAATGGCCGCGGCATCGGCCGCGGCGGCAGGGCGAATCGCAAAGGTCATCGTCAATCCTTAGCTGTACGCCAGCCCCATGACTTCGCGTACATCACGCATGGTCTCGCGCGCCAGCTCGCGCGCGCGCTCACAGCCATCGGCAACGATCTTCTTCACCAGCGTCGGGTCTTCCAGATACGGCTGGGCACGCTCGAACATCGGCGCCTGCTCGGCCAGCACACCGTCGATCACCGGCTGCTTGCACTGGATACAGCCGATGCCGGCGCTCTTACAGCCTTCGACCACCCAGGCCTTGGTCGCATTGTTCGAATACACCTGGTGCAACTGCCAGACCGGGCATTTGTCCGGGTTGCCCGGATCGGTGCGGCGGACGCGCGCCGGGTCGGTCGGCATCTGCTTGATCTTCTTGGCGACCGAATCCGCATCCTCGCGCAGGCTGATCGTATTGCCATAGGACTTGGACATCTTGTTGCCATCCAGCCCCGGCATCCGGCTGGCCGAAGTCAGCAAGGGCTGCGACTCCGGCAGAATCATCTTGCCACCGCCTTCAAGAAAGCCGAACAAGCGCTCGCGGTCGCCGTGCGACAGGTTCTGCGTTTCGGCCAGCAAGGCGCGCGCCGACTCGAGCGCTTCAACATCGCCATCCTGCTGGTAACGGGTACGCAGCTCTTCGTACAGCTTGCCTTTCTTACCACCGATTTTCTTGATCGCCGCTTCGGCCTTTTCCTCGAACCCGACTTCCTTGCCGAAGACATGGTTGAAACGACGTGCGATTTCCCGCGTGATCTCGACGTGCGGCACCTGATCCTCGCCGACCGGCACCAGATTGCCGCGATACAGCAGGATGTCGGCCGACTGCAGCAGCGGATAGCCAAGGAAGCCGTAGGTGCCCAGATCCTTGTGGCTCATCTTCTCGATCTGGTCCTTGTACGTCGGCACGCGCTCGAGCCACGACAGCGGCGTAATCATCGACAACAGCAGGTGCAGCTCGGCATGCTCCGGCACCCGGCTCTGGATGAAGATCGTTGCCTGCGCCGGGTCGACGCCAGCGGCAATCCAGTCGATCACCATGTCCCAAACACTTTTTTCGATGATGCTGACATCGTCATACGCTGTCGTCAGCGCATGCCAGTCGGCCACCATGAACAGGCATTCATACTCGCTCTGCAGCTTGACCCAGTTTTTCAGCACGCCGTGATAGTGGCCGAGATGCAGCTTGCCGGTCGGGCGCATGCCCGAGAGGACGCGATCGGGAAACATGGTACAAATCCTTGTTATTCAGAGAGTTAATGCAAGATGAACATAATGGGCATGGCTGCGATCCGCATCAGCGGCGCCATGATCGTACTCAGCGTATTGGTCGCCAGCAGTGCAATCAGGATAAAGAAGCCATAGGGCTCGATCCGCGACACCCACATTGCCTGCCGCATCGGCAGCAGCGACACCAGAATGCGACCACCATCGAGCGGCGGCAGCGGCAGCAGATTCAGCACCATCAAGGTCAGATTGATCGAGACGCCCGCCTGCCCCATCAGGAACATCGGCTCCTGCAGGCCGAACCCTTCCAGCCCGAGCGCAACCTTCATCAGCAAGGCCCAGACGAGCGCCATCACGAAGTTCGACGCAGGCCCGGCGGCCGCTACCCAAAGCATGTCGCGCTTCGGATTGCGCAGTTTGCCGAAATCCACCGGCACCGGCTTGGCCCAGCCGAACAGGAAGCCGCCGAGTGCCAGCAGGAAGAGCGGCAAGGCGACCGTACCGATCGGGTCGATATGCCGGAGTGGGTTCAGCGAAATCCGCCCCAGCCGCGAAGCGGTATCGTCACCGAAATGGCGCGCCACGTAACCGTGGGCTGCTTCGTGCACCGTGATGGCAAACAACACCGGAATCGCCCAGATGCATACCGTCTGGACGAAACTGCTCAGATCAAAATCACCCATGTATTTTCCCAGTCGTATTCATATCAGTCGTCGAAACCGAATGGCGCCAATGGCCCCTTGCCGGCGCGCATCAGTACCGGTGCGCCTTCGGAGAGATCGATCACCGTGGTCGGTTCGACGCCGCAATAGCCGCCTTCGATGACGAGGTCGACGTCATGCTCAAGCCGGTCGCGAATATCCCAGGCGTCGGACATCGGCATATCCTCACCCGGCAGCAGCAGCGAACTCGACAGCATCGGCTCGCCCAGTTCCTCGAGCAGCGCCAATGCCACCGGATGGTCGGGCACCCGCAGGCCGACGGTCTGTTTCTTCGGATGCCAGACGCGCCGTGGCACTTCCTTGGTCGCCAGCAGGATGAAGGTGTAGTTGCCCGGTGTCGCGCACTTGAGCAGCCGGTAGGTCCGGTTATCGACCCGCGCGTAGTTGCCCAGTTGCGACAGGTCGTGACACGCCAGCGTGAAGTGGTGTTTGTCGCTCAACTGCCGGATGCGGCGGATGCGCTCCAGCGCGTCCTTGTTGTCGAGCGCGCAGCCGAGCGCATAACACGAGTCGGTCGGATATACGATCAGCCCGCCCTTGCGGACGATCTCGACCGCCTGCTTGATCAGACGCGGCTGCGGCGTTTCGGCATGAATTGAAAAGAACTGGGACATGGGCTCGTATCTGGTAGGAGTACAGCGACTGTAGCGGAGCGCGCGCCAGTCGTCAGGGCAAGTTTGCCGCCGGCGCAGGTGACCACCAACGGGTCCAGACCGGCTCGCAACCCACCGGCAGGTCGGCATTGAGCCCCGGCTCGCGCGCACCCTCGCCGGTGGCGTGGTAATCGGTGCCGCACGAGGCGAGAAAGCCGAACTCCTGCGCCAGCCGCGAAAACCGGCCGACATCGGCGGCACCATGACTACCCGAGACGACTTCGATCGCCTCGCCGCCAAGGCGACGGTATTCGGTCAGTAATACGCGCAGAGTCTCGTTGCCCAGCTCGTACCGTCCCGGATGCGCCAGCACGGCAACGCCGCCGGCCTCGCGGATCCAGCCTATTGCTTCGTGCAATCTGGCCCACTCATGTTCAACGTAGCCGGGCTTGCCGCGAACCAGAAACTTCTTGAACACGCTCTTGGTGTCCTTGGCCTTGCCGGCCTCGACCAGATAGCGGGCAAAGTGGGTGCGACTGATCATTTCCGGGTTGTCGGCGTATTTGCGCGCGCCTTCGAGCACGCCCTCGATGCCGACCGCCGCCAGTGACGCGGCCATGCGCTCGCCGCGCTCCGCGCGCCCCGAACGGACAGTCGCCAGCCCTTCGACGATAGACGGATGCGACGGATCGAAACCGAGTCCGACGATATGCAGCGTGTGCTTGCCCCAACTGACCGAAATCTCGACGCCGCTGATGAAAAGCATGCCCAGCTTGGCCGCTTCGTCGGCGGCATCGGGCAGGCCGCGCACGTCATCGTGATCGGTGAGCGCGAACAGCTGGCAGCCTCGTTCGAACGCCTTGCGGACGACCTCACGCGGCGGCAGCAAACCGTCCGACACGCTGGAATGGCAATGCAGGTCAACCGGTGTCATGGCTTTTTCCTTGCCGTGTAGCGCAACTTCATCACCAGCACCGAACCGGCGAGCACCAGCGTGATCGCATTCGGGATCATCAGCGGCCACGAGTTTATGACCACCCCGTAGAGCAGCCACAGTGCGACGCCGAATACGAAGAGCGAATACATGCCGCGTGAAATGTCATCGACCGACCGCGTCCGCCAGACCTTGATCACCTGCGGCAAAAAGGCCATCGTCGTACAGACGCCGGCGACATGGCCGATCCAGTCGAGCGGGTTCACGCTGGAAACACGCCGGTCGACAGATAACGGTCGCCACGGTCGCAGACGATGGTCACGATCACGGCGTTCTCTACCTGCTTGGACAGTTGCAGCGCGGCGGCGAGCGCCCCGCCCGACGAAATGCCGGCGAAAATACCTTCTTCGCGAGCCAGCCGGCGGGTCATTTCCTCGGCCTGCTGCTGGCCCACTTCCATGATGCGATCGATGCGCGAGAAGTCACAGATGGTCGGCACATACTCGACCGGCCATTTGCGGATACCGGGAATCGATGCGCCATCGGCAGGCTGGACGCCGACGATCTCGACCTGCGGCGCCACCTCGTTAAGGTAGCGGCCGGTGCCCATGATGGTGCCAGTGGTGCCCATGCTCGACACGAAATGGGTGATCGTCCCCTCGGTGTCGCGCCAGATTTCCGGCCCGGTCGTTTCATAGTGCGCCAGCGGATTGTCCGGGTTGGCAAACTGGTCGAGCACCAGTCCCTTGCCCTCGGCAACCATCAGCGTTGCGAGATCACGCGCTGCTTCCATGCCGTCGACAAGGATCACCTCGGCGCCATAGGCCTTCATGGCCTGCACGCGCTCGATGCTGGAGTTGGCCGGCATGATCAGCACCATCCGGTAGCCCATCATCGCGGCAGCCATTGCCAGCGCGATGCCGGTATTGCCGCTGGTGGCCTCGATCAAGGTATCGCCCGGGCGTATCGTGCCACGGGCTTCGGCATGGCGAATCATCGACAGCGCCGGACGGTCCTTGACCGAGCCGGCCGGGTTGTTACCCTCAAGCTTGACGAGAACGACATTGCTGGTCTCGCCGGGCAAGCGCTTGAGTCGGACCAGTGGCGTATTGCCGACGAAGTCCTCGAGTGTTTTGAATCGGGGCGTAGTCATGCGGCGATTATACCCTGACGCATGACAGCCACGCGTAGCGCACGCCCCCGAATTCTTCGTGCCGGCTTACTCCGCCGGCTGCTCGACCCAGATTGCGATCGAGCGACGCAGCACGACATTGATCTGATCACCCACGGCAATCTGCTCAAGCGCAGCCGGGTTTTTCACATTGGCTTCAACAACCTTGTTGTCCGGCGTCTTGACCTTGATGCGCGAAGCCTTGCGATCTACCGCAACGACGTCAGCCGACAGCGTTTCGGTTTTCACCCAGCCACCACCCGGGCGCTCGCCGGATTCGCTGCGCGTCGTCCCGGTCGATTCGGTCGTACCACGCACGCCGGCACCACCCTTGACCACCGCATAGGCAATCGCGGCGCTGATCTTGGTCGTGATCTTGTCACCGACCTTGAGGCGATCGAAATTACGCACATCGGCACCGACATCCACGTCGGCCTGCTCGCCATTCGGCAACTGCACCGTCAGCTTGCGGTTCGCCGTATCAATGGCGGCGATCTGCACGGTCACCTTGTCTTCTTCCTTGAGCGCGAACAGCGGCGCAGAAGCATCGGTAGCGGCCCAGGCCGGAATGGCGGCGGACAACATCATTGCCAGAAGCAACTTGGATACAATTTTCACGAAAGCACTCCCTGTAAAATATTTGGATTCGGGCCTACAGCATACGTCATGCAGTCAGGCTCGATGTGTAACGATAAACCCGTGGCGCATCAACGCCTGGGCGCTTGTTTTGCAACTGCACCACGAACCTCGAACCGCCGCACTTCGACGGGTACGCCCCTTGCATCGCGCAGCTGGACGACGTGCCGGCCCGGCCAGGGAAACCACGCCAGGCTGGCACCGCCACCGAGTCGCCGGCCATCGAGCCACCAGCTCGCGCCCGACACCCCCTCGGCCCGAAAAACGATACGCTGGCTTTGCGGCGGGATATCCGGATCAAGTGCATAGATAGCGCCGTCGACCGGATTGACGATACGCGCCGGCGACGAGGTCGCATCAGCCTTGCCCGCCACACGGATCTCGCTGCGCTCAGTTCCCTTGACGAACCACTCCTGCCGCGCCGCTTCGACATTGCCGTCGAACACGATCCGCTTGGCGGCCACAGCGGGAGGTGGCGCCGGCGGGCGAGAAGGCGATTGCTGCGCGCGATTCATCACCGCCAGCCAGACCGGCGCCGCACCGTGCATACCCGACACATCCCACATCGGCTCGCCGCTGGCGTTGCCGACCCAGACGCCAACGGTGTAGCTGCGCGAAAAACCGACAGCCCAGTTGTCGCGCATATCCTTGCTGGTGCCGGTCTTGACCGCGCTCCAGTATCGCGTCGCCAGCGCGCTTTCCAGGCCAAAGGTGCGTGATCTGGCGGTCCGGTCCGACAGAATGTCGGCAATGATGAAACTGGTCGCCGCATCCATCACCCGCTTGCCGGCTGCAGACGGTACATCGCGCCGCAGTCGTGGCACCGATGCCACGCCGCCGTCGGCCAGTGCACGGTAGGCATTGGCGAGATCGACGAGCCGAACGTCGGCAGCCCCCAGCGCCAGTGAATAGCCGTAGTAGTCACCCGCCTCGGACAGACTGCTCAGGCCGAGGACGTACAGACGATCACGCAGTCGGTTCGGCGTCACGATCTCGATCGTCCGCACCGCCGGCACATTCAGCGATGACGCCAACGCCGTGCGCACCGACACCGGCCCCTTGAAGTCTCGCGCATAGTTCTGCGGTGCATAGAGACCGCTCGCGGTCTGCAGGTCGAGCGGCGAATCGTCGAGCAAGGACGCGGCCGTCAGCCAGCGACCTTCCAGCGCCAGCTGGAACAGGAAAGGCTTGAGCGTCGAACCTGCCTGCCGCAAGGCCGTCACCGCGTCGACGTCACGCGCCTTCGACAGCCCGCCACTCGACCCGACCCAGGCGAGCACGTCGCCACTGGCGTTGTCGAGCACGATGACCGCGCCGTCTTGCACGTTGCGCTGACTCAGCTCAAGCAGATGTCGCCGTAAAGTCTGTGTTGCAAACCGCTGTAGCCCGGCATCGAGCGTCGTCGGAATACGCTGACCGGGCTTGGCACCGGCAAGCACCTGACGGGCAAAGTGTGGCGCCAGCATTTCGCCCTGCACATCAGGCGCCGCCTTGCGCGCAAGCGCAAGCTGGGTTTCGCCGCGCAGACCGCCGCAAACGTCGTTGGCCTTCATATCCTTCAGGATGGTGCACGCCCGGTTGGCGACACGCTCCGCCGACGCATTCGGCGCACGGATCAAAGCGGCGGCAATCGCGGCTTCGCGCGCATTGAGGCCCGATGGCAACTTGCCGAACAGCGTGGCCGACATCGCCGACAGCCCGACGATTTCGCCGCGAAAACTCACCAGATTCAGATACGCCTCGAGAATTTGCGCCTTGCTCCAGCCACGCTCGAGTGACTGCGCCGACACGCTCTGCCCAGCCTTCTGCCAGAAACTGCGCCGACCCTGGTCGCGACGCAGATCCTCGTCGATCAACCCGACCAGCTGCATCGTCAGCGTCGACGCGCCACGAGTGCGGCTGCTCCAGAGATTGCCCCAGGCAGCCGCGGCCACCGCCGACCAGTCCACACCGCTGTGCGCGTAGAAACGCTTGTCCTCCGAGACGACCAGCGCATGCCTCAGCGCCGGCGATGTGTCGGTCAAGCTGGCCCACTCGCCGCGCCGCTGCCTCATGTCGACCCGGACCCGCTGGATCTCGACGCCATGGCGATCGACCAGCACCGCGTCGGACGAGCGCCAGTCGGCCCTGACCGCTGCAAAATCCGGCAGCGCCCACGCTGGCGAGATCGCCAGCGCAAGCGCGACAGCACACCATCTACTTTGCATCGACCACCTTGAACACGGCATTCGGGAACACGCCGAATACGTCCGGCGCATACATGGCCTCGACCCGCGTCGGCGGAAGCTTGAACTGGCCGGCGCTATTGAGTCGCATCGTATATTCGACCGAGAAGCTGCCGCGCGGCACGTAGGCGTAGTACGCACGGTAACCGGCAAAGCGGCGCTCCTCGTACGCCGGCCACGCCTCACCTTCGCGGCGCTCGCCCCGGGTAGCGATCGCCGAATCCCGACCCAGCCCGCCGCCCAGCACGGCGGCACCCGCCGGGATCGGATCATCGACAACCACCCAGGTCATGTCGCTCTGCGCATCGACCTCAAGCTTCACGCGCAACACATCGCCGCGACTGTACTGGCCCGCCACCTTCTGCTCGATGGCGCTAACGGTCTTCTTGACCCGGAAGCCTGCTCCGAGTGGCGCCTTGAGCGGCAGCGCCGCCGATACCTGCACCGTCGCCCAGGGTGCACCCGCACCGTCATGCTTCAGACTCAGCGCACCCTTGCCACCGGCTGGCCACGGCAGTGCAATTGGCGCCGGTGTCGCCGCAGGCCACCGCAATTCACGATTGGCGTCGCCGAGCGCCACCTTTGTCACCCCCGTCACCGGCGTTGCATCAAACTGTTTGGCAAACGCGGCAACAGCGAGCGAACCCCAGACATTGGCGGTCGTCGTCCGCCACGTCCCCTGCGCTTGCCGGCCGATCAGGCCGTTGAGCATGCGCGGCAGATCGTCTTTCCAACCCGGCAGGCTGCGTGTCACCAGCAACAAACGCGCGGCGTTGACGTCGGCACTACGCATCAGCCACCACCAGTCGTCATCCTTCTCGGTCGAGAACTGCAGCCGGGTGCCTTGATAGGTCAGCCGGCCGCGCAGCAATTGCTCGGCCTCGGCCTGCTTGGCGACGCGATCCGGCAGTGCCGGCAGACGCTCGAGCAGCGACAGCCAATCGACCAGCATCGCGGTCGGCCAGCTGTTGGGCTGGATCGTCAGCACCGCAAGCTGCCGCGGCTCGGCGCGACCGTAGCGGCTCAGCGCTTCGAGCGCCGCCAACCGGCGCGCATCGAAATCGGCGCGCGGCGCCCATGCATCCCGCTTGAGGTTGCCTTCGACGAAGCGTGTCAGCCCTTGCAGCATTTTCTCGCGACTGGCGTCCGGGATCGCCCAGCCGGCTTCGGACGACACCGCGAGCAGATAGCTCGTCAGCGTATCGCTACCACTGGGCGCATCACCCTCTCGTGGCGGGAAGTAGTTGGCCAGACCATCGGCGTCCAGATAGACCGGCAGCTCCGCCATCAGCGCATCCCAGCGCGCCTTGTCGGCCAGACCGATCGCAACCGACGCCTTCTGCTCCAGGCAGGCATACGGGTATTCGGCAAACCAGCGCCGCACCGCCGGCAGCTCGGCCGACAGCCTAGCCTGCAACTGCACCGACACGCCCCCCCGGCCCGGCAGCGCAGCGGCGGGCAAGGAGAGTGGAATACCGATGTCGGCGTCGATCCGGCGCAGCGTCGCCTGCTGTACCGTGACCGGCACGGCGGGCTCGACCTGTTGATTGAACGTCAGGCCATCTTTGGCCTTGCCGCCCACCTCGCTGGCGACCAGCGTCCATTTCAGCGACTTCAGCCCATCCGGCACCGTCATCGGCCAGACCAGCTCGCGCGATTCGCCAGCCGGCAGTGCCAGCTTGGTCACCGGCAGCGCGGGCAAGCCCTCGGCCTGCGCACTGATCTGCACGTTCATCGCCCGCGTACTGCCGTTGCGCAGCGTCGCCAGGGCGCGAACCTGATCGCCTTCGCGCACCAGCGGCGCAAAGCCCGACGTCAGCTGCAGATCCTGCGTCACGGCGACGCTGGCCGAACCGGTGCCGAAATAGCCTGTACCCACATCGGCCACGGCGACAAACCGGAACCGTGTCAGCGAATCGTTGATCGGCACGTCGATTTTCGCCTTGCCGTTTGCGTCGAGCACCAGTTTGGGCTGCCACAGCAACAAGGTATCGAACAGCTCGCGCGTTGGCGCGGAGCCGCCACCGCCACCCGGTGCGAGGGCCTTGCGACCGTAGTGGCGCTTGCCGACGACCTCGAGCTGCGCCGTCGCGGTTTCGACACCATAACTGCGGCGCTGCAGCATCGCCTCAAGCAGATTCCAGCTCGGATTGGGCTGCAATTCGAGCAATGCCTCGTCGACCGCGGCGAAGGCCACTTCAGTGCCGGCCGGCGCCGGCTTGCCGTCGGGCAGCTTCACTTGCACCGTGACCTGCGCGGTGTCGCGCACACCGTAGCCGGCTTTGTCCGGCGTGACCGTGATGCCAAGCTGGTGCCCAGCCTCGCCGACGCGAATTTCTGCGATGCCGTATTTGAACGCCGGCTTCGCCAGATCGACCGTCGCCGTCGGCGCCTGATAATCCCCGCCTTCATTCCAGTACGCATCCCACCATGAGACCGGCGCCTTCCAGCCCCAGGTAAAGAACGAGTACCACGGCACATCGCGAACGCGGCCGCGCACCGCCAGCACCGACACGTAAACATTCGGCGCCCACGCCGCACTGACGGGCACCTCGATCATCGGCGACTTGCCCTCAAGCTCGACCACGCGCGTCTCGATCACCCCTTCACGTTCGATCGCCACCCACGCGGTCGCCTTGCGGAACGGCATCCTCACCTGGAAGCGCGCGGTTTCGCCGGGTTTGTAGCTGTCTTTTTCGGGCAGCACATCGATACGATCGTTGTTGTCGACGTCGAACCACAGCTCGTCCTGCTTGCTGACCCAGACCGACTGCGCTGCGCGCGCCGTATGGCCGTCGCCATCATCGACACTGGCGACGAGTTCGATGCTGCCGGCGTCCTTCAGCGCGACACTGCAGAACACCAGGCCGCGCGCATCGCTGCTGCCGCTGCAGACCTTGCCCAGATCGTCGATCTGCTCGTCGTGATCGTAGGCGTAGAAGCCGCCGACCAAACGCTTGCGCGTTGATTGATAGCTGTGGCGGATAGCGTTGACGACGACCTTTCGGCCGGCCACAGGCTTGCCGTTGGTGTCGAGCACCACCGCCTTGAGGCTGGCTTCGCGACCGACCGACACCCAGTCGTCGACGGTCAAGCCGAGCTGTACCGCGGCAGGCCACAGCGGCACGGTGCGCGACAAGGTCTGCACCTCGCCGTTCGGGTCGGCATAGGTTGCTTCGGTCACCATGTCGTAGGGACGGTCGATCGCCGGCAAGCCTTTGGCTGCCAGCTTGGCACTACCGTTGGCGTCCAGCTTGATCGACGCCTTGTCGAGCACCACCTTGCCATCAAGCGACGCCTGCGCCTCGTTGCGTTTGGGCTCGGGCGGCGTAAACGAATAGCCGTCGTACCCCTGCGGCCGGGCATAGCGCTCACGCAACATCGCCGACACCTGCACCGGCAAGCCCTTGGCGGCGCCCCCGTTGACATAGGCCAGCGACACGTCGATCGGCACGTCCTTGGGTGCGATACCGGCCTTGGCCGGAACGACAAGCGCCCCGGTCATCACCGGCAGGCGGAATTCCTCGACCCGGAACGTACCTGAGTAAAACGTCAGGCCATTGCCGCCACCCGAAGACCCGTCGGCGTCGCCACCATGCGACTTGCCGGCTGCCTTTTCGAGCACGATCGAATAATCGCCGAGCTTGGCATCCTTGGGTAATGCAAAACGCGATTCGGCATAGCGCCCCTGTCGCCACGTCAACGGCTGCCGATATTCCTGACCGCTGCCTTCGTGAACGATGCGCAGCTGATCCGGCAACTGGCCCGGCTTCGGCAGTGCAAAGCCCTTGCTCGTTTCGACACGCAGATAGTGCTTCATCGACACCGTTTCACCGGCGCGAAACAGCATCCGGTCGAGCACAGAATGCGCCAGTACCGACGGACGATCGGCGGTATTGGTCGGAAAAGGGAAGCGCCACGACTCGATGCCGCGATCCCAGCCCGAGCGCACGAAGGACACGTCGGTCACGCCCTTGTCGGTCTTGCGCGCGCTAACGAAATAACCATCGAGCGCCGTACCGCTGCACGAAGGCGCCGCACCCAGCGCCTGCGGAATCGTTGCAACACCGTTGGCACCGGTCTTGCCATGCCAGCGCGCCGCCCCCTTGCAGTCGTAGACGCTGACATCGGCCTGTGACACCGGCTGACCCCGGTCCAGCGTCGTTACCCACACGGCGGCATTGTCGCGCCCCTGCTTGAAATGCACCGCCAGATTGGTCACCAGCACCGCGCTGCGCACATACATCGGTTTGTTGGTGCCAAGCAAGGCCTTGCCGAGCAGACGCGATTCAATTTCGACGACGTGCAAGCCTGGCGTCTTGAGCGGAATGCCGACGACCTCGAACGGCCACTTGCCCTTGGCGTCGGGCTTGCCCGGCAAGTTCAGTGCGGTCACACCTGACTGCCCCTTCAGCAGGCTTAACCGCCGCGTTTCGACCTGCTCGGTCTTGCCGCCCCGGGTGATCGGCACAAAGCTTTCGTGGTAGTCGAGCACCTTGGCCAGCCATTGCATCATGCCCTTGTCGTCGTTCACGGCCAGCGTTTCGGCCCCGAGACGGACCTCGCCCACCTTGAGATCGGCCTCGACATTGCGCAGCGTCACCGGCAGCGCGGCATCGTCACCCAGCTCGATGATGCCGAACGGTGCGGCGGCAAATTTCGCCAGCGGCGGCGCGTCGGTGGTCTTGAACGCCAACGGAAACGCCGACGCATTGACCAGCTTGCGCCCGGTTTCATCGGCAAAATCACCGGGAAGCTTGATCGTGAACGCACCGAGCGCGGCAAACGGCGGCTTGAACCGCACCGAATCCACCGTTCCGTTGCGGGCCTCGCGATCCGGTTCGGGCGCGCGCTCGCCTTCGGGCGTCACCAGCCGGATCTTGTCGGCGAGTTTTTGCGGCACCGGCGCACTGAACGACAAAGTCACCGGTTTGAACGGGATGCACGCGGCCTTGGCGTTTTCGCGCGCGCAACTGAACGATGCGTTGAACTCGGGACGGACATTGAATTCGCGGATCTCGGCCTTGGCGCCGCGCGGCTGGACCAGCACGACCTTCTTGCCTGCCGGCAAGCGCTGCGCGCAGCGCACCGCCTCGATCGCCGACGCACGTTTTTCTTCGCCAAGATGTTTGACCAGCGTCGCCGTATCGGCCTCGGGCAACCGCGTTACCGGCACACGCTCGGGCAAACCTTCGATCTTGCAGTAGAGCTGCGGCTGCTTGCCGGCCAGCGCGCCGTTGTAGCGCAGCACGAAGGCTTGATCCTCCTCGACGGCCTCGCCACGATCGGGCCAGCTCTCCGCAATCGCCAGTGCACCGGTCGAAAACTGGAAATTCTTCTTGCCGTCGACCGCACCACCGTCAACGGCCTTGAGCCCCGGCTTGAGGGCAAACCGGCAAGTCGTTTCGGCCGGCAGATCGCCGCTGATGTCGATGACCCAGCTCCGGTCATCGATCCAGCGCCCCTTGCCGGGCAAACTGCACGACACCGCGAACGGCGCGGCGGCCGACACGTCGCCCATGCGCACCATCGGCGCAGAGAAGGTTGCGCGGACTTGCTCGACCTGCCGGACTTCGCCCTGCGGCGAAAACGTGGTGACGGTTACCGCCGCGTGGGCAGCAAGAATGTGCAGCGCCAGCATCGTGCCGGCGAGAAAGTGACAAGCGCGCATGGGTATACCTGCGAAAGCGATTAACCCACATTCTTTCACAAAATTTTCAAACATTCTTGATCGCAGAAAGCAAAAAGCCGGCATCAGCCGGCTTTTTGCTTGAACGAATCCGCAGATCAGCCCTGCAGCAAAGACTCGACGTAGCGCGACACGCCTTCCTGCACGGTCAGGAATTCCTCCGTATAGCCAGCCTCGCGCAACAAGGTCAGGTCTGCCTCGGTATGGCACTGGTACTTGCCCTTGAGCGCATCAGGAAAATCGATGTACTCGAGGATGCCGTCGCCAAGCATCTCGTCCAGCGACAGGATCGATTTGCCCTCGGCCGCACGGCAAGTGTTGACCACCGTCGACGCGACATCGTTGAACGGCTGCGCCCGACCCGAGCCAAGGTTGTAGATGCCGCACACTTCGTCGTTATCGAGGAACCACAGATTGGCCTTGACGATGTCCTCGACCGAGACGAAATCACGCATATGCCCACCGGGCACGTAACCACCGTATTCGCCGAACAGCTTGACCTTGCCCGATTCGCGATACTGGTTGAAATTGTGGAACGCCACCGACGCCATCCGTCCCTTGTGCCATTCTCGCGCGCCATAGACGTTGAAGTAGCGGAAGCCGACTGCCTGCGCACTCAACTCTTCCCAGCGACGACGCAGCACCTGATCGAACAGCAGCTTCGAATAACCGTAAACGTTCAACGGACCTTCGCACTCCGGGTCTTCACGGAAGCCCTGGTCGCCATTGCCGTAGGTCGCGGCGCTCGACGCGTAGATGAACTGCGCCTCTTCGGACTGACACCACTCGAACAGGCCCAGCGTGTACTGATAGTTGTTTTCCATCATGTACTTGCCGTTGTGCTCCATCGTGTCGGAGCACGCGCCCTGGTGCAGGATCGCGGTGACTTCACCGTCGTAGCGGCCGCTGGCCAGCTCGGCGATGAAGTCGTTCTTGTCGACGAAGTGGCTGATCTGGCAATCGGCCAGATTGCGGAACTTGTCACCACGCGTGAGGTTGTCGACGGCGATGATGTCGGTCTCGCCACGGGCGTTCAGGCCCTTGACGATGTTCGAGCCGATAAAGCCGGCTGCGCCGGTCACCACGATTGCCATATCAGTTTTCCTTTTTCAGTCGGGTGCACAGCGCGAGGAACAGCCACGCGCCGTGCGGCATCCATTGTTCGGTCCAGCGCCAGCTGTTCGCCATGGTGGCGACCTCCGACTTGCGGAAGTCGATATCCTGATCGTCGTCGAAGCCGCCGGTAATGCCGTTGCACACGCCACCGGGCGCATTGTAAAACCCCGGCTCGTAACGCGGGTTGTTGCGACCCCAGCCTTGCAGCATGCAGGCGTCGTACGGATTGGCTCCGAGCACCCAGTCGAGCGCATTCTGGCCATGGGCGGCGATGCGCCCGGCCAGCTCGCCTTCGCCAGCAAACAGCGCGGCAGCCCGACCGGCCGACGCGGCAATCGAGCCGAGCCGGGCATTTTCGCCCTGCCACCAGTAGCCGGTACCGTTGTCGTGCGGAATGAAGAACTGCACCTTGGCGTCCTGACCCGGCAGTTTGACGTACTGGCGCGGGTAGCCGAACGGGTTGGCGACCTCGCTGCTGATACGCAGCTCGTATTCATACGCCAGCCGCAGCGTTTCGCGAATCCGGCCGGCCAGCGGGCTAGCCGGCACCACTTCCAGAAAACGCATCAGTGCAATCAGCGGCAGGCCCGATTCGGCCGCATGGAAATAGCTGCGTTCTCCAGCCGCGTCGGCGGCAAACCAGCCTTCAGCCTGCTGGCGTTCGATCAGGTTCAATACGCGCCGGGTAGCGGCATCGGCATATGCGCCATCGCCGGTCACCGCCAGCAACTCGGTTGCCGCGAGCAAGGCGCAGTAGTCGTCGATGATGTTTTCGACGCCATCTTCGAGATAAGCGACGTTGTGGACTTCAAGGTGGGCGAAACCGGTTTGCGCGGCTTTCAGGTAATCGGCGCGCGCAAAGCCGTCGCCGTCGCGCCCCAGCGTCGACGCCCGTGCCAGCGCGGCAATCGCGCTGCCGGCGCCATGACGGTAGGCGGACTGATAGGTGTCGTACTTGTCGCCCTTCTGCGTCTTGTATTCGCAGATGTCGCGGCGGTTTTCGTCCTTGCTCCACTGGTCGAACACCGTCATGTAGAAATAGCCGGCCGGGTCCTGCATCCGCACGAGGAAATCGGCACCATGCAGCGCCTCGTCGACGATGCGCTCGTTGAACCACTTCGATTGCTCGGGCAGTTGGGCCAGCCCGTCGATCAAATTCCACACCACCTGAGGCGTCTGTTGCGGATTCATGAACTGCGCGAACGACAAGTGACTCAGGTATTTGGAGCAATCGCCCGAGGCATCGAACCAGCCGCCATGGACATCGCGGTGCTCGTCCGAACCCCACTTCGGGCGCGAGCGATCGGCCTGATCGTACAGGCCGGTGCAACGCTGGCCCTTGATGTAGTGGACGATGTCCGACAGCAGAAGCTCGCCAAACAGGCCTTCGCCAACCGTGAACGTATGTGAAACCAGTGCCGGAACCACACCATCGATGACGACGAAATACTCGCCCGGCTCGATCAGCGCGCTGAAATCGGCCGACCAGAAGTGCCAGTTTTTCCAGCGCGCCACGCCACCTTCGGCACGCAGGTCGCCGCGGTGCACGCATTCACGCGTCTCGGCACTGTAAATGCCGAAGGTCGTCAGCGCGGCGTCAAACGGCGCCTCGATCAGCGCCTGCTTGCGGGTACCCGGCTCGAAGCCAAGGTGATTGAACAGGATTTTCACGGTCGTCTCGTCCTTATCGGTATGCGTTGTTTAGAACTGCCGTTTGCTGAGAAACCAGTTGCGCGCCGCGCCGATCATGCCGGCATGATTGCCCGCGCTGGCGAGCACGACTTCACTCATGTCGCGGAACCCCGGCTCGATTCGCATGCTGATTGCAGCGTGCAGCTCGTGCAGGAAGCGTTCGCCGCGGCCGCTGATGCCGCCGCCGATCACGACGCGCCGTGGATTCAGTACGTAGATCAGATTGACGATGCCGGTCGCGAGCAGATCAAGCCATTCGTCGACGACCTTGCGCATCTGCTCGTCGCCGGCGTCGCTGGCCGCGAACACCGCGCGGCCATCCCAGTCGCTGCGGCCGCTGACGCGGATTGCTTCGGTTACCAGTCCGCGCATCGATGCGTGATTTTCCCAGCAGCGATCGGCAATGCGCATATAGCCCCACTCGCCGGCGGCCGAACGCGCGCCATGGTAAAGCTTGCCATCAATGACAATGCCGCCGCCAATGCCGGTCCCGATCGCCAGCGCGATGTAGTGCTGTACACCCTTGGCGGAACCTTGCCAGCCTTCGGCCAGCGCGACGCAGTTGACGTCGTTCTCGATCGTCACCGGCAGATCGAACGCCTCTTCCAGCGCCAGCTTCGGCGACATGCCGACGTAGTCGGGCACCGCCTCGGCCGCGCCGAGGATGCGACCGCTATCGGCGTCGACCAGGCCCAGCGTACTGATCGCAATCCCGCACACCCCGTTTTGCGCGATCATCGGCCGCGCCAGTGCGACGAGCCGATCCAGCAGCGCGGCAGCACCCTCCTGCGCCTGTGTCGGCACCGAATGCGCCAGCAGCACTTCGCCACTGTCGCTGACAATGCCGTATTTGATCTGCGTGCCGCCGATATCGAAACTCAGTAGATTTTGGCTCATTCGACCTGCGCCCAATCGATCAGCGCTTTTCCGTGTTGTTCGAGATAGGCGTTGGCTTTCGAGAAGTGGCCATTACCCAGAAAACCGCGATACGCCGACAGCGGTGACGGATGCGCAGACGTCAGAACACAATGGCGCCGCACATCGACATGCGCGGCCTTCTTCTGCGCATACGCCCCCCAGAGCATGAACACGAGTCCCTCGTGCCGCTGCGCCAGTTCGGCGATGACCGCGTCGGTCAATGCTTCCCAGCCGCGCTTGGCGTGCGAGCCCGCCCTGTCGGCCTCGACGGTCAGCACACTGTTCAACAACAGCACGCCCTGTCTGGACCAGCCGGCCAGATTGCCGTGCTGCGCAGGCGTCACACCCAGATCGCGGGCGATTTCTTGCCAGATATTGCGCAGACTCGGTGGCGTTTTGACGCCGTGCGGCACCGAAAAACTCAAGCCATGCGCCTCGCCGGCGCCATGGTAGGGATCTTGCCCGAGAATCACGACCCGAACGTCGTCGGGCGCCAAGTCGGCAAGCGCGGCAAACCAGTGCTCACGCGGCGGGTAGACCGTTTTTCCGGCGAGCAGCTCGGCATCGAGAAAACCGGACAGCTGGGCAAACCGCGCACTCTCCGCCACCGGCGCCAATGCTGGCTGCCATGCCGCGGGAATCTGCTTGGCGAGGGCCACACTCATGATTTTGCCTCGCGCTCATGACGGATCTGTTCGCGATGGCGGCGAAAAACATAACGCTCGAACGCATCACGCGCGGCACCCTGGCCCAGCAGCCAGCGCGCCGTGACGGCGGTTTCGGTCCCGACGGTTTCGACGGCAACAACCTCGACCGGCAAGGACAGCAAATGCGGCAAGGCTTCGTCCGGCACCATCGCCAGGCACCCTTGTGCACCGACGACCACGCCATCGGCGGGCCAGCGTACGAATTCGAGCCCGATCGTCACCGCGACCGGGACGGGCAGCACCGGGTTCATCAGCCGAGCCAGCCAAACCAACTGCAAATCGAGTTTCGCCTGCTCGCCGGTCACCGGCTCAGCGCGCTCGACCGTATCGAAGTCCGCGAGCACATCGAGATAGCGCGCCACCTCAAACGGCTGCCAGCGCGCCTCTGGCTGCCAGACCAGCGGCAAAACGGCATCGAAATGGACGCCTTCGGGAAATGCGTTCATGGGCTCGGGACAAATCTGAAAACAGCGATTATACCCGCGACACGCCGCCAAGCTGCCGGACGCGCTCGTACAGACAGATGGCAGCCGCAGCGCCGACGTTCAATGATTCGATCCCGGCCGCCATCGGAATGCGCAAGCGCCTACTCGCGCGGGCGGCAAGTTCGGGCGACACGCCCTGCCCCTCGGCGCCCAGCACCAGCGCGAGATCACCGCTCAGATCGGCCTGATACAGATCAACCGCGCCATCGAGCAAGGTGGCCGCCAGCGGCCCGGAAAAATCATCGAGCAGCTCACCCAGGGCCGCCCGCTCAATCAGCGGCAGCACGAAGTGCGCGCCCATCGCCGCACGCAATACCCGCGGCGACCAGACGTCCGCGCACCCCGGGGACAGCCAGACCTGATCCACGCCCGCGGCGGCGGCGGTGCGCAACAAGGTGCCGACGTTACCCGGATCCTGCACGCCATCAAGCAACAGCACGAAGCCATCGCGTCGCGGCACCGGCACCGCCGGCATCGCCGTCTGTGCCAGCACGCCGGTCTGACTCGGCAACTCGGTTAGCGTCGCGAAAAGCACATCGGCCATCGGATGCACCGGCACGCCCGCACGTGCCAGCAATCCGGCCACCTCCGGTCGCGCCATGCCCGCATCCGTGACAATCAAGCGCTGCAGTGGCCAGGCCGAAGACAGCGCGGCATCGATCAAATGCGGGCCATCGAGCAGCGTCATGCCGAGCTTGAGGCGATCGCGGCGCTGCGTGGCCAGCTTGTGCAGCTGTTTGTACAGTGGATTCTGGGGGGACAGGATTGGATCTTGCAGCATCATGAGGCCGTTCGGCTGGCCAGCGCACGACTCGTCAGCTGGCAGATTTGTTTGAAATATTGGTAGACCTGCGCATCGATTGGTATCGAAGGCGGTCGATCGGCGAACAGCAGGCCAACGGCTTTGTCACCGACGAACAGCGACATCGCACAAAAATCGTCCCCCCCGATGATCCCGGTGACACTTGGGGGCAGCTGCGGCATCAACTGGGGCCGACTTTCGCCACTGAGCCAGACCGCCTGCGGTTTTTTCAATAGTTGGGCGAACAAGTGCGATTCGTCCAGCGCCAGCGAAAAACCGCGAATTGGATCAGCCTCGGCCGCGCCGATACAGAAACGCGCCACCAAGCGCCCCTCTTGCGGAATCGCTAGCAACACGCGTCGCATACTCAGCCCTTCGCACAAAGCCTGCACCGACAGCCGCATGATCTGGTTGACCGGCAAGCCCTGCAAGCCGGCCAGATGCAGCGCCTGCATCCGCGTTGCCAGCACATCCTTGACCGGGATGGCTCTCGGCCAATCGCCGGGCAGCATCGGCAGCCAGCGCGCTGGCGGGGCAATCGTTGATGCCAACGGTGACCGGCCATGGGCCAGCAACGCCTCGCTCACCAGCTGCCACACCAGTGACTCGGGACGGTCCAGCGCGCCAGCAGCCAGTTGCAGCGATGCGCCGACCGCATCGATCCACCATCCGGACTCGAGGGCGGCAGCCAGCGACACCATCGCATATTGCAACTGCTGTCGATGCGATTGCGGCGGGTCCGATACGAGCAGCTGACGGAGTACTTCGGGGAACTGCCAGGCCGCCAGAATGGACTCGACCGGCAAGCGTTCATCGCCACCGAACAGCTGCGCCAGCAGCTCGGCCAAGCTACTGAGCAAGGCGGCGATCTGCAGCTCTTCCGGGCGCGCATCCATACGCTCGACGCCGGCGCGTCTTGCCATTCGTGCGGCCAGTTGTGCGCGTGAGACCAGTTCGAGGCAGCGCATCAGCCGCGGCGCATCGCCGGCCAGCATCACCTCGATCGAGGGTCCGCGCGCCTGGCGCTCCAGAAACGGCACGACGCCAAACAACATCACCGCCGCTTCGATCGACGTTACATCGACGCTCACACTGGTGCGCGGCCGGCGGCTGATTTCACGCAGCACGGTCGCCGTGAGCAACGGATCGTTCAGCACGATTTCGGCCACTTCGGCCGGCTTGACTCGCTCGGCCCGGCGCAGCTGCGCCGTCAGCCGATCGCGGGTCAGCTGTAGCGCAGGCAATGGCGCATCAAAGCAGCGCATCGCAGCAAGCAGTTCAGCACTCATGGCCGGGGCGGCTGTTGGAGGTGGGATTTGGGATGCCATACGAGCAGCTCGCTCTGCTTCCAGTCACCGACCGGATATTGCTTTTGGGGAGGAACGCCTTCGATGCCGAAACTGTTGCTGATCAAAACGGCACCGTCCGCCATTTCTGCACATGCCTTGCGCCACAGGGCAGACATTGGCGCTGGCGACAGATAGGCATAGACGACATCGTACGCCGACAAATCGATGGCGAACGCGTCGGCGCGCCGCCACACCACCGCATGGCGACGGAGCCGCAACCAGCCGATGCACCACGGCAGCCATGCCATTTCGACGCCGGCAAGCGTCAAGTCCGGACGTCGGCGGGCAAGCCACGCCAACACCGTTCCGGTGCCGGCACCAAGATCGAGGACATGCGCACCTTCAGGAATCAGCGGCTCGAGTTGCCGCAACGCCTGGCGATTCGACAGGAAGAGCGGCACCTGGTGCCGGAACGCACCCGCGCCGATCGCCCAGGTCAGCACGGCGGCCACGAGCCAGAGCCACGGTGGCATATCGCCAACCAGTGCCAGCATGCACATCGGCGGCATCGACGCATGCAACAGCACCATCCACCAGCGCCGAAAGCACACTGCCGCCAGCGCACCGGCCGTGAGTGAAGCAGCCCAGATCAGGATTGCCGTCGACAGAGGCAGCAATGACTGCACCGCCAGCGCAACACCAAAAGCAATGCACTGCAGCAATGCAGTGCGGACAACGGCGATCATGCGCCAGCTTGTTGCGGCGCGCTGGCCTCGTCGGCAGCCATGCCAGCCTGCTGTCGGATATCCCCTTCGGCATCCTTGTTCAGGACGACGATGCTGATCCGCCGGTTGACCGGATTCAGTCGATCGCCGGCATCCAGCGGGACTTCATCGGCAAAGCCGTTGACGCGCAGGATTTTTTGTTCGGAAAGCGTGCCGTGAATCAGCTCGCGCCGCGCGGCATTGGCGCGATCGGCAGACAGCTCCCAGTTGCTGAAACTGCGTTGGCCGCTGGCATATTGCTGCGCATCGGTATGGCCGGAAATCGACACCGAATTCGGCACATCATTCAAAAGCTGGGCGATCTCGTCGAGGATCTCGGCGGCATATGGCTCAAGGTCGCTCGAACCGGACTTGAACATCGGCCGATTCTGCTTGTCGACGATCTGGATGCGCAGCCCCTCGGCCACCATGTCGAGCCGAAGTTGGTCCTTGAATTGCGCCAGCTTGCTGTTCTTTTTGGCCTTGTCGTTCATCAGCGTTTCGAATTTCTTCTTCAACGCTGAAAGCCGGCTCTTGTCCTTTTGCTGCTCCTCAAGCGAAGGCGTGCCTTTTTTGAGCTGACCGGTTTTTTGTGACAAGTCCTTGCCGCCACCCTTGATCAGCGAATCGGCATCGCCCGCCCCTTCGCCACCACGACTCGCCACCTTGAGCGGATTGGAGAAATAGTCGGCAATGCCCTTGAGGTTGCCCTTGGACACCGAGCCCAGCAGCCACATCAGCAGGAAGAACGCCATCATCGCCGTCACGAAGTCGGCGTAGGCAATCTTCCAGGCGCCGCCGTGATGGCCATGGCCGCCCTTCTTGATCCGCTTGACGACGATAGGCCGTTGCGATTCGTCACTCATCGCTCATTCCCCGGGCGGATTTACTTGGCCTTGGCATTCTTGACGAAATCCTCGAGCTCCTTGAACGACGGCCGCTCGGTCGAACTCAGCGCCTTGCGGCCGAATTCGACGGCAACTTGCGGCGCGTAGCCGTTCAGGCTAGCGAGCAGCGTGACTTTGATTGTATTGAATGCCTGACTGGACTCCTCGACCTTGCGCTCGAGAATTTGCGCCAAGGGACCAACGAAGCCGTAGGCCAGCAGAATACCGAGGAAGGTCCCCACCAGCGCGGCACCAATCAGACCGCCCAGTTCGGAGGGCGGAAGGTGCAACGAGCCCATCGTGTGCACGACGCCCATCACCGCGGCAACGATGCCGAAGGCGGGCAGGCCGTCGGCTAGCTTGGTGATTGCCGTAGCGGGAATCGCGGCCTCGTGATGATGGGTGTCGATTTCGACGTCCATCAGGTTTTCGATCTCAAAAGCATTGAGGTTGCCGCCCACCATCAGGCGCAGGTAGTCGGTAATGAACTCGACCAGATGATGGTCCTTGGCGATCCGTTCGTACTTCGAAAACACCGGGCTGCTGTGCGGCTCTTCGACGTCGGCCTCGATCGACATCAGACCTTCTTTGCGCACTTTGCTCAACAGCTCGAACATCAGTGCGAACAGGTCCATATAGAACGCCTTGTTGTAGGCGCTCCCCTTGAACAGGGTTGGCAGCGCTTTCAAGACCGCCTTGAGCGGCTTGCCGCCGTAGCCGACGATCATCGCACCCAGCGCGCCCCCCAAAATGATGACAATTTCGGTCGGCTGCCACAGCACCGCCAGATGGCCACCGTGCGCGGCGTAGGCGCCGAAAATGCAGGCGCACATGAAAATGTAGCCGATGACAACAAACATCGTCCTATCCCTGAGCTATTTTTTGTCGGTTCATTGTCGGCGATGCATTTGCCGCGCGGCAATGCCTATCGCGCACCACTGCGGCCATCACCCCGGTTTTTGCAACAGTCAGAACAAGGTCGCTTGCGCCAACAATGCCTTCACTGGCCCAAAGCTGCGGCGATGTTCTGGCGTCGGGCCCAGGCGCTGTAGCGCCTCGAGATGAGCTGCGGTCGGATATCCCTTGTGCTGCGCAAGGCCATAACCCGGATATCGGCCATCGAGTTCCACCGCTTCGCGGTCGCGCGCGACTTTGGCGAGAATCGACGCTGCAGCGATCTCTTGCACCTTGGCGTCGCCCTGCACGATGGCCTCCGCCGGAATCGCCAGGCGTGGCGGAACGCGGTTGCCGTCGATCAGTGCCGAAGTTGCCGCAACGGGCAAGGCTTCGATCGCGCGTCGCATCGCCAGAAACGTCGCCTGCAGAATATTGATTTCGTCGATTTCAGCAGCGCTAGCGCTGGCGATCGCCCATGCGATGGCGCGCTGCTGAATCAGCGGAAACAGTTGCTCGCGCTTCTTTTCGGAAAGCTTCTTCGAATCATTAAGTCCGACGATGCTATGATCGGCAGGCAGAATCACCGCTGCGGCATAGACCGAACCCGCCAGCGGCCCACGCCCCGCTTCGTCCACACCGCAGATCAGGCCCATGCGCGCGTCCCGAGCAAACGAATCACCGCATCGGCAGCACGTTCGGCCGCATTGCATCGCAAAGCTTCATGGTGCGCGGTAAAGCAGTCGGCCAGCTTGGCGGCCAGACGTTTATCGACCACCAGATTGGCGAGCGCCTGGCTGATGTTCTCGGCCGTTGCCTCGTGCTGGATCAACTCGGGCAGCACAAAGCGGCCTTCGAGCACGTTGGGCAGGCTGACATATGGCAGACGCAGCTTTTTCTTGACCATCCGGTAGGTGAAGTCGGTGATGCGATAGGTGACGACGGTCGGGCGCTTGGCCAGCATCGCCTCAAGCGCGGCGGTGCCTGATGCAACCAGGATCGCATCGGCGGCTTGCATCGCTTCGTGCGCATGGCCGAACAGCAAACGGAACGGCAGTGTCTGCGCGCCCTGGCGCCACATCTCGCTCTCGAAATACTGTCGCGTCTCACGGGTAATGAAGGGCACCAGGAAGGTCGAATCGGGAAAGCGTTCATACAGCCGCTTGGCCGTTTCGACAAACAGGGCGCCCAGCATTTCCAGTTCGTTCTGTCGGCTGCCCGGCAGCAAGGCAAAAACCGGCCCCTTGGCCTCAATGCCTAGCTGTTCACGCACGCCGACCTGATCCGGCTGCACCGGCATCAGGTCCGCCAGCGGATGCCCGACATAGGTCGCCGGAATCCGCGCTTCGCGATAGATTTCTTCCTCGAACGGGAACAGCAAAAGAATATGCGATACCGACGTACCGATTTTCTTCAGTCGCTCCGGGCGCCAAGCCCAGACCGACGGGCCGACATAGTGAACGGTCGGAATACCGGCGGCCTTGGCCGCTGCCTCCAGGCCGAGATTGAAGTCCGGTGCATCGATGCCGATCAGCAAATCCGGACGTTCAGCCAGAATCGCCTTCTTGAGCCGACGGCGGATGCCAATCAGCCGTGGCAAGTGCTTGATCACCTCGATATAGCCCCGCACGGCGAGGCTCTCCATCGGCACCATGCTGTAGGCGCCGGCGGCCATCATTTTCGGCCCGGCGATGCCGGCAAACTGAGTGTCGGGCAAGCGGGCTTTCAGCGCCAGCATCAATTGGGAGCCAAGCAAGTCGCCGGACGCCTCGCCCACCACAATGGCGATGCGGGGCCCGCGACTCCCGGCTGCAAAGAGTCGATCGTTCATCGGCTCGTCGTCTGAGGGTTAGCGAATGATGCCGCGTTGACTCGCGGCAAAAAAATCGACAAAGAACTGCAGCTCGGGGGCCGTCGCAGCGTCAGCTTCGATCTTGGCACGAGCCTCATCGAATGGCAGTCCTTGACGATACAACTGGCGATACGCCTGCTTGATCCGGGCAATGGCTTCGGCACTGAAGCCGCGGCGCTTGAGGCCCTCGCTATTGATGCCGCGCGCGATGGCCCGGTTGCCCTCGCAGATCACGAACGGCGGCAAGTCCTGAACGATGATCGAACCACCGCCGGCCATCGCGTGGGCGCCAATGCTGCAGAACTGGTGAATCGCGCTCAAACCGCCAAGGATCGCCCAGTCGGCAACATTGACGTGTCCACCCAGCGTGACGGCGTTGGCGAAAATCGTGTTGTCGCCGATTACGCAATCGTGGCCGATGTGCACATAGGCCATGAACCAGTTGTTGCTGCCGATCCGGGTGACACCCTTGTCCTGCACCGTACCGACGGACACGGTCATCGACTGGAAAAAGGTATTACCGTCACCGATATGCAACTCGGTCGGCTCACCTTGGTACTTCTTGTCCTGCGGCGCGCAACCAATATGGCTGTGCGGATGAAAGCGGTTGCCCTTGCCGATGTGCGTCACCCCTTCGATCTGCACGCCGGCGCCGACGACCGAGCCGGCGCCGATGCGAACATCGGGACCGATTACGGCAAACGGGCCGACCTCGACGTCGTCGGCCAGCTCGGCGCGCGCATCGACCAGTGCGGAAGGGTGAATTTTCGGCATGTTCATTCCGTAGTTAAAACTCAATGACCGATGACGCGATGCGCGCTCATCAGATCGGCCTCAGCGGCCAGCGCGTCGCCCACGAATGCCTTGGCGGCGTACTTCCAGATGCCACGCTTGTGCGCCACGATTTCAACGCGCAGCGTCAACTGGTCGCCCGGCAGCACCTGACGCTTGAAGCGGGCATTGTCGATGCCGGCAAACAGGTACAGCGAATCTTCCGGCACGGCTTCGACGCTCTTGAACGACAATACGCCGGCCGCTTGCGCCAGCGCTTCAAGAATCAGCACGCCCGGCATGACCGGGTATTGCGGGAAATGCCCTTGAAAGAACGGCTCGTTGACGGTGACGTTCTTGATCGCCTTGATCGACTTGCCCGGCTCGAGTTCAACCACCCGGTCCAGCAGCAAAAACGGGTAGCGGTGCGGCAGGCACTGCATGATCTCTCGTACATCCATCACTTGGCTCATTCTTCTTCTCCAGCGGCGGCCTTCAGGCTCGCCATGTTTTTTTCCAGCTGTCTGACACGTTGTGCCAACTCGCCGAGGTGTCGCAGCTGTGCTGCATTCTTGACCCAGTCAGCGTGGGGTTGCATCGGATACGGCCCGCCATACGCGCCGGGCTCGCGGATCGACTTGGCAACCAGCGTTCCGCCCAGCACGACGGCACCGTCGCAAATTTCCAGATGACCGCTGATCATCGCTGCACCGCCGATCTGGCAGCGCGCACCGATCTTGGTCGAGCCGGCAATACCAACGCAGCCAGCCAGCGCCGTGTGCGCTCCGATTTCGACATTGTGGGCAATCTGGATCAGGTTATCGATCCGCGCCCCCTGCCCGATCACCGTATCCTCGATCGCGCCTCGATCGATCGTCGTACATGCGCCGATCTCGACGTCATCCCCGATCAGAACGCGACCGATTTGCGGGATTTTTTCCCAATGGTCACCCGCCCAGGCATTGCCAAAGCCATCGCTACCCAGTACGGCACCGGGATGAACAACCACCCGATCACCAAGAACACACCCGGTCATCAAGGTCACGGTGGGATGCAGCAATACGTCCCGCCCAAGCTCGACGCGGGCGCCTACATAGCTATTGGCCATGACGACGCAGCCCGCGCTGATCACGGCGCCGGCATCGATAACAACGTTCGGACCGATTTCAGCGGCATCGCTGACCTGCGCGGTCGGATCGACACAAGCGCTAGGGTGAATGCCCGGCCTGGCCTGCCGCTGCGGATAAAGCAGCTGGGCGGCCTGTGCATAAAACAAATAAGGGTCTTTGGCGATAACGTGAGGCCGCTGCAAACCAGCCGCGTCGGCTGCGCGCACGGCGATCACGCCCGCCTGGCTGGTTTCAAGCAATGATTTGAAGCGCGGATTCGCCAAAAAAGACAGTGCATCCGAGCCTGCCGACTCCAGCGACGCAACGCGTGCAATCAGTACATCTTCGCCATGCCACGCTGCGCCGAAGCGAGTCGCCAGTTCGGAAATCCGGATCGGCGTCGCCATCACTTCTCCGACAGCAGTCGCAGCACCTTGTCGGTGATGTCGATGCGTGGGTTGCGCCAAGCCGCTTCCTGCAGGATCAGGTCGTACTTTTCGCCATTGGCAATCTGCTGAATCGCACCATTGACGCGTTCCTGTATGCCGGCAAGCTCTTCGTTGCGGCGTGCGTTGAGGTCTTCGTTGAGTTCACGTTGCATGCGCTGGAAATCCTGATTCAAACGAATCAGGTCGCGTTCCTTGGCCTTACGGTCCAAGTCCGAAATTCCGGGTCGATCCATTTGCGCCTGCAAGCTTTTGCCCTGCGCCGACAGCTTCTGCAATTCCTGGCGGCGATTGTCGAACTCTTTCTCGAGCTTCTTGCCGGCACGCTGTGCCGGCGCCGACTCGCGCAGGATGCGATCAGTATCGACAAAGCCGATCTTCATCTCGGCAGCCCAGGCCGACGCGCTCAACAGCGCTGCGGCGGCCAACAAGCATGCATGTCGCTTCATACGATTTCCTCGCAACTTAGAACACCTTGCCCAGCTGGAACTGGAAGCGCTCGAGCTCGTCGCTATCCTCGTACTTCAGCGGGAAGGCATAAACCAGCTTCAGCGGCCCAACCGGGGAGATCCAGGTGAACGCAGCACCGGCCGAGTACCGCAAGCCGTCGACGCTCACGTCAGTGTCTTCACCCCAGGCTGCGCCCGCGTCGGCGAAGATCGACAGCCGCATCGACTTGTCGTTCTTGACGCCCGGCATCGGGAACAGGAACTCGAGGTTGCTGACCAGCTTGCGCGTACCACCAATACCATCGCCATCTTCGTCCTTCGGACCAATCGTACCGAACTTGAAGCCGCGCACCGAGTTGACACCGCCGACGTAGAAGTTCTTGTAGAAGGGATAGCTGTTCTCGCCGTACGAGTCGCCGTAACCGGCTTCGATATTCCACATCAGCGTGTAATCGGTCGACAGCGGGATGAACAACTGGCTTTGGCCGAGAACCTTGAAATAATCGAGATCGGAGAACGGCAGCGACACCTCGCCAGTGACCCGCGTGTACCAGCCCTTGGTCGGGTAGGTGCCGCTGTCGCGGGTATCGCGCGACCACGACACCGTCACCGGGTAGTTGTTGTACTCGTTGCCGTTTTCGGTGACGAAGTCCTTCACGTAGCTCGGCGAGTCGTCGTTGGTGATCAGCTCGAGGTGTTCGTAGTTGAGGCCGAAGTTGATCCGGTTGGTTTCGGACACCGGGAAGCCCATCGACATACCCGCGCCGTACGACGACGTGGCGTAATCACCGATATCGAGATCAGATGCATCGGTCTCGCGCTGGTAGATATTCCACCCTAGCGATACGCCATCCGGCGTCGCATACGGGTTGCTCAGCGCCAGCGAGTACACCTTGTTCGACTGACTGGTGTTGACTTCAGCCGTGAACTGCTTGCCGCTACCGAGGAAGTTGCTCTGCGAGAGCGACAGGATGACGACAATCCCTTCGGACTGGCCATAACCGGCACCGATATTAAACGAACCCGTTTTCTGCTCGGTGACGTGAACATTCATATCTACCTGATCGGTCGCCTCGGGGACGATCGGGGTGTCAATGGTCACTTCATTGAAGTAGCCGAGCTGGTTCAGGCGCTGCTTGGAGCGTTTGACCTTGGCGGCGTCATATTGCGCCGATTCAAGCTGGCGCAGCTCGCGCCGAATCACTTCGTCGCGCGTCAGATTGTTGCCGCTGATATTGATCCGGCGCACGTAGACCTTGCGACCCGGATCGGCATACAGCGTAAATGCAACCGCATGCTTTTCCTTGTCGATTTCCGGCACGGCATTGACGTTGGCAAAGGCATAGCCTTCGTTGCCAAGCAGTTCGGAAATCGCAGCGGTCGTCTTGTTGAGCTTTTCACGCGAGAAGACTTCACCCGCTTTCAGTTCGATCAGCTTTTCCACTTCCTCGCGCGGGACGATGGTGTCGCCGACGAGCTTGACGTCGCTCACCGTAAACTGATCGCCCTCGGACACGTTGACCGTCAGGAACATGTCCTCACGGTTCTCGGAGATGGCGACCTGGGTCGAGTCGATGTTGAATTCGAGATAACCGCGGTCGAGATAGTACGAGCGGAGCTTCTCCAGATCGGCGCTGAGGGTCTGCTTGGAGTACTGATCGGACTTGGTGTACCACGACATCCAGTTCGGCGTGGTCAGCGCGAACAGGCTGCTGATCTCGCTATCGGAGAAGGCCTTGTTGCCAACGACGTTGATCTGGCTGATGCGGGCGACTTCGCCTTCGGAAATATCAAACTGCACGCCGACGCGATTGCGCTCGAGCTTGGTGATCGTGGTCTTGATGATGACCGAGTAGCGGCCACGCGAGTAGTACTGCTGCTTGAGTTCATTCACCCCGGCATCCAGCACGGCCTGGTCAAAAATCCGCCCTTCGGCGAAGTTCTGCCCTTTCAGCGCGGTCTTGATCTGGTCTTTTTCCAGCAGTTTGGAGCCGTTGATGTTGATTTGCGCGATCGTCGGCCGCTCTTCGACCGTAACGATCAGGACGCTGCCGTCCGACTCAACCCGAACGTCGTTGAAAAAGCCGGTCGCAAACAGCGATTTGATCGCCTCGGTCGCGCGGCTGTCGTCGAAGCGGTCGCCCACCTTGACGGGCAGATAGCTGAACACGGTACCGGGGTCGGTACGCTGCAGGCCCTCGACCCGGATGTCCTTGATCACAAACGGTGCAACGGCGTGCGCGGCAACGCTTGCCGAGCTCAGTGCAGCGGCAAGCAGCAGATGAAGCGGTTTCAATGTCATTGTCGGTCGGATGCTGGCTCGATCAGCCCAGGAAAAGTCGGTGGATGTCGTTGAACAGCGCGAGCGCCATCAAGGCGAGCAACAGGGTAAGTCCTACCCGTTGCCCAATTGCCTCGACCTGCGGCGATACGGGCCGGCCGGTCAAAAGTTCGACCACATGATACAACAAATGGCCGCCATCCAGCAGCGGCACGGGCAGTAGGTTCAGCACCGCCAGACTCAGGCTGATCAGTGCAAGGTATTCGATGAAGTTGCTCAAACCCAGTCGCGCGCTCTCGCCGGCATAGGTCGCAATGGTCAGCGGACCGCTCACCTGGTCGAGCGACGCCTTGCCGACAATCATCCGGCCGAACATGGCCAGCGTCAGCTTGGTTTGAATGGCGATTTTTTCAGATGCAGCCGTGAACGCCTGCAGCGGCGGGTATTGCAGCCTCACCTGATACCGCTGCCATAGTTGCTCGTCTACCGCCGGCTCCAGGCCAAGTCGGCCAATCTTGCGCCCCGACACCTCGATCGACGCAGGCGCCACAATTACCTGCCGCAGCTCCTCGCCGCGACGAACGCCCAAGGTCAACGACTGGGTGCCACGCTGCAAAGCGGCCTGCAGATCCGCCCACTGTGCAAGCGGCTTGCCATCCAGTGAAACAAGCCTGTCGCCTGCCTTCAGGCCCACACTCGCTGCGGCGCCACCAGGCTCGACCCGCGCAATGGTCGTGGTCAACGGGTAAGGCGTAAAACCGAGCCGGACCAATAGGCGCGGCTCATACACCGCCCGCCCAAGCTCACTCAGCGGCAGCGACCGAACTACCGTCTGCGCATCGGCATTGCGCACGCCAACCTGAACCGGTGTCGCGTCGCCCGCAGCATCCAGCAGACTGACGAATGCCTCGTCCCAGCTCGCCACCGGGCGAGCATTGATCGACAAGATCTCATCACCGGGACGAAACCCTGCACGATCGGCAATCGAGGCCGGAGTAACCTGCCCCGCAATCGGCCTGATCGCATCAACCCCATACGCGTACAAACCCGCGTAAAGCAGCAGCGCCAACACCAGATTGGCAAGCGGCCCGGCCACAACGATCAGTATTTTTTTAAACGGATGCTGGCGATTGAACGCCTGAGAGACCTCGTGCGGCGACACCGGTGCTTCACGCTCATCCAGCATGCGGACAAAGCCCCCCAGCGGAATGGCCGCAAGCTGCCAGCTTTCATCGCCACGCTGCCAGCGCAGCAGTGGCTTGCCGAAGCCGATGGAGAACGTCAGCACTTTGACGCCACAGCGTCTGGCCACCCAATAATGCCCCCACTCGTGCACGGTTACGAGCACGCCCAAGGTGACAACAAAGGCAAATATCGTCAGCAGCATATTCAGCGCAACCTGGCTAGCCAAGCTGTCGCGCGCTCACGCGCAAGCGCATCCGCATCCAGCAGCGCATCAATGCTCTCGGCTTGAACCTGCCCGTCGCACTCGGCCAGCACGGCCTCAATCAATGCGGGAATGCCGGTGTAACCCAATCTGCGATCAAGAAAAGCCTCAACGGCAACCTCGTTGGCGGCATTCAGCACCGCCGTTGCCGCGCCACCGGCGCGCAAAGCATCAAAGGCCAGTTTCAGACAGGGGAAGCGCGCAAAATCCGGCGCCTCGAAATCCAGACGCCCCACGCTGAACAAATCCAGCGAAGCCACACCGGACTCCACCCGCTCCGGATAAGCCATGCCATAGGCAATCGGCGTACGCATATCGGGCGCCCCCATCTGCGCCAACACCGAACCGTCGACATACTCGACCATCGAATGCACGATGCTCTGCGGATGAACCACCACGGCGATGTCATCAACACCGGCATTGAACAGCCAGCGCGCCTCGATGACTTCCAGCCCCTTGTTCATCATCGACGCCGAGTCGACCGAGATCTTCCTGCCCATCGACCAGTTCGGATGCCGCACCGCTTCGTCGGGAGTGACCTGGGGGAGCGTCTCGAGCGGACGAGTGCGGAAGGGGCCGCCCGAAGCGGTCAACAGGATGCGCTTGACGCCCGCGTCACGCAGGCTGCCCGCGTAAGGCGCCTCGCGGTAGGCGCGCGGCAGCACCTGAAAGATGGCGTTATGTTCGCTATCGATCGGCAACAGCGTCGCTCCGCAGCGCGTCACCTCATCCATGAAGAGCCGGCCAGCCAGTACGAGAGTCTCTTTGTTGGCGAGCAGCACCCGCTTGCCGGCACGCGCGGCCGCCAGCGTCGGCCGCATGCCCGCAGCACCGACGATGGCCGCCATCACACTCGTCACCGCCGGCGCACTGGCCACGGTTTCGAGCGCGGCTTCGCCGCACAGCACCTCGGTTTCACTCCCCGAGGCACGAAGCATAGCGTGCAGCTGCGAGGCCACCTGCTCGTCGAGCACCACGGCAAAGCGCGGCCGATGCGCAAGACACTGCGCGTGCAACTTGTCGACCTGGCTTGCACCGGTCAGTGCATAGACCTGATAGCGATCCGGATGTCGAGCAACGACATCCAGCGTGCTCACACCGATGCTGCCGGTCGAGCCGAGAACGGTCAGAATTTGTACAGCCATATTTCAGCCTCGCCGAGCCTACTGCCCTGGCACGAGATGGAACAACAGATAGGAGAGGTAGATCGCCGCAGCGACCGGCAGGATGGCAAGCAAGCTGTCGATTCGATCCAGTACGCCGCCATGCCCCGGCAGCAACTGGCTACTGTCCTTAAAGCCGATCTGGCGCTTGAACAGCGACTCCAGCAAGTCGCCAATGATGCTCAACGCCGTCAGTAGCAGCGCAATCAGCACCCAGATTAACGGCGAAATCGACTCACCGCCGATCAAAGGCGTTTTGGGAACCAGTAAGGCGTAAACCACCACACCAATCATGCCACCAATCGCCCCCTCCCAGCTCTTGCCCGGGCTGATGCTCGGCGCCAGCTTGTGACGTCCAAATGCCTTGCCGCTGAAGTAGGCGGCAGTATCTGCCACCCAGGCGATCGCCATCACCATCAACAAAAGCCAGCCACCCATGCTGCCCTCACGCAGCACAACCATCGCCAATCCGGCCGGCAGCAACACCGCCCATCCGAGCAAGGCATTGAGGTTGCCACCCTCCGCCAGGCGCCATTTGGCCCGGAGCCAGAAAGGCACAATGCCGGCCCAAAACACGCACCCTGCCAGCATCACCCCCAAAAGGGCAAAAGGCGAGCCCAAGGCGCGATCGCCAGACAGAGCCAGCACCAGAAAAAACGCCGGCGTCAATAGCGGATAGGCCCGAGCCAACGTACCCTGCATGCCCGCAAGCCGCTGCCACTCCCACGCCGCAAAACCGATGATGGCCGCCACCATGCCGACCCATGCCATCGGCGGCAATGCAAACAACCCAAGCAGGATTACCGGAATCAGGACCAGTGCCGTCAATACGCGTTGCTTCAGCATGACGACGCCGCCTGGACCTGCTCGCTGGTGCGACCAAAGCGGCGCTCTCGACCGCGATACCAGTCAACCGCAGCGGAAAATGCCGCCACGTCGAAATCCGGCCACAGCAGGTCGGTGAAGTACAGCTCGGTATACGCCAACTGCCACAGCAGGAAATTGCTGATGCGTTGCTCGCCGCCAGTGCGAATGAACAGATCCGGCTCCGGCGCGTAGGCCATCGACAGATAGGGCGTCAAATCGCCCTCATCAAACGAGGTAGCCTTGGACGGCTCGTCCGACAGCAGGCGATGCGTCGCCTGCAAGATGTCCCAGCGCGCACCGTAATCAGCGGCGATGGTCAAGGTCATGCCTGGACTGTCGGCCGTCTTCGCCTCGGCAGCCTCGATCCACTCGCGCAGTTCAGCGGAAAAACGGGTCCGATTGCCGATGATTTTCAGCCGGATGCCATTCTGATGCATCCGCTCGATTTCACCCTGCAACACCTTGAGGAACAAGCCCATCAGGAAAGACACTTCGTCATCCGGACGGCGCCAGTTCTCATTGCTGAAGGCAAACACCGTCAGATAACGGACGCCGAGCGAATCGCAGGCCTTTACGGTATCCCGCAGCGCATCGACACCTTTCTTGTGACCGAACACGCGCGGCATCAAGCGCTTCTTGGCCCAGCGACCGTTGCCGTCCATGATGATCGCCACGTGCTCGGGCACGCACGTATTTGCCTGCGGCACCGCAAGCGTAGAGCTGCAAAACTTGGTCACGAATCCGGCCTTATACCGTCATCAGCTCTTTTTCTTTCTCGGCAAAGGCCTTGTCGACCTCGACGATGTAGCGGTCCGTCAGCTTCTGGATGTCGTCCTGACCACGGCGCTCGTCATCCTCGGAAATGTCCTTGTCCTTGAGCAGTTTTTTCAGTTGGTCATTGGCATCGCGACGCAGATTGCGGATCGCCACGCGCGCGTCTTCGGACTCGCCCTTGACGACCTTGATCAGCTCCTTGCGGCGCTCTTCGGTCAGCATCGGCATCGGCACACGAATCACGTCACCCATCGACATCGGATTCAGGCCAAGGTCAGAGTCACGAATCGCTTTTTCGACCTTGGCAACCATCGGCTTTTCCCACGCCTGCACACCGATTGTCCGGGCATCAAGCAGCGTCACATTGGCAACCTGATTGATCGGCGTCGGGCTACCCCAGTAGTCGACCATGACGTGATCGAGCAGACCAGTGTGCGCACGACCGGTACGCACTTTGCTCAGACCGGTCTTGAGCGACTCGATCGATTTCTGCATCTTGGTTTCAGCGTTTTTCTTGATATCGGCGATCATTCTTTGTCCTCACAGCACAAACGAAACAGGCGGATCGAGTCCGCCTGCTGAAGCAATCTTGAATTCGGCACGGGCGGGCGAGCGCCGCGCGAAAATCAGCAGTGTACCAGCGTGCCCTCGTCTTCCCCAAGCACCACGCGCTTCAGCGCCCCGGCCTTGAAGATGCTAAAGACGCTGATATTCATTTTCTGGTCACGACAGAGCGCGAAGGCGGTTGCATCCATCACCTTGAGGTTGCGACCGATGGCTTCGTCAAAGGTAACCGTCTGATAGCGCACGGCATCCGGGTTTTTCTTCGGATCATCGGTATAGACGCCATCGACCTTGGTGGCCTTGAGGACGATGTCGGCGCCCATCTCCATGCCGCGCAGCGCAGCCGCAGTATCGGTCGTGAAGAACGGGTTGCCGGTGCCAGCACCAAAAATTACCACCTTGTTTTCTTCCAGGTAGCGAATGGCCTTGCCGCGAATATAGGGCTCGGCAACCTGCTGAATCGTCAACGCAGACTGCACGCGACTGACAATACCCGCATGACGCATCGCATCTTGCAGTGCCAGCGCATTCATTACCGTCGCCAACATGCCCATGTAGTCGGCAGTCGCACGATCCATGCCGGCCGCTGCAGGCGCAACGCCACGAAAGATATTGCCGCCACCGATCACCACAGCAACCTGCACGCCCAGATCCACCACGGCTTTGACCTCGCCGACGATGCGATCAATGGTCGCCCGGTTGATCCCGTAACTATCCTCGCCCATCAGGGCTTCGCCGGAGAGTTTCAATAGAATGCGCTTGTATTTGGGGGCTTGGCTCATGCGGGATTTCCTTGTGCGGGGCGCTTGACGACGCGGTACTTTGAATTCTGGGTGCCGCCGTTATACGGGCGGACAAACGCCGCGCGTTGCCGCGCGGCGTCGGGCACTTCTACAACAATAGCTTAAAGCTTAGCGGCGGCAGCAACTTCTGCGGCGTAGTCGACAACCTTCTTCTCGATGCCTTCACCAACGACCAGCAGCGCGAACGCATTGACCTTGGCCGAGTTGGCCTTGAGCAGTTGCTCGATGCTTTGCTTGTCGTCCTTGACGAAAGGCTGGCTCAGCAGCGTCACTTCCTTCAGGAACTTCTGCACGGTACCCTCTGCGATCTTCTCGATCATGGCTTCCGGCTTGCCCGCTTCCTTGGCGCGCTCAATTGCAACGCGGCGCTCGGTTTCGATCAGCGCGGCATCAACGCCCGAGGCATCCAGCGACTTCGGCTTGGCAGCGGCAATATGCATCGCCACATCCTTGCCCAGCGCCTCGTCACCACCCTCGAGATCAACCAGTACGCCGATCTTGCCGCCATGCAGATAGGTTGCAAGCTGACCTGCGGTTTCGTAGCGAACAAAACGACGCAGCGTCATGTTTTCGCCCAGCTTGGCAATAATGGCCTTGCGCAGGTCTTCAACCGAAGCGCCCGAATCGGTCGCGGTGGCGGCCAGTGCGTCCACGTCAGCCGGGTTGGCAACAGCAACAGCCTTGGCTACGGCCGAAGCGAACTCGATGAAGCCTGCATCCTTGCCAACAAAGTCGGTTTCACAGTTAACTTCAACAATCGCGCCAACCTTCTTGTCGTCCGAGATGAACGCGGCGATCACGCCTTCGGCAGCGGTACGGCCAGCCATCTTCGAGGCCTTGTTGCCCGACTTGATGCGCAGGACTTCTTCAGCCTTCTTGACGTCGCCATCAACCTCAACCAGGGCCTTCTTGCATTCCATCATGCCCAGGCCGGTCAGTTCGCGCAGTTCGGCGACCATCTTTGCAGTGATTGCTGCCATGTTGATTCTCCTGAATACGGTTCAGATACAGTATTGAATTCGGTTTACTAGCTTGTGAAAAAGGGGCTAAACGCCCCTTTTTCATTTCGGACTCGCGACAGAGGCGAATCAGGCCTGGGCTTCAGCAGCCGCAGCAACGATCTCTTGCACGGCCTGGTTGCGGCCTTCGAGCACTGCATCAGCAACGCCACGAGCGTACAGACGGATAGCGCGCGACGAGTCGTCGTTACCCGGGATCACGAAGTCAACGTCCTTCGGGTCGTTGTTGGTGTCGACGATGCCGATAACCGGGATGCCCAGCTTCTTGGCTTCGACCAGCGCGCCCTTCTGGTAACCGGTGTCGATCACGAAGATCGCGTCCGGCAGACCCTTCATGTCCTTGATGCCGCCGAGCGAACGGTCGAGCTTTTCAACTTCGCGCTGGATGTCGAGCAGCTCTTTCTTGCCGTAGCCGCTGTTTTCGTCAGCGAGGATCGCTTGCAGCTCTTCGAGGCGCTTGATCGATTGCTTGACGGTCTTGTAGTTGGTCAGCATGCCGCCGAGCCAACGATGCGACACGAACGGCATGCCTGCACGAGCTGCTTCTTCAGCAACGATTTCGCGCGCCGAACGCTTGGTACCCACGAAAAGCACGGTGCCCTTGTTGGCTGCGAGACGGCGCACGTACTTCAGCGCTTCTTCGAACAGCGGCAGGGTCTTTTCGAGGTTGATGATGTGGATCTTGTTGCGAGCGCCGAAGATGTACTGACCCATCTTCGGGTGCCAGTAACGGGTCTGGTGACCGAAGTGAACACCAGCTTCAAGCATTTCGCGCATGCTAACGGACATTGGAAATCTCCAAATCGATAGGGTTATGGACTACCGTTCGCGCGACACCCTGATCAAACAGGGCACCCATATCGGGGCGAACCGGGAGAATTGCTACGCACGACCCATGCCGAACGTAGCCCAACACTATAACCCAAAACCACCGAAACACTCAAGCGCAACCATGCGATATCGACTAAGGCTTACGGCAGGCCGGGGCTGACGTTACAGCGCAAATGCGCGCCAGTCGCTCTTCTGCCTGTATTGCAAGCACGCCTTCGCCGGCAGCCTGCGCAAGCCGCCGCTGCAATGCATAGTCATCCGCGAGATAGGCGGGCTCGGCCAGCTGGCGATCCAGGCGAATGACCTCCTGCAACTCGGCCAACGCCTCGGCGCTACGCCCCAGCTCGCCGAGTGCCTCAGCCCGGATTCGGCCGGCGTGCGCACGCTCGACCGGTGCCGCGTCGGGTGAGGTATTTGCGCGAGCGAGCGAACCCGCCGCATCGCCCTCAAGTAATAACAAACGCGCATCCAGATTCTGCAGTGGCACCGAAATCGGGCACGCCGCACCACACAAGTCGACCGCTGCTTGCCAGCGGCCCCGGGCGTCGACAAGCCTGCCGGCTCCGACATCAATCACCGCCAGTTGGTACGCCGCCCTCGCCCGCTGCAAACCGGCAAACAGGGCATCAGCCGGCATGCCGTCAAGCGATCGCACAGCCTCATCCGGCCGATGCAAGCGGACCAGCATTTGCGCCAATCCGAGGCGGGCCTCGCCGGCACCGGACCAATCATCGACCGACTGGCGCAAGGCCAGCGCAGACCGCCAGAGATCGGCGGCCTCCTCGTCATTACCCACCTGCGCCGCCCGATTGGCCGCGAGCGCTGCCGCATCTGCGCGCTGAACCAGCACCGGCTTGACTTGCGGTGGCGCACCGCCGCACGCAGCCAAAAGCAAGGAGGCCAGCACCAGCATCGACTTGATCCGTGCAGACATGCTCACCCCAATCATGGTCGGCTCGGCGGCACAGGCGCCAGCGCGTCAGCCGGCGGCAACCAGCTCTTCAAAGGCCACGATTGTGATGCGCCATCGAGCGCGTCACGACTGGTCTGCAACACCGCATCGCCGTTGCGCAGGATTGACGGCAGGCGTGGCGCTGCGGCGTCGACCGCACGGCGCGTTGTCGTCATCGTTGCCTCGGCCTCGCTGGCTGCCCGACTGGCGTGCTGCAACGTACCGTCGAGGCGCTCGAGCATCGTCGGCATCCGCCCCTGCAACTCGGCGGCAATCGCATCGACACGCGCCAACGCCTGCTGGCCGGTTTGCGCCACCGCCGGCAGATCCCGCGAACTCAACTGATTCAGGTTGACGATCAATTGATCCACCGAGGCACGGGTATCGCGCAGCTCGGCCGTCAAGCCACGCACATTGGCCAGTGTTTGTCGCAGATCCCCGTTTGGATCATTGACGACATCCAGCGTCGTTTGCACCGAATCGATCACCGGCACGATGCGCTGACGCAAATCGAGCGCAATTTCCGATAAACCGAGCGCCGGCGCAAACGCCAACTTGCCGCCTTCCTTGATCGGCGCCTGATTTGGCGAGCCGCCGGCAATTTCGATGTAGTGATCGCCGATCAGGCCGTCCTGCTGCAGGATCGCCACCGAGTCGGGCTTGATCCATTTGATGTAGCGCGCCTCGACCAGCAGATCGACATCCACCTTGGCCTGATCGTTCAGCGACACCGTATCGACGACGCCGATCTTGAAACCCGACAGACGGACCTGCATTCCCGGCGTCAGTCCGGCGCCGTGCTCGGCGACAAAATGCAACTGCGTCTTGGGCACGAAATACCCCTGACGCAAGCCCAAAACCACCAATAGCGCCAGCACAATACCCGCACCGATCAGCACAAAAGCGCCAACCCGCATACCCAGCCAGCGAAAACGCGGATCGCTATCTCTCAGCAACGGCATCGCTCTCCTTTGTCTCGGCGATGATGGGTAATGGCTCGGCGTGCAGCATTGCACCCACGCCAAGCAGCAAGAGCGGCCGGCTTTGCGTCAGTACGCCGAAGGCCTCCTTGCAATGTATGTTGGCCGCGCCTTGCAGCCAGGCCAGCCATTCGACCTCGACCACCAGCCACGCTGGCGCCTGCACCAGCGCACGCACCAGCGCCAGCACACGACACTGCGATCTCGACAGCGAGGCCGGCAGCGCCGCCATCAGGCTGAGGCGCTCGCCCTCGGGCACGGCAACGGCATCCAGTGCCGCGGCAACGCGCAACTCAAGGTCCGCCATGGCGGCCGATTCATGGTACCACGCAGGCAAAATCAGGTTTTCCCACACCCGCAGGTTGTTGACCAGCCCGCCACCATCCTGCAAACAAGCCACCGCACCTGGTGCAAAGCCCTGCAGCGCGCCCACGGCACTACGGCCCTCTTGCGTATGCAATTCGCTTTCGAGGCCGTAGCAGCTACCTGCCCGGCAGGTAGAAAAATCCCAGGCCGCGCTCATGACAACAAGACCCAGACGAGATCGATAAAGAACACCGCCAGCAGGCCGCGCACCACGGCGCTCGACGATGCCTTGGGGATTTCGGTGACATAGGGCGCCACGCGCAGCCCCGTCCAGCAAGCCAGCGCAGCCGCGGCCAAGCCAAAAAGCAGCGATTTGCCCAGGCACTGCAACACGAGACTGAACTGCAGCACCTGATCGATCCGTTGCACCTGATAGCCGATTTCCCATCCCGACGACACCAACGCAGCCCCCACCAGCGAAGCGCCCGCGAGATAAATGGACAACAGCGTCGACGACAAACCGATGCCGACGATGCGCGGCATGACGATATAGGACGAAACAGGAATGCCGACCGCAGCAAGGCTGTCGAGCTCGCCATGGACGCGCATGGCGGCAAGCTCGCTGGCCACGGCCGACGATGAACGCGCGATCAGCACCAGCGCAGCCAGCAAGGGACTGATATCGCGAAAGCTCAGTGTCGCCAGCAGGCGCATCGATGCTTCACGGCCCTGGCCATACTGGCCATGCAGCATCAGCAGCACCATACCGCCGAGCGCCACGCCGATCAGCAGCATGATCCAGGCGGCCTGATTGCCGGTGAAATACAACTGTTTGAGCACAACTCGCCAAACTGGCGGGCGGCGCAACTGACCGAGCAAAGGCAATAGCGTAAATAATTTGGGCAACACGGATCGAACGACTCGCTCTGGCGAAGGCGGACTCTATAATCGCCGGCACACCCGACGACCTGATAACGACTATGAACTATACCAGCCTGATTTTCATCGGCATCGGCGCAGCACTCGGCGCTTGGGCGCGCTGGGGGCTGTCGATCACCCTCAACCCGCTATTCCCGACCGTGCCGACCGGCACGCTCGCCGCCAACTGGATCGGCGGCTATTTGATGGGCGTGTCACTGGGCGTCTTCACCCTCTGGCAAGGCATATCGCCCGAGGTCAAACTGCTGGTCACAACCGGCTTCCTCGGTGGATTGACGACGTTTTCGACATTTTCAGCCGAAATGACCACGCTGATTCTGCGTCAGCAGTTCGGCTGGGCCGTTGCCGCCATCGGCCTGCATGTCGGCGGCTCGCTGACGCTGACGTGGCTGGGCCTCAGAACCGTAGCCGCCATCAAGGGCGGCCTATGATGCACCGGGCTCGTTGAAGGCAGCCCGAAAGCACTAGAGGCCACTTGCATGACGGATGGGCCACTTCGCTGCGGCCACAGGTGTCGCGGTGGCTGTTACTACATGAGCCACCATCGGATTCATTGCGCCCTTGGCGCCGCTTGCAATGGTCTCGACCACCCAAACGGCAGAGATACATTTGCGTACTGACCGAACCGTAGCTTGCTGGTGAACACGGCCAATCACGTCAATAGACATATTCGATTAGATAGCCCGAACAGGACTGATTTAAACTATCCGCCTTTGCGTCCCCCACCTGAGGAAAGCCCATGGCCACCAAGCACGCCAGTCTGTTGATTCTCGGTTCCGGCCCGGCCGGCTACACCGCCGCCGTCTACGCCGCACGCGCCAACCTGAACCCGGTCCTGGTCACCGGCCTGGCCCAGGGCGGTCAACTGATGACGACCACCGATGTCGACAACTGGCCGGCCGACGCCGATGGCGTTCAGGGCCCGGAACTGATGATGCGTTTCCAGAAGCACGCGGAACGCTTCGGCACGGAAATGATCTTCGATCATATCCACACGACGCACCTGAACGAAAAGCCGATTCGCCTCGTTGGTGATTCCGGCGAATACACTTGCGATGCACTGATCATCGCCACCGGCGCATCGGCACAGTACCTCGGCCTGCCGTCGGAAGAAGCGTTTGCCGGTCGCGGTGTCTCGGCCTGCGCAACGTGTGACGGTTTCTTCTATCGCGGCCAGAAGGTCGCGGTTGTCGGCGGCGGCAACACTGCGGTCGAAGAAGCGCTTTACCTCTCCAACATCGCCGCGCATGTCACGCTGGTCCATCGTCGCGACACCTTCCGCGCCGAGAAGATTCTGGTCGATCACCTGATGGCCAAGGTCGCCGAGGGCAAGATTTCGCTCGAGCTGAACCAGACGCTTGACGAAGTGCTCGGCGACGCCGGCGGCGTAACCGGCGCCCGCCTGAAGGCTAGCCAGGACGGCGCCACCAAGAATCTGGACGTCACCGGTGTCTTCATCGCCATCGGTCACAAGCCGAATACCGACATTTTCCGTGGCCAGATCGAGATGGACAGCACCGGCTACATCATCACCAAGGGCGGCCGTGATGGTGGCGCCACCGCGACGACCGCACCTGGCGTATTCGCAGCCGGCGACGTGCAGGACCACATCTACCGTCAGGCGGTAACCAGTGCCGCGTCGGGCTGCCAAGCCGCGCTCGATGCCGACAAGTACCTGGAAACCCTGCGCTAATCCGCGCAACAAACCAGACAAAAAAGCGCACCGGACGGTGCGCTTTTTTCTTGCTGCGTCGCTGCGTCAGACCAGCTTGAGGGCAAGTCCGACGAGCAGCAGCGCCAGCACGGCGCAAAACCACAACTGCATCCGGCCACGCCGACGCAGGGTTTCAATCTCGCCGACCATACGCGCATTCTGCTCGGCCAGCTCGCCCAGCAACCGGGTCGACGCCTGCAAGCCCTCATGCAGCGTGATCACCTCGTGGCGATTTTCCTCGACGAGACGCTCGAGCCGGGCGATGCGCGTCGCATCGTCGCTATCGCCAGCGGTCTCGATGACGATCTCGCGCGGTGGCTCGATCGATTTGGCCTTGGTGAACAGCCGTTTGGTCGCATCGATGATCTTCGGCGCATTCTCGATCACCTGCCCCCAGGGAATGGCCTGCAGGGCGACCAGCCAGTTGATTGCCATTGTTGAACTCCGCTTGTTCGCTGTTTTGCATTGCGGCTCGTCCCTTTGAGCCACCCTCACACTGACAGCGTAAATCCTGCTGCGTTCACGACTGCGCCTGCCGGATCGCCATCAGCGCCTGATTGCGCAGTGTTTTGAGCAGATTCAACTCCTCGTTGCCGATTTTCAGGCTGCCGGCGGCCCGGCGATCGCCATAGAGCAATCCGATCACCTGCTTGTCGAGCACCAGCGGCAGCACGATGAACGTTTTCGCCGCCAGATGCTGGGCATGCCACGCCGGAATGCGCTCGCGGATCGTGGCATCGTCGGTATCTTCGATCAGGATGTCAGCATTGCGTTGCAGCGCAACCTGGAAAACATCCATCACCGCGCCCAGCTCGATCCTGAAACCGGGAATGACCGCGGCGATGTCACCGCCAAAGCCGAAACGCGCCACGATCATGTGCCGCTTCGGGTCTCGCGTGCAGAGCAGCACGCGATCGAAGCCGATGCCGCGGTACATGGTTTCAAGCACCATGCGCAGCAGATCGTTGAGCTTGAAACCGCCGACCAGCGTATTGGCGATGTCCTGCACTCCGGCCGCCAGCACCGCGGCGTGCGCGCGCGCAGAGTCCTCCAGCGTCGTTTCCAGCCGCGCTCGGTCGATCGTATCCGGCACATTGGTCGCGGCCCTGAGCCTCGCGGCATCAAACTCATCCAGCCGGCGCAGGAAAGCACTGCTACCCGCGCCCATGCCCAGCGCCTGCAGGTAGTCGCGAAACTGCAGCGACACTTCGTGCAAGGTGTCGCTCAGATCATCGAGCGTCAATCCGGTTGCAGGCAGATAGCGGCGCTGAAGCTGCTCAAGCCGGCCGACGCCGGTCTCGCACGGTTGCTCCAGTACAGCCAACAGTTCGTGGCCGAAGTTGGCGTACAGGCGCAAGCGGTCCTGCTCGACATGCGCCGGGCGCACGACGCCGTCGGGCAGCGACTGCATGCTGCGACAGATGCGGTCCGGAAAGCGCCATTGCTTGGCGACGCCGCTGCCGAGCTCGGCAAAATCGAGACCGAGCACCGATTTGGCCGCCAACGCTTCGCTACGCCCCTCACGACAGCGCTGGTCGATGCGCAGGTTGTCGTCGGGAAAATAATAGATCGTCAGCAGTCGGCCCAGATGATGCAGCATGCCGCAGACCAGCGTTTCCTCGGCATCTCTTGCGCCACTGCGGCGATGCAGCGCCCGGGCAAGCAGCCCGGAAAAGAACGCCCGCAGCGTGGCCTCCTTGATCGTCTGCGCCTGATTCTTGTCGTGCAGGTGCTCGAACAGCAGCACGGTGACGGCAAGGCTGTGAATGGTATTGAAGCCGAGGATGACGATGGCGCGCGACACGGTGCTGATCGTGCCGCCGTACTGGCCGTAAATGGCCGAGTTGGCCAGTCGCAACAGCTTGTTGGTCAGCGCGAAGTCACGGAGCACCACATCGGACAGGCCCTGCAAATGCTCGGCGTCGTCCATCTGGATCTGGTTGAGGCTGCTGATCGCCTGCGACAGCGCCGGAAAATCCCCGCTACGCTGCATCCGCCACAGCAGGCGCTCGAGCGTGCTGCCGGTGTCGCCGGCCCCTCGGCCTTGCAAATCGAGCCAGCCGCGCAGGGCCTGTCCCCAGGCATCAACGTTGCCGTTGCTTGTCAGTAGCGACTGAAGCTCAGCCAGCTCGGGGCGTGCTGCCACGTCACCAAGCAGGTGCTGCAGCAAGCTGACTGCAGCAGGCAAGGGATTCGTGCCGGCAGGGTCGGGCAAAGGCAGCAACCAGGAGCGATTCCAGGCGTCGACGAGCACTTGCATCTCGCCAAACGCCAGCGACACGCCCTGTTGCTGCGCCGCTTGCCAGGCCGCGAGGCTGTCGAGCACCCAGCTCACCGCCAGCAACGGCGTGACAGGTCCCTCACGTTTGAGGCGCTGCGCCAGTGGTTCGGCGGCGATGTCGCCGAACACCAGCCAGCTTTCATCCGCTTGCGCATCACCAGGCCGGACGATTTCCATCGGCACCAGCAACTGCGGATGCTTTGCGGCAAGTAATTGGCTGCAAACAATATCGTTGCAAGCCGGTCGGATCGACAGCAACAGCACGCCATCGCCGGTCTGCTCGTCCTGCCCCCGGTGCAGCGCCCAATGCGCATCCTGCAACAGCATGTCCGTGATTCGATAGCGCGATTGCAGTGTCATAGCCCCTCCTGTCTGCTCTTATAGCGCGCGGCCAGAAAGGTGTCATGTTCGATGCGGTTCGACGCAACAAAAAAGCCGCCGGCTGATGCCGGGCGGCTTCTGGATGCTTCACCGTAGCGGACGACGCTCAGGTCTTCGGCAGTGTCACGCCGCTCTGGCCCTGATACTTGCCGCCGCGATCGCGGTAGCTGGTTTCACAGACATCGTCCTCGTCCGCTTCGAAGAACAGCACCTGTGCCACGCCTTCGTTGGCATAGATTTTCGCCGGCAGCGGCGTGGTGTTGGAGAACTCCAGCGTCACATAGCCTTCCCATTCGGGTTCAAACGGCGTGACGTTGACGATGATGCCGCAGCGCGCATACGTCGATTTACCGAGACAGACCGTCAGCGCATTGCGCGGAATGCGGAAGTATTCGACCGTGCGGGCCAGCGCGAACGAGTTCGGCGGGATGATGCAGTAGCCCTTGCCCGACACATCGACAAAGCTGTTCTCGTCGAAGTTCTTCGGATCGACGATGGTGCTGTTCAGGTTGGTGAACACCTTGAATTCGTCGGCGCAGCGGATGTCGTAACCATAGCTCGACGTACCGTAGGACACGATGCGCTCGCCATTCACTTCCTTGACCTGGCCTGGAATGAAGGGCTCGATCATGCCGTGCTCTTCGGCCATGCGCCGAATCCATCTATCCGACTTGATGCTCATCGTAATACCTTGGTTGATTTCACTGGAATGGCCGGCATTTTACCGTCAGAGCCGGTCGAGCGATACGGACGAATGCCAGCCGATTTTCGCCGCTCACCCGCTTGCCCTTGCCGCGCCGATTGCCGACAATCAAGGCAAGGCAACCATAACGAGAAGGAGAAACCTCACCGATGTCCAATACGCCGTGCCCTACCCTCAGCCTGCCGACGACCAGCGGCGGCACCTTCGATACGACAGCGCTCAAGGGTCAGGCTTTCATCCTCTATTTCTATCCGAAAGACAGCACCCCTGGTTGCACCGTCGAGGGCAACGATTTCCGCATTCACCATGATGATTTCGAAGCCGCCGGCGTGAAGGTCTTCGGCGTCAGCCGTGACAGCGTCAAGTCACACGAAAACTTCAAGACCAAGCAGTGTTTTCCGTTCGAACTGGTATCCGACCCGGAGGAGATCGCCTGCGAAGCATTCGGTGTCATGAAAATGAAGAACATGTATGGCAAACAGGTGCGCGGCATCGAGCGCAGCACCTTTGTCATCGATCGGGATGGCGGCATCGTCAGGGAGTGGCGAGGCGTCAAGGTCCCGGGGCATGTCGAGGAAATCCTCGGCTTTGTCCGGACACTGAAGTAGACGAAGCGGCGCGTGCGCCGCTTTTTTCATGGCTGCTGCACCCGCACAGCACCAACCAGCAAGGGGAAACGATATGGCTGCCCGCAAGCCTCGCCGCAAGGACGACACCAAGCTGTTCGTACTCGACACCAATGTGTTGATGCACGATCCGACCTCGCTGTTCCGTTTCCAGGAGCATGATCTCTTCCTGCCGATGATGACGCTGGAAGAACTCGACAACAACAAGAAGGGCATGTCCGAAGTCGCCCGCAACGCCCGTCAGGCCAGCCGCTTCATGGAGGAACTGGTCGCCGGGCTCGAGCACAGCCTGCACGACGGCGTGCCGCTTGAAGGCCCTAGCAAGGGCCAGGCCAGCGGCAAGCTGTTCCTGCAGACCGAAGCGATTACCACCGTTCTGCCGGCGCAACTGCCAATCGGCAAAGCCGACAACCAGATTCTCGGCGTCGTGCACCACCTGCAGCAGATGCAGCCCAAGCGCCAGGTCATCCTGGTGTCGAAAGACATCAATATGCGCATCAAGGCCCGCGCGCTCGGGCTCGCCGCTGAAGACTACTTCAATGACAAGGTGCTCGAGGATACCGACCTCCTCTACACCGGCATGCGCGAAATCGACCAGGCCTTCTGGGAGAAGAACAGCAAGGATCTGCAGAGCTGGCAGGAAGGCGGTCGCAGTTTCTGGCGCATCAAGGGCCCGGATGTCATCGACCTGTATCCGAACCAGTTGCTGTACCAGCAAGGCGACACGCCGTTCATGGCACGCGTGGCCGAGATCGACGGCAAGAGCGCCCTGATCGTCAGCCTCAAGGATTACTCGCACCAGAAAAACGCCATCTGGGGGATTCTGGCGCGCAACCGCGAGCAGAACTTCGCGCTCAACCTGCTGATGGATCCGGACGTCGACTTCATCTCGCTGCTCGGTCAGGCCGGCACCGGCAAGACCTTGCTGACATTGGCCGCGAGTCTGGCGCAGACGCTGGAATCCAAGACCTACAGCGAGATCATCATGACCCGCGTCACCGTGCCGGTCGGCGAGGACATCGGCTTTCTGCCCGGCACCGAGGAAGAAAAAATGGCGCCGTGGATGGGGGCACTCGAGGACAACCTCGACGTGTTGAACCAGACCGACGCCGAAGCCGGCGACTGGGGTCGCGCAGCAACGCGAGATCTGATCCGCTCGCGCATCAAGGTTAAATCGCTCAACTTCATGCGCGGCCGCACCTTCCTCAACAAGTTCCTGATCATCGACGAGGCGCAGAACCTGACGCCGAAGCAGATGAAGACCCTGATCACCCGGGCGGGCCCGGGCACCAAGGTCGTCTGCCTCGGCAACATCAGCCAGATCGATACGCCCTACCTGACCGAGGGTTCGTCGGGTCTGACCTATGTGGTCGACCGCTTCAAGGGCTGGGGGCATTCGGGCCATATCACGCTGCAACGCGGCGAGCGCTCGCGGCTGGCCGACTACGCGGCCGAAGTGCTTTAGCGTCATTCCAACACGTCGAAATGGCACAAGGGCGGGGTTAAACCCGCCCTTTTTTATTCCCAGCCGTACTCCCGTTCATTCATTCGAGTGACGACTCCAGATCACATTGACGATTTGCCAGCGGCCATCGATCTTGGCCATTTGCATATAGTCGACCCAGTCCTGCATATCGACGCGCACCATCGCCATACCGTTGTAGATATCGAGCACCTTGACGTCGTTGCGGCGAAGTCCCGGCTCGCTGGTGGCGCCAGTACCTTTGGCTGTGTAGAAAACCAGCCCTTCTGGCGAGAGGTCGCTGATTTTCGTCTTGTCGCCGTTTTGCGGAATCTCGCGTTTCACGAGTTTTTCGTAAATCGCACGCTTCATTCGCGGGCCGTCGCCGTTGTACCAGCCATCGGTGTAGTCGTGCGCGACGGCAACAATGTCGTTGCACGTCTTCGAAGCGCACTGTTCGGCTTGCGCCGCGCCGGCCAGCATCACCATGGCGGCAATCAGCAGATATCTTGGGTTCATGGTTTTTCCCTAAATGGCCATCGAACGATTTGCTCGGATAGCGCGTTGATGAATTTCCACCACAGACCGGGTCGCAACAGCACTGCGCAGCGTTTTTTCGGGTTGCCGCGCAAACGGGCTAAACGGCGCAACGCCACGGGAATGGATGGCCAGCTCGGCCCCGCTTGGCTGAACTCGCAACTGGGCGCTGCGGTGGGTCGCGGCGCAAAAACCGCAGCGTCTGATTCGGGCTTCCGGCCGATTTGGTGCAACCGATTATTCCCGATATATTCGCAAGTCATAAGAACGCACAATTTCAGCCCTTAGTTACAAATCGGTGCCTATGCGCAGACACGGCGGTTATGACGGCTCGATCGGTTGCCCGGTCGAGGCCACGCTCGAATTGATCGATGGCAAGTGGAAAGGCGTGCTGCTTTTCCTGCTGCTTGAGCACGAATGCATCCGCTTCAACGCTTTCCAGCGCATCCTGCCGTGGATCACCCAGCGGATGCTGACCAAGCAGCTGCGCGAGCTGGAACAGGACGGACTCGTCACCCGTACCGTCTACCCGGAGGTGCCGCCGCGGGTCGAATACCGGCTCAGCGACCACGGCCGCACGCTCGAGCCCGTGCTGCTGGCGCTACGCGACTGGGGTGCGATGCATCGCGTGCCGGTCGCCACAGGCTGCGAGCGGCCACAGTAGGTGCGGCCAATGCGGTCGTCGAATCACTTTCAACCAAGGTCGTTTTCGACTAAGTTCTTGCTTTCCGAGCAAACGCGGCAGCCATGACAGTCATCGCGGTATTCAACCAGAAGGGCGGCGTCGGCAAGACGACCGTCACGGCCAACCTTGCCGCCGCCATGGCGCAGAACGGTAGCGCACCGCTGGTGATCGACCTCGACCCACAGGCGCACCTGAGCCATTACTGGGGATTTGGCGCGTCACCCGGCGCGACGATCCACGATTTCTTCCGTGGCACCGCGGCGCTGTCCGACCTCGTTCGACCGCTGCCGAACGGCATCAACTTCATTCCGTCCGAACTGGCACTGTCGAAAGTCGACGCCCAGCTCACCCGCCACCGCGACCATCTGTGGCGGCTGCAGCTTGGGCTGACTGCCGAGATGCTGGCCGACCACGCGCCGGTGCTGATCGATTGCGGCCCGATGCTCGGCGTACTGGGGTTCTCGGCTTTGCTCGCCGCCGATCTGGTGTTGGTGCCGGTTTCGCCCGAAACACTGGCGCTGCACGGTGCCCGCATGAGCGCCCGGACGCTGGCCGGGCTGGAGCGCCTGGTGCCGCGCAAGCCGCGCCGCTACCTGCTCAACCGCTACCAGAGCGGCAATATCAGCAGCGAACACGCGCTGCGGCAGTTGCGCAACGACTATCCCGGCGAAGTCCTCGGCGCGACCCTTCGCCCTGCCGAGCTGTACGAGGCAGCAGTGATCCGCCACGCCGACGTGTTCTCGCTCGATCCGGACAGCGACGCTGCGCAAGACATGGCCTTGCTGCTCGACGAGTTGCTCGAAACCGGCCTACTGGCGCTTTAACGCAAAGCTTGCCTAGACAGCCGCCCCGCCACGCGGCTGGTCTACAACCACGAAGTATTTGCGCACCGGCTCGACCACTTCGAACCGGCCACTGAATCCGGCCGGAATTACCCCCGCCTCGCCTGGCCCGAACTCCGCGATCGCTCCCAGCTCGTCATGCAGCCGCACCCGGCCTTCGATTACGCAGAAGAACTCGTCGCGATCGTCGGCAAAGCGGATGTGCCAGCTGCCGATTTCGCACGCCCAGACGCCACTCGACAAGCCTTGCCGCGCGTAGTGCTCCCACGTCGTCCGCAAGGGATTGCCATCGACGCGACGATCCACACGCGGGTGATCCAGGCTGGGCGCCGTTTCGGCGGTACTGAACTGGCAGATGACTTGGGGCTTCATGATCAATGTCGCGCAAAAGCCGAAAGCATAGCCGATTCGGGCATCCACAGCGGCAAAGCGGCCCGCCGCCGCATCAAACCACCGCACTGATTTCACCGCGCCAGCCCGATGCGCACGGCACGGTATCCCCATGCCAGCACCGGGATCAATCCTTGCCAGCGCAACACTTGCATCGCCACGCCAAAGCGGCACCGAGCGCTGCATCAGCATTGCGTATGCTCGGCAATCAAAACCAATTAAGTAATTGATTTCATTCTCCAATAGCGCATAAGTCAGCCAATACCGCTAAGGCGTTTCCCCATCAGTAAATATGGCAATAGGATTGCAAAAACACGGCGAGCATCATCGTTTTCACCCTGCCGACAGGCAGCGTATCCAACCCAAAATAATGGGTGGGCAAGGCATCACCGACCCGGTGAACCCGACGCCCGCCGACTCCGGAGAGAATGCAGATGTTCGCCACTATCACCCGACAAGGCCTCTGTGCCGCCGCGCTATGCGCCGCGTTTTCGGTTCACGCGGCCGATTCGCTGCCCAATGTCGTGATCCTTGCCACCGGCGGCACCATCGCCGGCACCGGGGCCACCAGCACCACGACGGTCGGCTACACCGCGGCCAAGATCGGCGTCGAGAAACTGATCGAAGCCGTGCCGGAAATGAAGAAAGTGGCCAACGTCAAAGGCGAACAGGTGTTCCAGATCGCCAGCGAAAGCATGAACAACGATCACTGGCTCAAACTCGCCAAACGCGTGAACGAGCTATTGAAGCAGTCGGATGTTGACGGCATCGTCATCACCCACGGCACCGATACGATCGAGGAAACCGCCTACTTCCTCAACCTCACGGTCAAGAGCAAGAAACCGGTGATCATCGTCGGCTCGATGCGCCCGGCGACCGCGATCAGCGCCGACGGTCCGATCAATCTGTACAACGCCGTTGCCACCGCCGGCAGCAAGGATGCCATCGGCCGTGGTGTACTCGTGACACTGAACGACGAAATCCAGGGCGCGCGCGACGTCACCAAGACCAACACCATGACCACCAACACTTTCCGTTCGCCGGAGTTGGGCAGCCTTGGCTACATCGTGTCGGGCAAGCCGGTGTTCTATCGCGCCACCACCCGCAAGAACACGGCCGATACCGAGTTCGACGTCAGCAAGCTCGACAAGCTGCCGGCCGTGGATATCGCCTATGGCTCGGCCAACGCCAACACGCTGGCGATCGACGCTTTTGCCGCGGCTGGTGACGTCGGCATCGTCTACGCCGGCACCGGCAACGGCAGCCTTGCCAACACCGTGCGCCCGCGCCTGACCGAGTTGCGCAAGCAAGGCATGCAAGTCGTGCGCTCATCGCGCATCAGCAACGGCCCGGTCATCCGCAATGGCGAAAACAACGATGACGAAACCGATTTCGTCGTCGCCGACACGCTCAGCCCGCAAAAGGCTCGCATCCTGCTGATGCTGGCGCTGACCAAGACAAAGGACACCAAGGAAATCCAGCGGATGTTCTACACCTACTAAAAACACGGTGCAGGTGCCTGGTCCGCCGAGAAACTGGACCTGATCAAGCATCAACACTGGTTAGATCGCGCAACCCCCGGCACGTGGCGTCGGGGGTTTTTTACTTTCGGGGTAGTACCCGCCTCGCCATCGATCGAAGCCCCCTTCCACAAACGCAGATGGCACGCAGCAGTAGAGCAGGCGGATGTTCTGAAATCGGGGGGCAGGTCAGCAGAACGCATTGCTTTCCAGGCAGAGCGCCGCCATCGAAACAATTGCGACCGCCTTGAGCCATCGAAAACAATCAAGTGAACAGCACAAATGACGGTCTCCACACCTTACCGCCCTGAATGACAAAACGCGCGCGGAGCTGGCGCCACTACCACGCATTTATGCCCTTTTGAACTGATCTGGCACACCCACGCAGGCCCATATTTTCCGCATCAATTCAAGCAGCCCTCTCCGGTTTCATTTCTTCTTGCGGCCGGCCCCGTTTAACACCTTGCTCGGGCCGCCCCCACCAGATACTGAAATCGCGGCCCGATAGTCTAGGCAGCAGCTTGTAGCGGCAGCGTTGCCGCAGCCTCGCCAACCGCGTCACCAACGAGGATGATCGCCGGGCTACCGAGGCCGGCGGTCTCGGCGTCGCCAGCCAATGCGGCTAGCGTGGTCACCAGCCTTTGCTCGCGTGCGGTGCTTGCCCATTGCACCACGGCCGCCGGCGTACACGGCGGCAAGGTGCGCATCAGCCCGTCGCTCAGGCTGGATATCCGGCTCATGCCCATGTAGATCACCAGCGTCGTGCCGGTCGCGGCCAGTGCATCCCAATCGGGCTCGGAATGATCCTGGGCGTGCGCGGTGACGAAGGTCACGCCACGGCAATGCTCGCGATGCGTCAGCGAGATGCCGAGGCCGGCGGCTGCGGCCAGCCCCGAGCTGATGCCGTTGACGATCTCGACCGGCACATCGGCCGCCTGCAGAAAAGCGATTTCCTCGCCGGCACGGCCGAACAACAAGACCTCGCCGCCCTTGACCCGCACAACGACCTTACCGGCCAGCGCGTAACGGCGCATCAGCCGCTGGATGAAATCCTGCGGCGTCGATTTGCAGCCACCGCGCTTGCCGACGCGAATCACCCGCGCCTGCGGCGCCAGTGTGACGATCTCCGGATTGGCCAGGTCGTCGAGCAGCACGATCTCAGCTGCTGCCAGCGCCTTGACGGCCTTCAGCGTCAACAGATCCAGATCGCCGGGGCCAGCGCCAAGCAGGATGACTTTACCGTTCATGATGTTCTCCTTGGCGTGACTGAAAACCCCTGCCGACCGTGCTCGCTTACCTTGTCAGCACCGCTGCGCTGGGATTTATCAGCCATTCCGTTGGTTTTCAGGCTGCCCGCGAGCTGGGTGCGCACAGGCGTTTGAGTTCGGGTACGCAGGAGCCGCACACCGCTCCGCAGCCCAGTTTGGCCTTCACTTGTTCAAATCCGGCGCCGGTCGCAACCTGGCCGAGGATTTGCGATTCGCGCACCTGGGTGCAATTGCAGACAACGCGATCCCGCGGTGCGGTGTTTACCCCCCTGGGTGCAAACACCGCCAGCCTCGGCCCCTGCCACGGCTCGCCGGCAAGCAAGGTATCGAGCAGGCCTTCGGCGCCGCCGAGTTCACCGGCGAACACGAAGCCATTGAGCGCCCCGTCCCGCCAGCCGACGCGCTTGACCACATTGCGGCGCGCATCGCGATATTCGAGCACGTCGGCGCCCGGCTGCAGATCGAGCGCGGTGAACAAGCGCTCCAGCCAACCGGCTGGTGCTTCGGCGCATGCGGCGCGCAGCACCAGCGTGTCGCGCCCCTGCAGGCTGATCGCTGCGTAATCGCAATCGGCCAGCAGCGGTTGCACCGCCGCGTGCAGCACCAGCACATTAGGGCTGCGCAGTGCGGCTATCGCCCGCCACGGCAACTCGGCCCGCTCGACTCGCACCGCCGCATGCTTGAGCTCGGGCTGGAATGACTTGCCGTCGACCATCGGCGCGCTGGCTGCGTTGATGCCGATGCTGCTGAGGAACTGGCCGCTCCAGTGCATTGCGGCAAACACGCTGCCGCTCGGCACGTCATTGCCGATGGCCAGCGGCAGCACAACCGCACCGCGCTTGCTGGCAATCTTGACCAGCTCACCGGCTTTCAACCCGCGGCGTTCGGCGTCGTTCGGATGCATCGTCAGCGTCGGCTCCGGCGTATGGGCAAACAGTTGCGGCAAGCGGCCGGTGCGGCTCATGCCGTGCCACTGGTCGCGCAGCCGGCCGGTGAGCAGATGGAAGGGATAGCGGGCATTGGTCGGCTCGGCCACCGGTTTGTACGCGGTGACATGAAACTGCGCGCGGCCGTCCATCGTCGCAAACGTGCCATCGACGTAGCGTCGCGCCAGCCCCTGTTTCATGCCCGCCTTCAGCGGCCATTGCTGCGGGCCGTGTGATTCGAGCAAGGCGTAGTCGATGCCGCCGATGTCGAGATCACGGCCGATGGTCAGCCTGCGGTGCTCGTCGAAAATCGTCGCCGTTTCCGCGTAATCGAAATGCGAAGACTCTTCCGGGTACAGGCGCGCCTCGATTCGCCGAGCGACTTCGGACGCAATCCACCAGTCCGGCCGGGTTTCGCCGGGCGCCTTTACTGCAGCGCGGACGCGCGAAATGCGCCGTTCTGAATTCGTGACCGTCCCGCCTTTTTCGCCCCAGGTCGCGGCCGGCAACAGCACGTCGGCGTACGGCACGGTGTCGGTGTTGACGAAGGCTTCCTGCACGACGACGAACTCGGCCGCCGCCAGTGCTTCAGCCACCCGGCCGGCATCGGGCAGCGAGTGCGCCGGGTTGGTACAGGCGATCCACACGGCCTTGATCTTGCCTTCCAGGATCGCGTCGAACATCGCCACGGCCGGTAAGCCCGGCTGGCTTGAGAGCCGCTCGGCCGGCACGCCCCAGATCTCGGCGACCTCGGCGCGGTGCGACGGAATGGCGATATCGCGATGCGCGGCGAGCATCGTCGCCATGCCACCGACCTCGCGCCCGCCCATCGCGTTCGGCTGGCCGGTCAGCGAAAACGGCCCGGCGCCGGGCTTGCCGATCTGGCCGGTGGCCAGATGCAGATTGATCAGCGCCAGATTCTTGTCGGTGCCGTGCGCCGACTGGTTCAAGCCCATGCAGTACAGCGACAGCGAGGCCCCACGGCCGTTTCGATCCAAGTCGCCCCCATCATTCATCCCACCACGGCCGAACCACTCCGCCGCCTGGATCAGATCGGCTTCGAGGATG